>NZ_QORY01000023.1:0-75293 GCF_008368755.1 Bacillus sp. AR2-1
CTCAACACAAACAATCAGATCCAAAAAAAACACTGGTATTTCTGCAAAATCATCAAAAAACCAAAAATCTTCTCGGGTTTTATTAAAATTAAGTGATACTTTTAATACTTCACTAACCTCCAAAAAATTTATACTATCGCAAGATAATTCGCAATTATTATTCAATCAAAAAGAATCTTATTACCAAATAGATACATCTAATAATATTGAAAAAATAAAAATTGAAATTAAAAAATTACTATATGATTATCAATTAATTAATTTATACATTGTATTATTTTTAGAAGGTATTCATATCAAAGGCTTTATACTGCATATTAGCGAAGAGCTAGTTACTATTATTGGACCCAACTTAAAAGTAGAAAGTAATTCAGCTGATAACATTATAGAATCACCAAACAGAATTACCATAAAGATTGAAATGATTCAAGCGATTGGTGATGCGGAAACTCCTCTCAAGCTAAGATAAATTTGTATATCAATATGGATAGTAGTTATGTATCCATATTGATATACAGCTATCGTGGTAATATGAAATTAATACTTCTTCTTGAGTTTGCATTGAATGTATAAGTTCTCATTTAAGTTGTTTTTGTATATCTTCTGTAACTGTTGGCTTCGGATTTTTATTTAAATCGTTTAGTATTTCACAAATTCCTGCGAACTATTCCGACATACGTTGTGTACGGTAAGTATACATAAGTTCTGTTTAAAGCGTGAGTTAGTAACGAAAAACCACCGTTCAAAAGTATGGGACTTTATATTTTTATGAATTTAGCATGTCGATAAGTGAGTTGCCATCAATTAATTCAATGTTCTTATTTGCTGCATATTGTCTTGCGTTCTTATTGAAATGACTTAGTGTTACGAAATATCCTCCAACAGCATCAGCATCCACAATTGCGCTATGAAGCTTCTGAATAAAGGGTCTTCCAATGGAGTTTTTCGTATAGCGTTTTACCTCGACGAATTTCATTTTATTCTCTTAATAAAGAATGATGTCTTTGCCGCCATCGTTAGAGCCAGAAGTTACTTGAACTTTATAACCAAGAGAACGAAAGACATCAGCTACAAAATATTCAAATTCCCTCGGATCCATTACTTCTAAATTGCTACGAGTTGCACTTCTTTTGATTCGCTCGGTTCTAATTTCTTCAGGTGTTACGTGCGGACTTTTTGTTATTGCACCAATTAGAAAAACAATTACAAGCAATGCTATTGCCCAAATCATGCAATTCACCTCAGTATGAGTATGTCCAAATGATGATTATTCTATTTCTTCATCTTCAATCCAAATTTCTTCTAATTTCATTTCCAATACACGTGCAATGCGATAGGCGACAGGTAAGGTTGGAAGTCCACCTTTTATTAAATTAGTCATTGTGGATGTTGCAATCCCAACTTTTTTAGCAATAAAACTGTATTTAATTCCACGTGCATCCAAAATTTCTTTCAAACGACTTTCCATATCATCACCCTTTTTTAGTTGTCCTACGAATTTTTTCTCGAAGGACAGGCAAAATCCTCCTTTCTAGGTCATATACCTTTATCAAGACCATGAGGAATACCAAGTGGAATCAAGGACATCAAGAAGGGAGAGGACGCATATGCGTTGGCAATTCTCACATTTAAACGAAACGCCTTACCTATATCCATCGAAAGAGTTGAGAAATATGTATTGGGGTTCTAATGGCAAGAAAGAAACAAACGCAATTGTGGATCACATGGAAAGACATGAGGTTTTTAACAATCGTGAATATAAAGGCTATTACCGTTTATCGAACGATATTATGGATGATTTATATGAAGATAAGGATGAAGTGCTTGATTGGGGAGACGTCATTAATGAGTATCAACCGGTTATGATAGCGAAGGGATTACAACTCATTCGAAAAGAGGGATTCAAATGACAATCGTTGGTGAAGCGGTAGTAGTATGGACTGCAACAGGCTTGTCAGTGATTACGATGAAGGTTGCAGAAAAAATGGGGCAGAGTGTTCCACGTTGGCTTCCACGAATGACCATGTACACAACGCTCACAGGCTCGTTCTTGTATCTTCTACGTTATGTTCTTTTCGCGTTTCTATAGGGGAATACCAACGTGGAATTTCAGGACATTTACTGGTCGTTGGCATAAAGCGTGTACGGGAGTATTCCGAAAATAAGGGATATATACCCTAATAAAGGGTATATGGGGAGTGGAGAAAATGATTGAATTATTACTCGTTCCAGCTGCAGGTATAACAGTGGCATTATTCGGTGAAAAGTTCAAAAGTAAAAATGATGATAAGCGAAAAATACAGGTGTTTTTTGAAGTAGCTGGTATTGCGATTAAAAGAAATAATGAAGAAAAATTGCAATATCCAAAGTTCCAAAAACAAATTGATGATGATCGTAGTACGACTTATGTTTACACTTTACCGCTTGGCATGCCCAGTAAAATTATTCAGAAGGTAGAGGATGTGGTAAGCGAGGGACTAAATAAACCAGTACGGATCCAGTACGATAATTATAAATTGAATATTCGTGTATTCCACAGAGAAATACCGAAGAACTGGTCATGGTCAATGGATTTAGTAACGAAAGGAAAATGGCGTATTCCAGTTGGCCAGAGTTTAGAAACAATTGTTTATCACGATTTTGATGAGAGGCCGCATATGGCTATAGGTGGATTAATTCGCATGGGGAAAACTGTCTTTCTTAAAAACATGTTTGCTTCCTTATCGTTAGCGAATCCAAATCATGCTCATTTTTATTTAATTGATTTAAAAGAAGAAGGACTCGAATTTAGCGAATATAAAAAGCTAAAACAAGTTGAAAAAATCGCAGAAACATCAGAGTAAGCACATGGTATGCTGCTAAAAGTAATGGAGAAAATGCATGAGCGTGGGAAGTACATGAAAGAACGTGGCATCAAGAATATTGTTCATACGATAGAAAAAGACCGGTATTTCATTGTAGTAGATGAAGGGGCGGTACTCGCGCCTGCAAAAGGATTACCGAGGGCTCATAATAAAATGCTGGAAGAGTGTCAATACATGCTTAGTCACATTGCGCGTGTTGGAGGAGCACTAGGGTTTCGTATTGTCTTCTGTACGCAATATCCGACAGGAGATACATTGCCAAGGGTAGTAAAACAAATGGCGAATGCGAAACTTGGTTTCCGTTTACCGACTCGTACTGCATCAGAATTTGTTATTGATCAGCCCGGATTAGAACAACTACCATCTATTCCAGGAAGAGCTATATATATGAAGGAAAACTTCACCGTATTGCAAGTGCCGTATATCGATGACAAGGTCATGTGGGAACATCTAAAAGAATATGAGGTGGAAAAACATGAATATCCAGAGTCACATGAAAATCAACCGTCAGATTTGCAATACTTGCGACGATTAGAAAGCTTCAGTTTGCAACAAGGAGACATTTGATGAGTGTGCATGATATGGGCGGTATTCGAAATGCAAACCGTATTATGTGAGAGTTAAAACCATACGTAAGTAAAACAATACAAAGGAAGGAATACGTATATTATTTGAACAAAGAAGGGCATGCCATGTTCGGTGATGATGGGAAAGTTGTGTCGAGAGGAAAACTAGCTCATGCACTATTATGGAATGCAGCATGGTTGCATTTATTTTGTCCGGACGATTGGCAGATTGAAACGGATATACGTTATATAAAGAACAAAAAGAAAAAGAAAATAGTTCCTGATGTGAAGTTTCGTGATGAAGAAAGTATACTTCATGCAGTTGAGCTAGATCGTTCGCATGATGATGGTGTAACATGTCTACAATTAATGTTAAATATGAATTATGAGAAAATAAAACAATATGGATCAAGTACAAGTAGGTCATTTGTTCCATTATCGCAGTCTTCCATTTGTCTTGCTGATTGTATTTGGATTACTAGGTGCAATTACATTAGGGGGATTAGTTTTATCTGTATGTTCAATTACATAAAGGTTGTTATTTGCAAGAAGGGCACTGACATAAGGTGTTCTTTTTTAGTTTTATTGTAAAAGTTAAATACATTACATCATTCTTATCGAAACAAAGGAGTTCAGTCCCTAACGGTGCGCGTCAAGGGGCTGAAATTTGAGAATCCTTCTTTAATAGATAAATATGATTATCAATCTCTCGCATTATAACACTAGGTTAATTAAATTTGAAACTTTTTATCTATCTTCAACGCTATTCTATTTCATTTGAATTAAAGTAGCAGCAGGTATACCAATTCCTTCTAAATGATGATTTTTAGATACAAGCCAATTGTTTTCATCCAATAGGATTGGATTTACATCGTCTGAATGTGGATTGTTTTATAATTTAGATTTTTGTGATTCCCCACATACTGAATTCATAATGATATTCCGTTCTTTCGATACATACGCCGTATTCTAAATCATCACCAACTAATATAAAATCAGCATACCCAGTTAGAAATCTTGATATGGTTGATAATTCTTCTAAATTATCAAATACTTCAGCAATGTTTAGCTTAACTGCTTCAAATTTACCACCCTTAGAGAAAAAGAGTCTCCCTTGATTAACTGGAAATTGAATAGTTTTAGCTGTTTCTTTTAACAGCGCTATTGATAGTCTTCTGTTTTCTTCATAATCAGTGCTACCAAAATTTTTTATGTTTGAATTTTGTTCTAGCGTATTAAATAATTCTTTACAAAATAAATCATTAGATTCTGCATCCATAAATGAGTCCATAGAAATCGTAACAATATTAGTAAGTTCGTCTATCAGTTCTTTTCTACTAGCTTTTCTTTTTGCTTTCATTTTTAGAATTTCGATTCGGCTTTTATTCATATTACTCAAAATTTTTCACACCTTTAGTTTCTTAATGTTTTCCTTTTTTCCAGTGGTCTTCCTTTTTCATCATCTGCAGTATGGAAATGGGAACCCCTTCCCATTTTATCTTCTCTATACTCAATTATATATACTTTTTCATTCTTAATATTAGAGCCCACCTATGTTCACTAGTTCCATCAAAGATTTGTGTAGGTTTGTGGTATGAAGTAGAGTTTGGGATTCCAGCGTTTCGTCTAGCTTTACGATAGCCATTACTAGTTAATAATTTTTCCTGTCTCTCAAGATGAGCTTTATAATTTTCAGTAGCTCTAGCTGTGAAGTGAAAAATAAAGCCATTCTATGGATGGATTTTCTAATGTATACTTACTAATTTGATAAATGTTTAAAAAAGTGTCAGCCAGAAGAGCCAATTTAAAATGATTGGCTTTCTATTTACGGATCTGATTGATTCCGTACATTAGTTGAAGAGCAAATTACATGGTTAGATATTATCGCTGAAAAAGTGACAGAGTCTGACCGCAAGCGAATGAAACAGCATTTTCTTATTAGTAGTCAATATGAATATTCATTTTGGGAGATAGCTTATGCCTTAGAAAAATGGCCAGTGGATACAGAAGTAAAAGATGTAATAGGGTAAAGAAAAGAGGTATTGCTATACATATGTATGGTCAATACCTCTTTTTATACTCTTTTGTAAAATTATTGTAAATCTTAAATGCAATACGCAATTTATATTGTATAATCCTAATGTAATGTATTTAGTATATATAAGGAGGGCTATGTATGATAATTTCTTTTAACTTTTATAAGAGTCATTTCATTAATACGTTAATCGGATAAGTAGTATTTGTTATTCTTTTAAATAATTAGATTATGTGATAATACTTTAGTTTTTTTGTAATCAAGAAAAATGAAGAAAGGAAGTAATCATTCTATGGAAAAATTAAAGTTGTTAACATTTGAAAATATAGTAGAACCTCTTTTAAACGAAAGTGTATCATTTATATATTTTCCTATTGATTGGCTCGATATTGTAGAGATACATTATAAGACGTTTTTATTAACGAGTAAGTTGAAACGATTGAATGAAAGATTATATGATATGTTTTCTGATATATTGTTTATTCAGCATAATCCATATGTATTAAATGAAAATACACCATGGATTGTATCCAAAGAACCTATTAGAAAAGAACAACTTGATTATATTTTCCAAAGTTGGTATGAGGTGATTCATGATTGGAAACCTAATAAATTAATAGAATTGCCAAAATATGAATGGCATTACGATTTAATTTCTAATTTAACAGTACTACATGATAATGAAATATATTCTAAGTGGGTGCCCGCTTTAATTTCACATATTTTTTGTGAACAACCTGTACGATTAGAGAATATCAACGAAGAAGATATATATTTTTCTCCTCTTAGATCACAAAATATTTGTGAGGCAATGTCAGAGCCTATTAAAGATGAAAAAACTCAAGATTATTTCGCCTATGTATATCGGTTTGAATGTATCACGCGCGGAGGCGAAAATATTCCGTTATTAAATGTTTCAATAGGAATTCGGAGGTTTTATCAAGAATATAAGATGTTGAGTCAAACAAACCTTGATATAACAGCGTTTGTTTGACTTATTTTTATGAAATGCAAACATTTTGCAAACATAAGTTATCCAAAAATGCTTTTACCGAAGTTTTTAACAGCTTCTTCTTGCATATTCGGTAAAATATGCGAATAAACACTTAATGTCATTGAAATGTCTGTATGACCTAATCGCTCACTGATAATTTTAGGGTTAACTCCTTGTTTCAATAGTATAGTAGCGTGTGTATGTCTTAAATCATGGAATTTAATTTCTTTTATACCCGCTTTGTGTGTATCTCTAATGAAGCTTTTTCTGAAATGCGCTTTTTTTATTATTCTTCCAAACTCATTACAATTAATTAAATCTTGATCTTGATAAGCAGAGCCAAACCTTAATTTCTCTTTATTAATTAAAAGCTTATGTCTTTTTAAGGATTCTATAGTTTCTTTAGGTACAGGAATAGTACGCTTTGATGAATTTGTTTTTGCTGTTTTTTTGATTTTATTGTCATGGCCAGATGTTTGGTTTATCGTAACGGTGTGTTTTTCAAAATCAACGTCCTGCCATCGTAAGCCTAGAACTTCTCCCATACGCATACCTGTAGTTATTGCAAGTAGATACCCAATGTGATATCGTGATTCTTGTGAATACAAAAGAAACTTTTTTACTTCTTCCTCTGTCCAAGTTTGGATAGAGGTTCTTTCTTTTTTCGGTATCTCAGCAAAAGCAGCTGGATTTCGAGAAATAACATTTTGTTTTACAGCTAGATTTAAAGCGCTCTTTAATATTCTATGCATAAGCAGAATAGAATTGTTTGCAATACCTTTATTTATCGCAGTTTTATAGCATTTTTGAATGTGCATAACATTTAATTTATGGAGTGCAACCATTCCTACACTAGGTATAACATGTTGGTTGATAAATGCCCTATAACCAACAAAAGTACTTCTTTCTATACTCATACTTTTAATTTCTAGCCAGTGATTTAGATACTCTTTTAACGTAACTTTAGAAGGTTCTATAAAAGTTCCTTCATTTAATTCTGTAATCTTCTTCGCAACATCAGCCTGTGCTTCTTTTTTTGTCTTATACCCAGAAAACCACTTTTGTCTTCTTTTTCCTGTCTCTAGATCAGGTCCAATGTCGACTACAATACAATATTTATTACCTCTTTTTCGAATATGTCCTTTCACTTAAAACACTCCTTCAATTATTTTTGAATCAAGTTGTATAAGTCTAGTTGTAATTTTGCTGCTATGAAAATTACATAGTTGGACATATCAGCGATGGATACATTTTACCATATATGAACAAATTCAGTTATAGGATATGATTGTCAGTCGATGTTAAATAATAGTAAAATATTAATAGATTCGGATAAAGGGAGGGGAGAATATGGGAGAATTCACAAAGGACCTTGGTGGTCACAAGGTTACTGATCCTGGTGTAGGTTGGCACAACGAACCAGGCGGCGGTGGCTGGAGATATAATCAAGAACCGGGCACAGGATGGAAACCAATTTCTGGTCCAGGGACAGGTGTATAAAAGAAAGGGGAGAGTGAGATTATGAAATGCTACATAAAAGACCCAGGAGGTTCAAAGGTAATTTCTGATCCAGGAGGCGCAGGTGGAAGTCCATTAGTACTTGATCCAGGTAATGGGGGCGCAGGATTAAAAATAGAACCAGGTGGACATAGAATGAACGAGCCAGGTGGTGGAGGTTTAAAAAATAATACTGATCCAGGAGGATGGTAATTATGTTATTACACTCTAAAGAATCACAGGAACCTGGTACAGGGTGGAAGTTATGCGATCCGGGTACAGGAATGGGTATTTTCGATCCAGGACCGGGCGGGGGATATACAACTGATCCAGGTGGTGGAATGGGTATGTATGATCCAGGAGCAGGTGGAGGATATATAAAAGACCCGGGCACAGGAATATAAAAAAGAGAGCTAAGTGCTCTCTTTTTTTGTTGGTAAAAATTTGTTGATTTTTACCGTTTTGATTGGAAAAAGATTTCCACTATAATCGACTTATAACAACTCTTTTATTATTTAAAAACAATTAGAATAAATGTTCTTGTAATAGTGAGATATTCTTAGTAAGAACATGGATTTTTCGAAAAAAACTTTCTCAACATGAATTTACTGTTAATGAAATGAATGTTCTAAATCTTGTGATAAACTTATTTTAAATGAAAAATAAGAACAAAAAAGACCCATAGCGCAGCAAAAGTAGTGTGCAGCCACTCTTTCGCTGTTCCCTAATACGGATAGGGAAAACTTTTGCCATGAGTCAGCCCAAGTATAACATAATATTTCAAAAGAAATCCCCTATGGTACAGTTTTTCTATTGAGAAAATTCGGGTAGGTGTCTCGTGTTCAAGGAGGCTTTAGTATGAATAAGGCAATCGGCTTTGGAGGTATTGTTTCAAGTGATGATTTGAATTCAGCGAAATTATCAAAAATAACAAATTTATCGCAGTCAAATTTATGGAAAACATTGAATGGGAAAGTTCCTATGACTTTCACAAAACTAATGAAAATCTTGGGTGGACTTGATTCTGAAGAGAAGAAAATGGAAGTGGTTCAGGAATTTTTAAAGTGTACTGATAAAGAAGCTGATGTACGGCTTGCTATGTATTACTTATATTTATCAGGTTATACAGAATTACTACATGATCTTATTGGGAAAGAGTATAAACAATCAGTTACTAATAATTATAAAGAGATTTTTCGCGTTTGTTTAGAAAGACAAACTCGTTTATTAAGGTCAGGAGAATTTCTTAAAGAAATAGAAGAGTTACGCACAAAAGTCAATTTAAATAAACCAGGGGTGAGCATACTTGTGAACACCCTAAGTATATATGGTTATTTTGATTTAGGAGCATACAATGTTTTAACAGTGTTACAAGGGATGATACAAGATAAAATAAATGATATGCCAAAAGGTTTGGAAAGAACCTTAAATGAGGTAGAGTTAAACATAATATGCTCATATGCGTATTTAATGCAGGATGAAGTAGGTATGGCTAGAGAGTTATTAAAAAAAGTGCTAGAAGAAGAAGGGGTTCCAAGTTTATTAAAAGCTACAGCATTAAGTATATTTGCGGAAAGTTATATTTTCTGCGACCCTGATAAAGCATTGTATTATTTTGAGCTTTCACTTGTAGAATTGAAAAAAATAAAAAATAACAAATCATTACTTAAAAGAAAATTAGTGGAAAATACCACCTCTTTTTGTTGTATTATTCATAATTTTTCCGTAAAATCAGAATATATACATCATAACGCTGAAAGGGCGTTACAGTATATTCGTCAGAATAAGAATAGTAAAGCTTCTGCAATTTTACATCAAATTGATAATCGAACTGCAATTCAAGACTTTTATTTATCAATAGCAACAAAGGATGAAGTATTGCGCAGAAAAGCATATCACCGATTCTTAAAAGACGGCAATTTATTCTACATAAAAATCTTTGATATCTTAAAGTGAGGGACAATGAGAATGAAAAAAATAGTAGCTAGTTTAGTTATTGCATGTACGCTTACATTATCAGTGTTATCTGTTAGTTCGGTATCAATTAAAGATAATCAAGCCACTGAAAAAGTAAAAGAAGTACAAATGATGAGAATGGACCCAGGCACTTTAGGATAATAAATGATTTAAAAATGCCATTGCATCTAAAGATGCGATGGCATTTCGTACGTTTAGGGGATTATTCATTTTCTTCATTTTGGCATTTTTGAATAATTAAGGGTGATGGGGGAAGGGTTATATGGGGCATCTAACAAAAGGAAAATCAGAAATGATTATTGTTGAAAAGAGAATGGAATCATTATTAAAAAAGGTTTATCAAGGTGATAAAGAAGCTTTAGAAAAGCTGAATAAAATAAAAAAAGCGATGGTTAGCAATTAAGCTATCTATCGCTTTTTTCTTATAACTCATTTTTGATCATATTAATTATTTCTTCACGTTTCTTCGGACTCAGGTCATTTATCTGTTGCATTATTTCTTTGAGGTCATCTTTTATTGATTTCGAATCTGTTGAATTTAAATTTTTATATTCAGAAATCCCCATGATGTAGTCTGCTGACACTCCGGATATACGAGACATCTTTTCAACGGTCTCTCTAGATGGGTTTCTATGACCATTTTCATATAAAGAAATCATTGATTTTTTAGCATTTATAGCTTCTGCGAATTCAAGTTGACTCATTTTAAGAAGCTCTACTCGTATCTCTTTAATTCTAATACCAATTATATTTTCGCTCATTAGTAAATCCTCCCCTAAAAATTCATTGAGTTCAGTCAATGAATTCCCTATATAGAATGTAACAAAAAGGTTTGCTACAAGACAACTAAATTTTTTTGAATAAAAAGGTTGCTTGAAGCAAACCTTTAATATATAATCAAATTAACAAACAAGATGAAGGTGATAAAAAATGATGGTACTTGATACCGAAAAAGTTAAAGCCTTACGAACACAGCTTGGATTTAGTCAGAGTTATGTTGCTGAAAATGTTGGTTATCGAAACAAATCAATCTACTGCAATTTGGAATTGGGTAATAGACAGCCAAGCATTACAAAGTTGGTTAAAATAGCAAAATTGTTAAATGTAAACACTGAAGAAATTTTAAAGGAGTCAGTTTAAGACGACTTTATTTTTTACCCAAAGGTTTGCTTGAAGCAAACTCAATAGGTATACTTTATGAGATATTTTTGCCTTAAATAAAAATTTCATAAGTAAATCACAGTTATAAAGGAGCGAAAGAAAATGGGATTAGATCAAATCATAAAAGAGTCAATCCGAGAAGTTGTTCGTGAAGAAATTCAAGCAGCATTAGCTTCATTCCAACTGCAAGCACAACCAAACAAAGTAATGAGAGTGAAAGAAGCGGCAGCTTACCTTAATATCGCAGTTTGCAGAATGTATGAGTTGGCAAATCATCCGCAGTTTCCGGTAATCCGAGAAGGGCGCAAATTACTCTTCTTACAAAAAGATTTGGAAGCATGGCTAGAAGCCCAAAAGGAGGAACCAAACGTTGGTTGAAAGTACATTCAGCCTTTTGGTTACAGCAATAATTATCGTGTCATTCGTGGGTGGTGTAGCGCTATTTGATACATTTGAAAAACTTATCAACGAGAACGAACAGCTGAAGCAGGAAAATCAAAAATTAAGGAAGGTGAAGAGAATATGAGCATTACAGCACGAGTTTTAGAAAAGGACTTACAAAAGAAACAAACGTTAGATGCATTTTTAAAATATTGTGAACAAAAGCAAATTGAGGCATTAAGAACACATGATGAAAAGTTATTGCGTGAGTGGGTTAAGGAAGCGCGATTAGCAAGAAGAGAACTTGCAGCACTGTATCGAGCGAAAGAAAAACAAGATGAGGAACGTGAAAGAGATCGTAAAAAGATTCTTGGAATTATTCAGCGGTTAAAAAGTCAGGGTGTTGATGCAAGCCCGGTGGAAAGAGCTCATTACATTACTCTTTGCGAGGAGGTGAGCTAAGTGAGAAATAAGTATGAAGGGTATTGTTATCGATGCGGCAAGAAGGTCGGAGTTAGGGAAGGTCACTTTGAACGTTTCCAAGGTAGATGGAGAACACAACATGCAACATGTGCCATTGAACATCGGAAGTTGAAAGAAAACAAAACAAACCGTCCTACCCCTAGAACGGTTTGAAAACGTATGACTCAGCATGATTATACCATATTCCATTCTTCTAATGAAGGAGGTGAGCTAGATGCTAGAAAACTCGATGTCGATGCACAATGGCTACGGCAAAGCTGATCCACAAGAACAAATGATTGACCATCCAATTGAGGATGCGTTAGGAAATGAAATTCTACCAGGTGACGAGTTTTTAATCGCACCAGATGGTGAAGTGGTCTTAAAAGATAACATCATGAATTACATGATTACGCAGCTTGGATTTGAGAAGAAAACCGCAGGGGAATAAAAAAGACACCTGTTACAGCAGGCGTCCATTTGAAAAACTTAGTTAACAATATTTTATCACAAGGGGGATATAAAATGCACGTTCAGTTTAAATCTTTGTCTATCTTAAATTTTAAGAATCATTCAAATTTACAAATTTTATTCGGTGATATTACTTCCATTGCAGGTAGAAATGGCGCTGGTAAGTCAACAATTGCTGAAACAATCACTTGGGTACTATTCGGAACAGATCCATTCGGAACAAAGCTTGATCCAAAACCAATCGGTGATTCAGATGCAGAAACGGTAGTCGAGCTGTTAATCGATGTAGACGGGAAAGAAATCTTAATCGGTCGCAAACAAAAGAAAACAGCAAAGTACTTTATTAACGAGGTGCCAAAGAAGGCAAAAGAGTTCGAATCGTGGGTAGAAGCGTTAATTGATAAACAAGCATTCTTATCACTGTTCAATCCTAATTTTTTCAGTACACAACACTGGCAAACGCAGCGTGAACAGCTTCTCACATATGTAAGTGAACCATTAAAAGCAGAAGTGTTTGTGGAATTGTCTAAATTACAGGTGGAATTACTCGAACAGAAATTGAAAAAGCATCCGTTGGAAGACTTACAGAAAGTGCATGCAGAACGAAAAAGAACACATGAAAAATCATACGAACGTGCAAGTGAGCGCGTTATTACCTTACAAGAACAACTGGATAAACAAAAAGAAGAACAGCCAGAAACGGATACAGAAGTCGTTAAACAAAAGCTAGCGGAATTACAGGCGGAACGTTCCGCAATCGATGAAAAAGTTCGCACATCACAGAAACAACAATCTGCATATACGCAAATGCAATATCAAATTGAAGGTGTTAAGCAAGAAATTGAAAAGCAAAAAGAAGTGGTTTTTGCAATCAAAGCGGAACAGGCGCAAGAGTCTTGCCACACATGCGGTCAAGCGTTACAAGGTGAAGCGCTAGATAAGGTAAAGCAAAATCGAATTGACCGTTTTGAACAAGCGAAACAACTCGGGAAAAGGATGGTAGCCAAACATAAAGAATTGGCGGAACAGTTCAAACAATTATCGCCAGTTGAAGTGGATGTAACGCAAACGAGCGAGTTAGATAGTCAAATCTTCTCATTAAACGCGACATTGAAACAAGTTCATAGCTTAGAGATTTTACAAAAAGAAATTGATGAAGCAACGGCAACGAAAGAACAAATTCGAAAAGAAAAAAATGAGTCCATTGTATTGCTGGATGCAATCAAAGATTTCCGTACAAAACGAAGTGAGTTAATGGTGAAAAAGATTCAAGCGTTATTTAAAACAATCGATGTACAACTGTACGAAACGCTGAAAAATGGCGAGGAACGTGCGACATTCGAAATCTTGATGGATGGCAAACCGTATAGCCGATTAAGTACAGCTGAAAAAATCAAAGCAGGTTTGGAAGTAATTGAAGTGTTAAGCAAGCAATCAGAGCTAATCGTTCCAACGTTCATCGATAACGCAGAGAGTATTTTACACTTTGAAAAACCAGTTGGCCAACTGATTGTGGCACAGGTTCAAGATACAGAATTTACAGTTCAAGCAAAAACAATTGAAAACAAGGAGGAAGTAATCAATGGCTAAAAATCAAGTAGCGGTTTCAAATACACAAGCGGTGGTAGGAAGTTTTACACAAAACGAACTGGATACAATCAAGGGAACCATCGCACTCGGAACATCAGATGAACAATTTGCGTTATTTGTTCAAACTTGTGTTAACTCAGGCTTAAATCCTTTCTTAAACCATATTTATTGCATCGTTTACAACACTAAAAACGGTCCGCAAATGAGTATTCAAATAGCAGTTGAGGGAGTGCTTGCTCTTGCAAGAAAAACAGATGGGTATAAAGGGGTAGACGCGCAACTTGTACATGAAAATGATGATTTTAAATATAACGCAACAACTAAAGAAATTACTCATTCTGTTGGTTTTCCGAGAGGTCGAGTAATTGGTGGGTATTCAGTAGCAAAGCGTGAAGGATTTGAAGATGTTGTAGTGCTAATGGAATCGAGTGAAGTTGAGCATATGACTAAAGGGCGCAATGCAGACATGTGGAAAGATTGGTTCAACGATATGTTCAAAAAGCATTTGTTAAAACGATCGGCTAAACTGCAGTACGGAATTGAAATTGGCGAAGACGAACCAGTTGCAAGTAAACCCGTTGAAGAGACCCCTTCTTATCAGCCGGGTGCTCGAGTAGATATTACACCAAACCAGCTGCAAGTTGAAGAAGGGGAAGTTATTGATCCGGATGAGGAAATCAAAAATCAGTGGTCTTCTATTAATGAAAAACTGCAGGGGTACGACATGACGAAAGATGATTTAAAAGCAATTATTAAAGAAAAATTCAACATGAAACCAAACGATTTATCGCTACAACAAATTACAGCCCTTTCTAAATTTATCGATTTAGAACATGCAAATCGTCAGAAAGAAGTAGTAATTGTTTCAGAGCAAAAAGAGCAGGAAGAATTCAACTTCGAAAATGAAGTGCTTTAATCTATGCAAAACGTTCCGTACAAAGTGCTTCTCCCCAGAGCATTCTGGAGAGAAGCAAAATCTAAAGATGAAATAAAAGAGCGGATAAAACAGTATTTTAGGACTTCTTATCCAGAATGTCAGATTAAAAAAGTCATTAAGGAGAACGGGTCTTACATTGCGATTTGTGAGAGGAAGTGAGTCATTTGAACAGCAAGGTGCTACAAATTGGACAAATGAACTTCCGTGGAAATGTGATAGATCATGGTTGGTTTAAAACGATCACATTAGACAACGGAAAGCCATATGTAATTGCCATTACCATCTTAGGGGAAGTTGTTTATTGGTATAAACCAACAGAAATAAGGGATGAAGAATCAAATCAAGTAAAGTACAAACAGAAATTCAAGGCGGATATGCTTCAGAAGAATTATCAACAGCTTGCAGATTCGTTTGGCTTTACTAAAAGACAAGTAAAAGATGCATGTGATTATTTGAAAGATAGAAACTTGCTTCGCATTGAATTTCGAACGGTATTTGTAAATGGTACTAGGTGCAATAACGTGATGTTTATTGAACCTGTTCCGGAAGAGATACAAAAAATATCAATCTTATATTGGGGAAATGGTACCCCTCCTACGCTGAAACGTAATAGCCCTCCTACGATAGAAAGTGATAGCCTATTACGTTCAAGCGTACCAGCCTCTTACGATAAAACGGAGGAGCCTCCTACGTTAGAACGTAAGACAAATACAGAGATTACTACAAATATTACTACAGAGAATGTAAGTAGTAGTAGCAGTCCTAATTGCTTCAATTTTTATGAAGAAAATTTCGGTATGATAAAGCCGTTTGTCGCAGAAGAAATTGGTCACTGGATTGATGATTTAAGCGAAGAAGTAGTTATCGCTGCTATGCAAAGAGCATTACGGAAAAACAAGCGGTGGAATTACGCAGTGGGTATTTTAGAAGATTGGGCTAATAACAACATTCGCACATTAGCTGATATTGAATCATCTGAAGAAGAATTTCGTCGTAACGCAAATAAACGGACAGGAAAAGTAAAGGGCGGTGGATCGAATGGGTCAGTTAAAACAAGTAAATCAAGTGAAGAGTTCTTCAGCAAATACGATTTCTCAAACAGCTAGGAAGAAAGCGGTGGAAATGTTTCAATTGTCACCGAATCGATGCCAGAACATTTTCGTTGTTGGTAAAAAGAACATAAAAGATTTGTGCAACAAGCGCATGCTTATCGATAAAGAAACAGGAAAAGAATTTTGTCCGCAATGTAAAACAGTTGAGAAGGAAGACCAGCAGCTAGCAACAGAAGCACAAGAAACGCATGTGAAAGAGAAAGTCCTCAAGTTATTTAGAGGGTTTGAAGATGGCAGCTTAATCAATCAAAAATTAAAAAAGGCAACATTTCAAAATTACGTGCCACCAAGTCAGCAACTTCATAACGCGAAAGAAGTATGTGAGCAGTATGTATTAACGTTTAATAAGAAAATCGGAAAAAATATCATGCTTGTCGGTGATTACGGAACAGGTAAAAGTCATTTAGCAGTATCGATGACAAAAGAGCTAATGAAGCGTGGTATAAGTGCATGTTTCATTACAGAAGAAAAGCTCTTTACCAAGCTAAAGTCCACGTATAACCGTAAAAGTGACATGACAGAAGACGAATTGCTTACCATGCTTTCTAGAATAGAGTGCTTGGTAATCGATGATCTTGGGGCTGAAAAGGAACCAGATGATGAGGAAGAGTTAAAAAAGCATAAATGGGCAAAGAAGAAAATGTTTGAAATTATCGATAGCCGAATTGGTAGGCACACGATTTATACAACAAATCATTCCGTACAAGCATTGTTTGGGATATATGATGAACGAATTTTCAGCCGCATCTTTGATGATGAAACGGACGTTATTGAAATGAACGGTAACAATTATCGATTAAGAAGATTCGAAAAGGAGTGAAGAAAATGTGCATGACATGCAGTAACACTGGCGTAGTTCATACAGAAATTTATCCTGGAGTGGTAACAATTGAGGGTTGTACTTGTGAGGTAGCAAAGCAGCAAGAAGCAACGCAAAAAGAAAATTGGGATGCTTGGATACAAAAATTTGAAGGATGGAAAAGGGGGTTACTGCATGAGCAACGTGTCGGTTGAGAAAAAGCGCGAGTTTATAGATTTTCTTCTAAATTGCATTTTGAAAAGAGGAGAAGAAGGATTTGCACTTCTCTACACATTTAAAAAGTATTTAAGGTTTTCAAGCAGAATTCACTTTGTTGAAAACGCAAAGAAATATCCGTATGGTCTTGAGATTTCAGCAGTGTTTTCAGATAGTAACATGTTTGCGTTCTATAAACCAAATTTGATTGGTACGGAAGGGATTGCTGCCTACAACCATTTTAATACGAACGATGTACCAATTTATATTCAAATCAATTTCAAGGGTAAATATAAAGAGCCGTTATATCTGGAAGTGCTTGAAGATGATGAGTGCTCCATTGAAACGCATATTGATGGGGAAGATCATGATGAGATTAACGAGTTGATAAAATACCAACTCATCGACCACGCACTAGACACAAGAAACGAAGAACTGTTCCGCAAGTTGATTGCAAATTAAGGGGGAGAAAAAGCCATGAAAAACACTGGTATCGTAAGAAAAATAGATGAACTTGGTCGTGTAGTGATTCCAAAAGAATTACGTAGAACATTAGGGCTGCATGAAGGAACAGAATTAGAAATTCATGTAGACGGTAAAAACGTTGTCCTTGCAAAGCATGAAAAGGTTTGTGTAGTAACTGGTGAAGCATCCGATGCAAATATTGAGCTGTTCGATGGACAAGTCGTTGTCAGTCAGAAGGGAGTTAAGGTACTGATTGATTCCATCTTTCGTGAAGGTGAGAAACGGGGGTGGTTAGGTTGAGCTATCTCCTTTACAAATATAAACTCTCAACCATTTTCGAACATTGGCCGAACGAAAAAATTATTGTCGCAGAAACAGAAAGTAAAGCAAGTTATCTGTATTGGCAGCAGTTCAGAACAAAGTTTCTAACGATGTCGATGGCAGAATTCATGAAGTTTGTAAAGTGCGAGAACGAAGGCGTTTTTGACATCAAGCGCATGTACAGCGCAGAAAAAGCTTTCAAGAAAATGCAGAATTACCGCAACCTACATTTCGCTTACATGGGGATGCGTGTAAACGTAGCTGGCATGTGGGGTACGATCGTTGGGAACTGGAAAACTCATTTGTTCGTTTTGTTCGATAGAGAAATTGAAAAGCACAACTGCCATCCTTATTGGGAAATTGCTTACTACGATGATGAGGGCAATGTGGTTCGAAATTATCAGAAGGGAGAGTATGCGGTATAAGTAAAAAAGGACGAGCAGTCGTACCTGCCGTCCTTTATAGGAGAAAAATTATTCTGGATTAGAACTACGAATAACCAGAAAACGCGCTTTAAAACAGTGTTGTCAAAGATGTAATAATCTATGCAACAAAAACGCTTAGTCGGAATTCAAAACACCAAATGGCTTGCATTGGTAACAGGCTCAAAACTAGTATATGTAAAATGAAAAATTCCATACAAAAAGCAGACAACATTTTCGGTTGTCTGCCAGTTAGTCGAATGAGTTAGCTCATTGTGATAAATTGCATTCCCATTGCGAGAAGAGTGAAGCTGCTAGTTCAAACAGCTTGTTGGTATTATTTTCGATATTTTTAAAAATATACAGTAAGAATTAGAAAAGTGATGAACCAATCTGCCTCTTACTGTAAAAAAGAAGGAAGTACCAGCCGTGGATTAAGCGGCTTGAAAATAGTATGTATTGATTTTTGAAAAATATTCAAGGGGTGAAGAAACATGGAATGTGCACAAAATGCTGTATATGAAATCACTCGGTTAATTAGTGAAGCGAAAGGGGAAAAACGATAATGAACATCGCAAAATTACGGGGATTACAAAAGATACTTGATAATCGGATTATTAAACAACATGGTTTGGAAGGTCAAAACTTAGTTAGTAATTTAATCTTAGCGCTACAGGTTGAAATTGCTGAATTAGCAAACGAAACACGTTGTTTTAAACATTGGAGTAATAAGGGCCCAAGTGAAAGAAAAGCCATTCTGACAGAGTTTGCGGATGGACTACATTTTATTTTAAGTATCAGCAATCAGTTAGATGTGAAAATAGAGTTTCGTTGCGAGGATAAAACAGAAAAAACAATCGTTGGATCATTTAACAAGCTATTTTATTACGCAGGAGAAATGTGGGATACAGCACATAATTATCCAGACAGTAAATTGCAATTAGCGGATGACATTGAAATAATTTTTAACTTGTTTATGGAATTAGGAACAAAACATCTTGGATTTACTTATGAAGAAATAGAAGAAGCATACCTGGAAAAGAACAAAGTAAATCATCAACGTCAGGATGATGGATATTGAGTAAGTACAATAACAAGAAAGTTAAACTGGATAATCATATTTTCGATAGCAAAGCAGAAGCCGATTATTATTCCGGATTAAAAATACGTCAAGCTGCAGGTGAAATTACAAGCTTTGAATTACAGCCAAGGTTCACATTACAACCGGCATTTACAAAGAACGGTAAAAAAATTGTGGCAATTACATATATCGCAGACTTCATGGTTTATTTACCGAATGGTGATGTAGAAGTCGTGGACATAAAGGGTATGGTTACACAAACATTCGCGGTAAAGAAAAAGATGTTTGAATACAAGTACCCACATTTACAACTCATCTTGCTAAAACATGTGAGGAAATACGGTGGCTTTATCACACTAGATGAGTACAACAAATTAAAACGTGAAGAGAAAAAACTAAAACAAGCAAAATAAAGGGAGCGGATCATATGTCATATATTGAATTCAAGCCAACGTTAAAGAAAGTAAATCTTAAGCCGGATGGGAAGAAAGAAATTGTGTTGGAAGTAACGGATTCATCATTACGCGGTAAGTTGGATGTACTTTCAGAAATGATTGATACGAAGGTATTTATCTCACTGGAATCCATGCAGGTTAATTTCAATGTTACTGTAAACGCGAAAACGAACGAACCACTAACACAGTATGAAGTTGATGATAAAGGTGTTGTGAAAGAAGTAAAGGCATCGTTTGAACAATTAGAAGCTGATTTCGATATTCCAGAAGAGAAGATTCCAACTCGTGAAGAGAAAGAGCAAGCAGATCGTGAAATTGTAGATGCGTTTATCATTAGTGGCCTTGCTCCGGGTTTAGATGATTTACCACATGATTTTGCTTACATCGTAAAACGAAAACTCGAGGGAGAGTCTTATCTGAAGTTAGCGAATGAGCTGAAAATTTCTAATGTGAAAATGATTGAAATGATTGATGATTACCGCGCTCGTATTGCACCGATGGCGATTAAATGGCACGAATGGAAAGAGAACCAACCTGATGTAGCAGAGCAGCCAAAGGCAGAAGAGAAACCGAAGGAAGAAACAGAGACAGAAGAAACGGTTGTAACGGAAGAAGAACAAGTGCAAGAGGAAGAATCGCAATCTTCTGAAGAAATTGAAGTCACTGATGAGGATAAGCCTTTCGATGAAAAATTAGAAGACTAATAAATACAGGTTGGTAGTATGGCAATTTTGTTGTACTACCTGCCTTTCAATCTCATATGGGGTGATGGATTGAGCAAAGCCGAGAAACGTCAAATCCGACTCAGGATTTTAAATATACAAGATGATAAATGCAAAGGTTGTACGAAGGTTCCGAAATATAGTGACATCTGTAAAAAACAGAAAACTTCTTGGTGCGCTGAGAATTGTGAGATTGGTGAAAAACTAAAAAGTTTAGGTGAAAGCCTACTCGAGGGGAGAACGGAACATATGGCTGAACAAAAAAACTGGGATCAATTATGTGCAACGGCAAATAGATTACGTGAATCAGATTCAGTAAAGTGGACTTGGGTAAAAATCGCTAGTTATCTTGGGGTAAGCGAAAAGAACCTTTATTATCACATTTCCAAAAGACGTGAAGCAAACGGAACGTCTAATAAGCGTGTAGGCGCATCGAAGAATCCTCAGAAAACAAAACCATCACCACAACCTCAAAACGTTGAGAAAACGGAATCTGAACCACCAGAATTAAAATCTATCGCGGCTGAGCATATCGAGAAAGCAGAAACGTTAGATGCTTTTTGGAAAGGTCGATTAAATGGCATTCTTGATGAAAAAGATGCACTTCAAAAAGAGTTAAGTGAAGTATCGAAGTTATATGAGGGGTTGAAAGAGCTAAAAGAAAAACTAGCAAATGATTTCATCGCAGAAACGCAAGCTCGACTGGAAGCGGAAGATGCACTAAAGCTATCACAAGAGCAGCTACAATCTCGTGACGAGGATTACAACACATTACTTAACGAATTCAATGCGATTACGGAGAAGAATCACGAATTAGAGCATGACCTGCGAAAAATGCATATCCAAGTTGGCGCTGCAAATGAAACAGCAGAAATGGAAAGAAAGCATCGTATTGAGCTACAAGGGAAAACACAAGCGCTTGGTATGGCGCTCAAAGTAGTTTTGTAGGTACATGATATGAAACTGACAAAAGAAGAACGAAAAGAAATCACATACCAAATTGGTGACATTATCGAACAGAAATGCAGACGTTGTTATTATAATTGCTCATCCAACGAAAGTTTTAGTGTTAATGAATGTAAAGCATGCCCGACTGGTGATGAATTACGTCGGTTGGGCAGATATTTGGATACACAGCCTAAAAAGAATGGTGGACCTAGAAGGGAAACACCGAGTGGTTTAACACCTGAGGTTGTCAGGAATTTAAACATGCAAGGTATACCGGATAAAGATATTGGTATTATGTATGATCTTAGCCCTTCGTATGTCGGGAAAAAGAAAAAACATTGGAAACAAGCGGGTATTTGGAAAGGTCCAACAGATATGAGAGAAATCAAAAGGGGTGGAGCGAATGCCTGAAATAGTTGATGTGAAAGCCATGTCGGATGATGAGTTTTTTAAAAAATATAAAAAGCTAGTTTATAAGTTTGTGTGGAGAAAGTACGGAGCGGTTTTGGAATCAATAAAAACTACAACTGGTTTAGATGTAGAGGATCTTATTCAAAGTGGCATGATTGGTTTACTTAAAGCGAGAAGAGATTTTAACCCTGCATACGGGTGCAAATTTTCAACTTTAGCTATTCCTAAAATATATGGAGAAACTACAAGGGCAATTATAGATAATCAAAAGATTAAGGTAACACGAGACGTATTTTATTTGAAAGGCAGAATCCAAAGGGAAGGATTGACAGAAGAAAAACCAGAGGATATTAGCCAGCAATTAGGCGTATCTGTCGAGGATGTAGAAGAAGCTATGCAATATCAGCAAATTCCAAGTTATTTAAGTGAAATAATGTATTCTTCAGGAGGAGAGGACGCAGAAATTACACTTGAGTCAAAACTTGTTGATGAAAGCTCAATACGTAAAACAGAAGAGATTGAAGAAAAGATGGTAATACATTCTTTTAAAAACACGTTACCAGATAGAGAGTTAATGATCTGGGATATGTATTCAAATCATATGTCACAAGAAAGTATTGGTGAACGTGTAGGGGTTACTCAGACTCAAATTAGTCGAATTCTAAAACAAATCAATCGAAGAGCTACAGCTTTCGGGAAAGCGCAGGGGGTGGCAAAGTAGTACCAATTTTGAATTTTATAAGAAAAGAGGTGTGTTGGTGTGAAGGTGTGGGAAGGAACTGAAGGTCATTACACATACAGAATTAAAGAGAAGGACGACAAGTTTGATGTAACGATAGATTTGTTAGGCGATAAAGAATACATGTGGTTTAAATCCTATTCAGGAGCTAGAGCTTATTTAAACAGAGAGTATTACTTTACTGGGCGGATGAAACGGATTTCGTAATAAGAGCGTTATTGTATTATAGAAAAATAGGTGACTCAGCAATTGTGCCAGCCGAGTCACCCAGTACTATCGATCCAGATAATATTCTTTTTCTATATGTAGTAATAGTGAGTTCTTAGAGGCTAACACCCCAAACCGCAGTTAAAGGACAAAGAAATTTATTTTAAAAAGTATTAGATTTTACTATGTTAATGCTACAACAGCAAGAGTTAAGCCCAATGTATTTAATGAATTAGAATATGGTCCTACATTAACAGTAAGAGAACTTGTTATACCTGGAGGTGTAGTGAAAATTGCGGGTGCTGATACAGAAGTGAATCCTGCAGTATATCCTAGAGAAGTACCTGAGCCAGTGATTGAATTATTATTAAGATACATAGTGATACCTGCCGCATTTCCTCCTGGTTGAATAATAACTTGCACTTCATAGATTGCCAAATAGGTTCTTCCACCTTCGAGTAAAACAGTTGTTGGTGGTGCGAATGAGATTGCTGTACCATTAGAATTTACCACGGTATCTAGTGGAATCGCAGAATTTACAGAAACTATTGCTGGGATAGTTTGAACAACATTTAAACTGTTAGCCGTGGGGGATGGACAAGAACAAGGTTTGTGAATTTTAGAATTGTTATCATTTTGGTAATTCACAAATAATCATACTCCTTTAGGTAAGATAATTTTTTATCCTATAAAACGTAACTTTTTGTGTATCTATGTTATTTTTAACAAGTTTGTGAAAATTAGCTGAAAAGTGTTGGTCAGTCAATTCTTAAAAATATTTAATACTTAGGGGTTTCAAAAGGCATCCGATAAATATATATGAATGTTTTTTCAAGAACATTACTGTAAGTTAGGAAGTGCAATAAAATAGTTATTTAATAAAAAAATCGCGTACAAAAAATGTACACGATTATCTGAAAAAATGTCTTGCATGCTCGTTGCATTCTATGTCTATTGTATGTAAAACGTGATACATTGCAATACATTAAAAGAGCACTTTTGACAGTGCTCTCTGACCAAAACTAATATGGAAAAAGGATACCCAAGATATTATATGTATGTTTTTTAGATAGGTGCAGTTTTAAAAAAAAATCTTTCTTTTGCACAACAAAGCAGCTAGTTAATAAAACTAACTGCTTGTTGTACAAAAGAAACGCTGCGCTTACAGAAATAGTTTGTAACTTTAAGTTACAAAAATAGTATGAACAGGGTTGAAAATGTTATTCGGAAATGAAAGAAAATAAAAAAGAGCACCATGCATAAGTGCTCTTTAAGATAGGAGGTAACACTTTGAGCTGGATGTTTAGGTTAAAAGTATATGATGTAGAAAAGAAATAAGACCTAAATTTTATTATCAACTCAATACAAAAGAGCAGCTAGCAAAAGCTAACTGCTCAGCCCTCAGAGAAAGGGAAAAGAACATTACAGAGGTCACTGTGAATTCAAGCTGTATCAGCCTAATTATAGTATCGGACATAATTTAGAATTTTATTCGGACAAACTCAAAAAAGGCAGCTAGCAAAAGCTAACTGCAATGAGAAATTACACCCATGAATTTAGGAGTACAAAATTACATGGTTGATTATATTAAGGACAAAAATATCAAATTTATGTAACAAAAATTAAAATCGAGCAGTTAATGCAAATAACTGCTCGATTCGATACAACCTGGGTCAGAAGCAGATTGTATTGTGAATATTATTAGCAGAATATTTAATTTTATTCAGTTCTTTAACAAAATCCTTATTTAAGTATAAATAGAGCGCCTTTAGGGAAAGGCGCTCTATGACCAAGAATTGTATCGAGAAGGATCCTAAATGATTAATAATGAAATGATCATGATTATTGTATGTATGTGTTGAATGAATGTGAATTTTTTGTTTCATAACAATTGAAAAAGAGCACACATGTAAGTATGCCCTTGGACAAGAAAGGTAGATTCCTATGAGTGGATGCCTCCATACAATAACATATGCTTGTCCAGTTAAAAGGTGAAAAGGTTTTATAAAATCGTTATTTGAATAAAAAGAAGTTAGATAAGGATGAAGAATAGTCATCTCTTATGCTGGGGAGGTTAACGGATATCTTAATTAATTAAGGATGAGTATATGTTGAAAAGTAAAGTGATTAGTTTGTTTTTTGGAATTATAATGGCAGTTTCATTTTTAAATCCGTTAGATACCGAAGCGGTTAATATCGATGATCAAGAGTTTTATGATTCTTATAATACTTTATTAGCACCATATGCAAGTCAAGTTATCAGAAGGAAGCTTGGGCCAGATCATCAGTATAGTTTAACAGACACAAAAATTATAAAAATTGAACGTTTCCCAGAAGAAAACTTTAATTTTATTGTTACAGTTCAATATGAAACTTATATAGGAGCTCATAACCCTCCGAATGGCATAGAAACTATTACTTTTAATATAGATCCAAGCGGAGTAAAGGTTATAAATTTTGTTCATAAAGATGCTTAAAGAAGGAGTGATATTCTTCATACATTGATGAGAAGGATATTTAAATTAATAAATATTTTGTAGGGAATGGAAAAGAGCACCGTGAAAAGTGCTCTTAGAGAGGTAGGGTCAATCTTCTATTGGCCATTGTTCACAGTTAATATATGAACGTTTGCCTAAAAAGTGACAACTAATAAAGGAACAGTTAGAAAAAATCTAACCGTTCCATTGCAACTTGTAAAAAGAATGTGGGAGTTTCAAAAAAGAAACTACCGATAGTTTATACAAGTAAAACAGAATTATACAGCATGAAAAGGAGCACTACATAAATGAGTGCTCATCGATAAGGAGGTGAATTTTTCTAGATAAACACCCTTCGATAAAAAGGTATGTTGAAGGAAGGGGAAATAAAACAAAAAGTTTATTGAAGTGAAAATAAACTAATAAGAGTGCCCAGCTCCTAAGTATGTTATGAATAACAATCTATAGGGATGTTGTTTAAAGTGGCTATATTATTTAAATAATATAGCAGCTAGCAAAAGCTAACTGCTCAGCCCTCGGAGAAAGGGAAAAGGAACATTACAGAGATCACTGTGAATTCAAGCTGTATCAGCCCATTTATAGTATTGGCATAATATTGAGTTTTATTCAGGGAGGTAGAGGGAAATGAATAATTTTAGTTTGCTACTACTTGATCTTGGTCTGCAACATCTGCATCGAATGTGTTTGTTGCACTAACACCGCTAAAGTTATTGGTAATAAAAGCATTATTTGATGAACCTGAACCATTATAAGATTTGGTATTTTCCTTTGGAGAAACGTTATAAAAATCACCTAAGTTGAAAGAACCGTTACTGTTTTGTACGACAAGGTTTCCAAGAATAGATGGCATAGTTTTCACCTGCTTTCTCAGGAGGTATTTAAATTAGTATATGGTGTATGTGTCTAGGGGGTCATTTGAAACGGAGAATTTTGAAATGAAGTTTGATTGAAAACTCAATAAAATAATCCTTTGAATAGAAAGTGAGGTTAGGAGAATGGAGAATAACATGAAGCTTTTAGGTGATGATGGGATGTTGGGTATGGAGTTTAAGGAAAGGACGATTCGTGTTTATAGAACAGATGGTAATTTGATGGAATTACTCTCAACAAAAGAACAGGTTCAAGAGGCTATCGATTATTTAAAAGAATGTCAGAAAGAAATGACCATTTGAAAAGAGCAGCTAGCAAAAGCTAACTGCTTATCTCTTTTTCAATTTGTAGGTAACTTATTTTTTATAACCAATTAAAACGTCAAGGTATTGAGGATACTTTTCAACTACTATAGTTCTTCCATCCATTTCAAATTCTTGTTTTCTGGGAAGCTGCTTACTATTGATAATTTTCCATAATTCATCGCTTTTAGTAGAAAGAAGGATATCTAATATTTGTTTTATAGGTTTATCGATAACAGGATTTCCACTATATACAAACATTTTCGCTTCCCATTCACGATCATTTTTACTTTGTATGTAAAAATTCATAACATCAAACATAGAATCTCCTTTTGGTCCATAAGGATTGAAAGTATATCCATATTCATTAGCTAAGAATCCGTTTTCTTCAAGAATCCGCTTTATTTTTTCTGTATCGTTTTGTTTTTCTTCAGGTTTTTGACCTTGAAGGATAGTATTATACATGAATGTAGCAAACTGTTCTCTTGTTACATTGTATTGTCCGCCGTATTGATTATGTTCAACACCGCTAGTAACACCATTTGTGTATAAAGCCTCAATCGCTTTTGTAGCCCAATGGTTATTCGGAATATCAATAAATGGAGATTTTCCTTTAACACTTAAATCGAATGCCTGTTGTAAAATAGTTGCCATTTCATAACGAGTTAGTGTGTCATCTGGTCGGAACTTATCAGTTCCATCACCAATCATCAATCCTGATTGAACAACAGCTTTAATACTGTCTTCAAACATATGACCTTTAATGTCTGTAAATTGTATAGGTTTTCCCCTATAACCTAAATGAAAATAACGAGATATAATTGATGCTACTTGTCCGCGAGTGACGTTATCGCCAAATCCATACTTTCTATTTCCGTATCCAGAAACAAATTCCTTTCCAGCTAAATAATTGACAGCTTTTTCAGACCAATGTCCATTGGGGATATCGTCAAAAAGTGCTGTTTGAGCGTTTGTTGTAGTTGCTGATCCGAATAAAGCGGCGGTGATTAAGCTGGTTGCAAGTACATTTTTAAAGTTCATTGTTATGCCTCCTAAACAAAACTGAATAACAGTATATAGATTTTTACTTAGTGATAATTTTATTTTTTTTAATATCAATATATAATAATATTACTGTTTCGGATTGTAGTCAATTCTTTTATGGGAATTTAAGGGAGGTGAAAGTTAGTAGATAAAAAGTAATTTATCTAACGAAAATTCTTGGTTGTACAATGTGTACTTATATCAAATTTTGTAGAAAAGAGGAATGGTATTGTGATTGGTGTGAAACAGGGGGCGAGAGAAACAGAAACTCTAATAAAATAGTCAATCATAAAAATAGATTTTGTTTTTTAATTAAAGAACATTGCGAAAAATTCATATTAAATACCTAAGTAAAGCCTTATTAAAACTTAAATATAAACAATTGATATGTTAAAATTTATGTATATTTACATAAAGATATAAGGAGGTTGTTTATGTATAAGTGTATAAAGTGTGGAAAACTCATTAATATTCCTTCGCACAATGCAACATGCCAGGAATGTGTACTTGCATCTTCAAATGAAAGAAAGGAAGAGATAAGATGGAAGGAAGAAAAAAGCATGAGAATAAGGAGCAGTTATAGAAGAAATGAAATTATTTTAGAGATAAAGGATAAAATCGCAAAGACTAGCGCCTGGGTAGAAGAGGAGTTTTCACCATTGTCTGAAGTGGAGTTTAGACCGAAAAATTATTCATCTACAGATTGTTATTGTAACAGTAGATATTTGGGTTCTATATACTCTGAAGATCTAGCAAGAACATGTCAACTTGCAAGCCAGATTAACGTACCGTTATTTGGATTTATATCATTGGTTTCTAAACAAGAAAAAGATAGGTACGGGAATGACAGATATTTTGTAAGAGTTGTTTATGGTACTATTTCTAAAGAAAAGGTATTTGAATTTGCACTGGAAAGTGATGCGGACGAAAGAAAACTAGAAGGGAAGAAAAGAATAGAATATGCAAATTATCTGAAATACAAAATGCAAGTTATAAGCCACCAAAAGAAAGTGGAGAAATATAGGGTTACACATTGTTGGAAGTGCAATAAATCCCTCTCTTCTCATGCAGACATTATCTGTCCAAATTGTAGGTGGATTTCATGTGATTGTGGAGGTTGTGGGTGTAATTATCCAGGATATTAAAGAGAGAGAAATTCGAACGGAGGGGAACCGTATCGTATGAATCAACTTTCTAGACATGTGAATGAAAAGGAAATACGGCCTTTCGTGATAGAGGTGTTACGTGATTACCGTGTGCTAAAAGTAAAATTCCAAAACATACAGGAGCGGACGGAATTTGGAGCGGAGTTACTATTTCCGGAATTACGGAAAAGTACAGATGATGAAATCAGGTATAGACAGTTGAAACGTGCATTTGAAGAAGCTTTGGATGAAGACGAGCAACGGGTTTTACAAGCGAAATACATGAGTGGTAAAGAAGTGAATAATGATTATTTGGCAACCATGTTAGGTATGAAAGAAGGTAAGTTTTATCGGAAAAGAAAGTCAGGTATTATCAACTTCGCAAAAGCATTAAACATGATTTGAAACCGAATATGAAAGTTTTAGGGTACCATTCAGGGCAGTGTTTTGGGCAGTGAATTGGGTACCTTTTTACATTGGAATCAGCGGTACGATATTCCTACAGTTAATTGTTCTTTGAAAAGAGCATAACGTGGGGATAACGTATCTATGCGCTCATAACCAATGATCATAGCCCCTTTATCAAAACGTTACCGGAGAACGGGCATGGGCGGTAAGAATCCGCAATAAGGACGAAAAGACCAATTACATGTATATATTCAGCCACGATGCGTGAGTGTCGTGGCTTTTGTGTTTCTTATTGAGCCTGGTAGGGTTGCTGGGTTGATTGGTGACATGAATACGAATTGAATCCCTAACATACTAATAATTTGATGTATAATAGATATATATAAATTATAAGTAGATAGGAATGTTATTGTGATGAATATAAATGATATGTATGAAATTGAAAAGATGAAATTCGAACCATATGAGTCCTGTCCTTGTGGTTCGGACCAGAAATTTAAATTTTGTTGTTATCAAAAAGCAAGAGAAGCGAAATACACCAAGCATGACAAGGTAGAGTATTCAGATAGTAGATTGAATTACATTATGAATAAAAGTTGGGAATACACGGATTTTAAAACATGTTTTGCTTTTGATAAAGAAAGATGTGAAGGATTAATAAAAGGAGCTCACTCCATTCAAAATAATAGAATATTGAATAGAGTGAGTGATGATGGACATGTATATCATATTAGAGGAGAAGTCGAAAAATCAGAATTAAAACCTGTGTTTAAAAAGTTAAGCAGAAATAAAGCTAGTACTTTTTTTGGTTTTTGTAATTTTCATGACACTGAACTTTTTAAACCTATTGAACAAAAAGAATATAATCAAGAACCTATTCAAAATTTTCTTTTTGCATTTAGAGCACTTACTCTACAGTACCATAATAAAAATAGGGAATTGAATCTTCTGCAAAATCATTTTAAGGAGTTCCCTGATTCAATGCTAAATGGACAAGATGTATATGGATATAGGCTAGCCGTACTGAGTGTTTCAGATTGCGCTAAACAATATGAGATATTTAATAATAATTATATGGAATCTAATTTTGAGAAAATAAGAACAATCTATAGAAAATTAGATTTTGAAGTTGATTTCGCAAGTAGTGCCTCATTTGCAGTTCGGGATGATTTAAAAGGGAACACAATAAATGAAGTTTATACAAATAAAAAAACAGATAAAATGCCATTGGTATTTGTAACAATATACCCAATTGAAAATGGTACCAATATTTTATTGTCTTATCACAAAGATGATGATGTGATCTATCGTAAATACTTTGAACAACTTGAAGCGCTGTCGATAAACGATTTGCTAAAATATTTAAATTTTTTACTAATTGAGTATACAGAAAATATCTTTTTTAAGCCATCTTGGATTGAAAGTATGGATGCTAAGCAAAAAAAATCAATACTTGGAAGCTTCGAGTCATCAATGGATTTCGATAGAAAATTGGACCTGATTTTAAGTGAAAATTATTATAAATTTAATTTATTCAATGGAAAAATCACTTTTTAGGTGCTTTTTCTTTTGCGCAAAACAAACTCGAACGTAAGGCGGCAGGGGAAATGTAGATGGCGAAACAGCGCAGTACGGAACAGAATATAGTGTTTGATTTAGTTACACAAAATATAAGATATGGGTAATTAATGAAAAGGGTTATAATTGAAATGTTTTTTAAGAGAATATTAGGAGGGGAATTATGCGATTATCATCTATGAAAGAATACGATAATATGTTATTCGGCTTTTTTAAGTTCAGTCAAAGGAAATTTCTTGAACCTTTGCAAAAAGGAAACTTATATATGAACAACTTTCAATACTTTATTGATCTCCAAAAAAGTACTGGTGAAAAGGGTATGGGAGACATTGATGAGGTAGCAGGTATTATTAAAGATGCTGATTTTACAATCTATAAAGAAGGAACGAATGAAGAGATTGGTAAGTTTAAAGCAGAAAGAATGAATTATAGATATAACGACTTTTTACAATATCCAGTATTTTGTTTGTTTACGATTGAATCAGATATGTTAGAAATAATAGAAATAACAGATGAATATATTGATACTGAGGTTAGGTTTACAGAAGAACAAAAAGAGCAAATGGTTAGGTATTTTGGTGAATGCGCATTAGTAATGCCACCGAGTATATTTATGCAAAGGGTTGAAGAAGTATTTGAGGAACAAGGAATAATATACACTGATAACAAGGTACAGTATTCAGATTTTGATATAAATCATGGAAAACGAATAAAGTCATATTTAGAGGGGGATATCTCATTATTCTTCCAAAAGGATCGATTCTTTGAACCACAACGTGAATATCGATTTGTGATATTGAACAAAAAGGTAGAAAAGAACTTTGAGATTAATATTGGAGATTTAAGTGACTACACTCGGATAATTGATACTTCCGATTTATTAAATGGTAAATATGGTATAAGAGTGTCCAGAATAAAAAGATGAACTGTTAATGGCAGAGTCATGACCGCTTTTGGGCTGTAAATGCGCCCTTTGTTTTGGAATCAACGTAATATATTTGCATTGTGAGAAGTGGCGTAAAATACAACTCATAAAATTCCTTTGTACAATATTCTTTCTAAACGGCTTCATTATAGCGGCACAAAAATCCGAAACAAACAGATGAAACTGATTGGATGTTACCGTTAATGAGGAGGGCTTTTGCTCTTCTTTGAGCTAACAACATCCTAGGTATATGGAATGAGGGGGAACCTGATAAGTTTGCCGATAGTGTCTGCCGTGGTTGTTAGCTGAGAGAAGGATAAAACTTCATTTACCGTATTTATAGCAATAACATAAGATTTTGACGAAAGGGCAACTGATGCACGGTTGCTCTTTTTATTAAATTTTGCTCAGATCAATATAATAACCTGAGCAAAATATTCTATGAATCTTTATTGTTTTTATTTTGAATATGAAACGTATTTATAAAACCTAAAAAATATTGAATTAGAATAGCTAAAAATGTTAAATCAAGAAATTTACATGTAATAATGTGTACTACTTGAAGAATTCTAGTCAAGGTGTGCTCATTAAGAAATTGCACGTAGTCTAGGATACTTTTAGAATTTATAGGTAATGCAAAATGTATAAGGAAACTAAAATATGAAAACTCCTCAAGACTTTTTTCAGACATTGTAGCATCATAAAAACTAAATGTGAAGATGTAGAGTGCTCCAAAAACTATGTCGGGTAGTATTAATGTGGTAAAGATGGCTATGAATAGCTGTAAACTGAATTTTAACCGATCATTGTTTTCTTTAATATTCTTTGGGTCTTTAATATGCTTATAAATATAAAATATTATCTCGAACAGAAAAAATAGGAATGTAGAAATTATATACATTATTAGGAAGTAAGATAGTTCTTCCGTGTACTTTGTTGCTAAAATAGAAAAAAAGGCAATCTTGTTGTTGAGCACTATCACCATAAATGTTGTAAAAGAAATTATTGAAAGACAAAAAGTCAATAATCGATAGACTGGGATTATCAGTTTCAAACCCAAACTATTAATTAGAGATTTCATAGTAAACCCATAATAAGAAAATAATATTGAGAGAAATAGAATAAAATATAAAAAGAAAGTTGGATATGCACTCGCAAAAATAACTGCACAAGGTAACAAAAGCCAGATAATAGCGTTTACATAATCTTTTAAAGAATATAAAGTTTTGTTCATATTATTCACCTCCTAACCAAAAGAATTATAGCAAATAAATCCAGATAACGCATATTTTTAATTGGATTTGATATTAAGCTTACAAAAACATCTGAAAGTGTTCTCTGTTCTCAAAAAACTTTCGGACGGAATAATTTTGTATAAAGAGTTATATGTAACGCTTTAGCAATTTTTAGCTTCAGATTTAATCGAGTAAAAATGGAGAAAAAGATAGATACAAGATAATTTAACTAATAGCAATTATCGTGGGCGTTACTGTTTCATAACAGTAAATAGAAAGCACTGATGAAAGGACAACTGGTGCACGGTTGCTCTGTTATTATATGTAAAATAAGTATTTTAGAAATATATTAAAAGGGAAATGTTATTTTTTGTTGAATTTATATATAGAGATAGAAAAGGAGGTGCTACATATGAGAGTGCAATTTATTCATAAAGAGAATGAGGAAGTGAGAAACCTTATTCCTAATAACTTATTAACGGTTCCAGCTACTGGGGATATCATTGAAGATCCAGCTCCAGGTGGAGAAAAATATAAAGTTGAATCGGTAATTCATCAAAATGTTTTTAATTCTCCTGGTGAACATTCAATCACTGTGAACTTAATTAAACTGTAAAGTGAAAGCATTCCTTAGGGAGTGCTTTTTATATGTAAAGAATTGTAATAGAATATTAATATTTTTATAATTTAATTTAAAGATATTTGTAACATCTCTTATTGTATGATGAAAAACAGGAGGTGATTGCATGTCTAAAATTGATATGTTATTAAATGCATTGGTGATATTACTTAAGCAACCGATTATTTTTTGTTTGGCTGGGATATTAATACTTTGGGCCATAAAACTAATATTCACTAAATTAAAGTACCTATATTAATGGGTGCTTTTTATTATATAAAAATTACATAGGTGGTGTAAGTAATGGATGCAATGTTACAAAAAATCAAATTGAAAAAGAAACTTGAATTTTTATCTAATTTAGCTAAAGAAAATCAAGAGTTAAAGGAAACGGTATATGTGTTATTGCAAACTGTGGAAGGCTTAAAGGTTCAAGTTGATGATTTGAAAAGGTTGATGGTGAAAATATTTTAGATGCTATCGTATATGCGATAGAAGAAGCGAGAAGGTTTGATGAAAGGAGAGAGAACAAATGAAATTAACTAAACAAGAACAAGCGGTTGCAATTGGTACATTCATTTCAATGCTAGGACAAGACCTTGTAAATGAACATATCGATAAACAGAAATTAGAAAGTGCAATTCCAATCTTTAATGAGTTGGAAGACAATACAACACCAAAGCAAAAGAGAGAAGCAATGGTTAGTTTGTTAGACAAAACTATGGATGAATTCTTAAAACAATAGCCATAAAAAAGGAAAAGCAACTCGCATGGGGGCGAATCACTTTTCCAGATGGCAATGTTAATTTTATTATAGCAACTTGGACATATTTATGAATATATATTTTGAATTTTCCGCGAAATAATTTAGGAATTACCGTGAGGTGGTGAATATGGCTAGGCAACGAAGCCCGGATCGTGACAAAGCATTTGAAATATATAAAGCAAGTAAAGGAGAGAAGCCATTAATTGATATTGCGGCTGAGTTAAACCTCAAACCTTCGCAAATTAGAAAGTGGAAATCACAAGATAAATGGGACGAACAATTAAAAGGTAACGTTACTATTGCGAAAAGGAGCGTTACCAATGTTAAAAATCCCAAGACAAAAGCCAAGTTAAAAAAGATGCTAGATGATGAAGAGCTGACAGAACAAGAGCGGCTCTTTTGTTTGTATTACATGAAGTATTTTAATGGTACACAAGCTGCACTGAAAGCTGGCTATGCAAAGAGTAGCGCGCATGTTACGAGTAGCCGGTTACTGAGAAGAGAACGTGTAGCATCGTATATTCGAGAGATTAAAGGTGAAATGGTTGAGAATATATTTGTAGAAGCGATGGATGTATTGAATGAGTACATCAAAATTGCTTTTGCTGATATTACAAATTACGTAACCTTTGGTCAAAAAGATGTAGAAGTGATGGGACCGTTTGGGCCTGTAAAAGATGAAGATGGAAAGCCAGTCATGAGAACCATTAGTTATGTTGATTTTAATGAATCAGATATGGTTGATGGCTCTATCATTGCGGAAGTGAAAAAAGGAAAAGAAGGCGTTTCTATCAAGCTTGCTGACAAGATGAGAGCACTTGATAAATTGGCGATGTACTTTGATTTAGTGCCTGATAACTTCAAGCGAAAAATTGAAGAAGAACGTCACAAGATGCATATGGAAGTACAGAAAGCGAACATAAAGAAAGCTAATGCTGAAATTGCAAATTTAACTGGTGTTGAAGATGATGATAATGCAGAAGCAATTCAAGATTTTTTACAAGCAACTGCTCCTGATCCAGAAAAGATGAAAGAAGTATTCGGTGATGCAGATGGCGAGGATTAAAAAGCGAAAAACCAAATCGTTTAAGTTCCAGCCGTTTTCAAATAAACAATTACAATTGTTGTGGTGGTGGCGAGATGGTTCGCCATATGAGAATCATGACATTGTTATTGCAGATGGAGCGATTCGTTCTGGAAAAACAATTTCGATGATCTGTAGCTTCCTGCAATGGTCACAGGAAAAGTTTAAGGGTGAGTCATTTATCATTGCTGGTAAATCGATCGGCTCATTAAAACGTAACGTAATCAATCCGATGATACAGATACTTACAGCTTGGGGATGGCGTTATGATTACAACCGCTCTGAAAACTATCTGCAAATTGGATGGAATACGTACTATTTGTTTGGAGCTAATAAGGAGAATTCGCAGGATACGTTACAAGGTTTAACCGCTGCTGGTTCATTAGCTGATGAAGCTGCTCTATTTCCTAAATCATTTATAGATCAAATGATTGGGCGTTGTTCTGTTGATGGCGCAAAGATATTTATGAACTGTAACCCTGGTTCGCCATATCACTTTGTAAAAACAGAGCTTATCGATAAGAAAAAAGAGAAGTTAGTTTGTCATTTAAAATTCACAATGGACGATAATTTATCTCTTTCTGAGAAAGTAAAAGACCGCTTTAAACGTATGTTTAGTGGTGTGTTCTATCAACGCTATATATTAGGTTTATGGGTAATGGCGGAAGGGTTAATATATAGTATGTTTAATGAAGGTGAACATGTTGTACCGTCGCATCCAAGAAAATACGAACAGTACTATATATCCTGCGATTACGGTACACAAAACCCTATGGCTTTTGGTTTATGGGGCTTATGTGGTGGCATTTGGTATAAGGTGAAAGAATACCATCATGACGCTCGTAAGAAGAATTTACAAAAGTCAGATGAACAATATTATGATGATTTAGTTGAGTTTGCAAACGGTCTAACCAAGCGTATTATCGTAGACCCATCGGCAAGCTCATTTATTATTTTACTGAAACAAAAAGGTTGGAAAGTAAAGAAAGCAAAGAATGATGTACTTGAAGGTATACGAAACGTAGCAACAGCATTAACTACTGGTTTGGTGAAATTCTGTGACAACTGTAAAGAAACGTTCCGTGAATTTTCTTCTTATGTATGGGATGAAAAAGCAATGGAACGGGGGGAAGACAAACCAATTAAGCAGAATGACCATCAAATGGATGCTGATCGCTATTTTGTAAATACCGTAATTATGTCTAATAACAAAGCTAGAGCAGTTAAGTCAATCTATTAAGGAGGTGAGACGATGTTTGAACATTATATTCCGTTACTGGATGAACAAAATGGTGAGCCTACACCAAAGCTGCTCAAAAAGATTATTGATGAGTTCAAACCATTGAAACAACGCATGATTAATAGGTACGAACGCTATAAAGCAAGCGAAAAGGGTGTACCTATCTTTACTCGCGAGTTTAAAGGTGATGGTAATAAAGATAAGGTTAACAATAAGCTAAACAATGACTTCTTTTCTGAAATTATTGATACAAAGATAGGGTATATGTTTGGGTTGCCCATCTCATACAGCTTAGATCATGAAGATGATGAAGTATTGAAACGTATTCAGGACTTTTTAAAAGCGAATCATACTGAGGATGCTGACGCAGAAACAGGGAAGTTCGCTTCTATTTGTGGATACGGAGCGAGACTACTGTATCACGATAAAGAAGGCATCGAAAAGGTTATGAATATCAAACCTTACGAAGCTATATTTCTTACGAATTCAAGCATTGCAGAACCTAAATACGCTATACGCTGCTATCCAATCAAAGTAATTGATGGTGATGATTTCAAGGATGGTTACAAAGTAGAGTTTTACAATGAAACAAATATTATTGAGTACACTGGTGAAGATTTAGATAAGTTAACAGAGACTGAACGTATTCCTAACTTATTTAAAGGTGTGCCACTTATTGGGTTTCCTAACAATGAAGAATTACAAGGAGATGTAGATAAAGCTATATCACTTATTGAGGGTTACGACCGTTCGTTTTCCGATGTAAACAGTGAAATTGAACAGTTTCGTCTGGCTTATATGATCTTTAAAGGCGTTGATATAGATGATGATACTATCGAGAAGCTAAAACAAACAGGAGCTCTTGATGTAGGTGAGAATGGTGAGGCTTCTTTTTTAACTAAGGACCTTAATGACAACATACTTGAACACCATCTCGACAGATTAGAAAAGAATATATGCCGTTTCACAAAGCATGTGAACCTTTCTGATGAATCATTTGGTGGTAACCTTACTGGTGTTGCTATTCGTTACAAGTTATTAGCTTTAGAAACTAAATCAGGAACATTAGAAATGAAGTTTACTAAGTCATTGCGACAACAATTTAAGTTATTGTTTGACGCTTGGAACTTACGCTCAAATAAAAGAGAGCTAGACTACCTTTGTATGACGTTCCAATTCACGCGAAACCTTCCAGCCAACTTAGCTGATGAAGCTGATGTGCAGTCTAAACTACAAGGTTTAGTAAGTGAAGAAACACGATTATCTATGTTATCTGTTGTTTCTGATCCGAAAGCGGAAATACAGAAGATGCAGGAAGAAGAAGCGGATTCCATGAATCTCGACAAGGTAGGTGTGCCTAATGGAATGGGACAAGAAGCAGAAACACCTCCAAAAGATAGAGGACGAACTGGAAAAGGCGATTCTCTACCTGTATAAAGATGCTTTAGAAGAAGTCAGAGGAATACTGGCTTTTTATTATGCCAAATATGCGGTAAATGAGCAGTTGAGTATGCAGGAAATGCGTCGATTCAATCGATATAAGAACATGCAAAGTGAACTGCAACAAGTTATTAATGAAATAACATATGAGAAAAAGAAAACTCTCAATGAAACGCTCTCCAATCAGTATGGAGAGTCTTTTTATTATACGAGTTATCTAATCGAGAAAGAAGTCGGCGTGGCTCTTTCGTATGGTCTTCTTGACCCAAACGTAATTAAACGGGCGGTACAAATGCCAATAGATAATATGACACTCAATCAAAGGTTAAGTACACATCGAGTACAGATAGTTAACCGAATACGCAGAGAATTATCTATTGGTCTTAGAAAAGGCGAAGGATATGCAACAATGGCAAATCGGATTAAGCCGATACTTGATGGTGATGCGAAGAAAGCACAAATGGTCGCTTGGACAGAAAGTGCTAGGGTACAAAACTTAGGTACTTATGACAGTGCTTCTCAAGCTTTTGATGAAGGTGTATTAATGAAGAAGATTTGGATTTCTACATTAGATAAACGTACGCGTCCTACTCACCAAGCAGCAGATCATCAAAAAGTACCGTTTAAAGGATTATTTAAAGTCGGTGGATATAGCTGCGAATATCCACAGGATAGTAATTTACCTGCTAAAGAAGTTGTACGATGCCGCTGTACTTTCATTACTGAGGTAGCGGATGTTAGCCCATTCATTGAGAGAAGGGCCAGAAACCCAACTACAGGTAAGAATAAGGTTATTACCGCAGTTAGTTATGAAGAATGGAAAGACTCTCTTGAATAATAAAAAACACTTGAGGGCTTATAGACTACGAACTTAATAGGGCGTAATTATAGGGACTCAGAGGAGGAATAATAATGAAACAATTACAAAAGCAAGCGGAAGTACAGTTTTTAGAAGAAAGAAAACTAACAAGGTTACCGTTACGTTTATCAAATCTGCAATTCTTTTCTGATCCTGCAATACCTGCAGATGAGACACTACAGAATGAACAAACATCACCTGCAGATGATATAAAAGATTCACTAGTTGAAGAGCAAAAAGAACCGCCAGTTGGTGAACAAAAAGAACCGAAATTAGATGATGCAACAAAAACATTTATTGAGAAGATGGTACAATCAGCAGAAGATAGAGTGCGCTCTAAATATTCGAAAGAACTGAATGCAACAAAAAAGGAATTAGAGAACTATAAAACCGCGTCTATGACTGCCCAAGAGAAAGCTGAATATGAGATGAAGCAACTTCAGGAACAACTAGAAGAGCGGGAAAGAGTACTTCATCAGAAAGAAATGCAGAGTGTTGCATCAGATGGTTTATCAGCGGTTGGATTGGATCTTAAATTTGTAGATTTTGTTATTGGTTCAGATGTAGAAGATACAAAAGTTAGGGTGTCAAAATTTAATGATTTATTCTCTACTGCATTAGAAGTCAAAGTGGCTGAAAAGTTTAAAGCTGCTGGTCGAGAAATCCATGTTAGTGGCGGAACTGGAGGGGGATTTACGAGAGAACAAGTAAATTCAATGAGTCAAGCTGAAATTAATGCGAACTGGGCACAAATTCAGAAGGATATGCGCAATTGGGGTAAGTAGCACTAGGAAAGTTAAGTGATTTGAATGGTACAGTCAAAAAAATATAAAACGAACAAAAGAGATTGCTAGTTTAGTAATCTCTTTTGTTATGGAAAAACATTAAGGAGGAATTAATATATGTCAGTATCAACTTTTATTCCAACAATTTGGGAAGCGCGCTTGATGGCGAACTTCCACAAGCGTTCTATTGCGGATTTAATTACAACAACGCCAACGAAAATCGAAGGTAATAAGATTATCTTTAATCGTGTAGGCGCAGTAAATGTAAAAGATTATAATGGTACAATCGAATGGGATGATACCAACCCTTCTAAAGTAGAAATTAATATGGATCAACAAAAATATTTTGCTTTCAAAGTTGATGATGTAGATGCAGTTCAGGCTGCTGGAGATTTAATCGACCCACATACACAAGAGGCAGGAGCGGTACTCCAGGAAACCGTTGATACATTCGTATTAGGGCTTTATAAAGGTGCTCATAAAACTCATACAATTGGGAGTGACTCTAGTCCAATTGAGTTATCGCCTAAAAATGCATATGATTACATTGTAGACTTAAATACGATTTTAAATATTAAAAAGGTTCCTAAAACTGAGCGATTCACAATCATCAATTCTCAGGTTTTAGGTTTATTATCTAAAGATGATCGCTTTACTAAGCAACCGGTTGTTTTAGAAAATGGTATTGTTGAAGGACAGATTATTAATGGATCACAAATCGTTGTATCAGAAGAAATACACGGTACCGGTGGTAAGTATAAAATTTTAGGTCTTCATAAGTCTGCCATTGGATACGGGACACAGTTAACTGAAACAGAGGCACAACGTCTGCAAAATTCCTTTGCAGATGGTATTCGTGGTCTTATGGTTTATGGTGGAGATATCCTTCGTCAAGAGTCAATAGCGGTACTTACAGCTACAGTTACATCAATTACTCCGGAAAAACCAGGTGGAGGGGCTTAATAAGCCTTCTCCATTTTTTTCTTTTAAGTAAGTAGGTGATCAGATGGAAGATATGGAAGCAGAAATTTTAAAACGTGTAAAGCTGCAAGTACCTAATGTAAGTAATGAAAACGTATTAAGCATTGGAGATACAATGTTAATGGTTGCTGAGTACACGAATAGAAAGATTCCTGAATTTCCTCCTGCTTATCCAGGCATTATCGCTAAAATGGTGGTTCATCAGTATATGGAGCAGGAGAGAGAAGGAAAGAAAAGTGAATCGTTAGGTAACTATTCTGTTACTTATGATGATATTGGAGATTACCCTACTAGTATTACGAAAGGGCTGAAAGTGAGGTTGCGTGTCTTATGATTCAATCAATGATTCGTAAGTTTGGTAAAGATGCTTCAGTACTTCGTAATGATGGTTCCGATGATGGACCATATCCCACAGAAGAATGGGAACAAATTAACACTGTTAAAGGTGTACTAGATACCATGCAAGGAACAAAGGACGCCCGTAATAAGAAAGTAGAGGAGAAAAGCACGCATTTCTTTTATTGCTTACCATTCGATGTAACTATTCAAGATAGATTAGTTATTGATAAGAAGGTATACAGTGTTACTTATCCAGGTGATCCAATGAATGCGGGTAGATTCTTTCAAATAGAATTGGAGATGTTGCCATATGAGCATGAAATTCCAATCAAATAGAGCTGCAGTAATGGCAAGGCACTTAGCCGCAAAGAAAGCAGCGCATACCGCTGTCGGTCATTTTGTTAGTTCTAAAGCTAAATTACTAGCTGCTGTAGACACTGGTAATCTAAGAAGAAGTATTAGTTCTAAAGCAGAACAAGAAAAGGTTGTTATTGGTACATCTTCTGATTACGGCATTTACGTTGAGAAAGGCACAGGAATCTATGCAGTTGATGGGGATGGCCGTAAAAGTCCTTGGATGTATCGCGATCCCAAAACAGGGAAGATGGTTAAAACGCAAGGACAACACGCACAACCATTTCTTAGACCTGCAGCAGAGAATAATAAACCGATGATTACGCAAGTTGGCACACGAACCTATTCGTCATTAATGAGGTAGATAGCATGAATGACTTTATAAATATATTACACGGTGAATTGAAAAAGATTCATAAAGAAACATACTATGAAATCGCGAAAGCAACGACTGAAATGCCTTATCTGGTGTATACAGTTAACGATGATAAAGAACCATGGGGACGGAAGAATATCATGCTTACAATTGATATTTACGGTACTTCTGCTCATATAGCAAAGATTGACCGGTTAATTACTGATTTAGAAAACAGCCTTCATAGAAAGAGATTAAGCAGCGCTGAATTTGGTGCTGCTATTTCTTATCTTTCGAGTCAAAAAGTACCTGATCCAGACCCGAATATCAGACGCAAAGAAGTACGATTCATTTTACGAACTTATTTCAAACAATAGAAAGGGTGGATTATATGGCAGCTCCACAACCAAAACCAGAGAATGTCCTCTTCGGAGATTGGGGTGCATTCTTCTTTAATTATGGAGAAAAAGACGAACTTCCTGTAGGCGCTACGCAAGGTGGCGGTTCGTTTAAGTATGAGCCAGAGTTTAAAGAAATTGAATATGATGGTTCTCCAGGTGACACTATGGGGATGAAACGTATTACAAAATCAAAAACTCAAATCAGTTTTAAAACGCTTGAATTCCTTGATAAAGATAAAATTAAAAACTTTATTGCTGGATTAAAAGTATCAGAAGAGACTGTTACGAAAGATGGAAAAACTATCAAATACGATGTAATTGAAGCTACAGAACGTCTTACGAAAGAAAGTTATCTTAAAAATGTAGCATGGGTTGGTGAAACCTTAGGTGGGGATATCGTCGAAATTATCGTATATAACGCATTATCTGACGGTTCATTAGAACTAGGATTTGAAAACGAAAGTGAAGTTGTTCCAGAAGTAACATTCACAGGACATCGTGATCCAGAAAACATTCGAAAAGTACCATGGAAAAAACGTATTTTAACAGCGACAGAAGCAGCTAAATTAATACCAGCAGGTTAAAGAGTAGGGAAAATCCCTGCTCTTTTTATTTTAAGGAGGAATAAATGTGACTATTGCAATTCAAGAAAAAGAATACAAAGTGAGACAAATTCATGGCGGAGATTTATTTTCTGTAGTTCGTATTTTGAAGAAATCGAAATTCAAAGTTGATATTAATTTACTTAAAGATTTAATGATGGGCGTACGAAATAAAGAAGGAGCAACACAAGCTGATGTATTAGCTGCACAAGAGACTTTTGGTTACGACATCATCATGAAGTTCATCTTCGGATTAGAAGAAGCAGAACAAGAATTTTTCGAGTTTGTAGCCGGACTTTTGGTTCATGAAGAGGAAGGTGGCAAAAAAACATCACCAGGTTGGGAAACGATTCGAACTTTAAATCTAGAAGAGTTGGTTCGATTATTTATTGCAATCAAAGATTCAGAAGTTGGGCTGGTTAAGCTTTTTTCCAATGCGGTGAACTTGATGAAATAGACTTCATCGATACGTTAGCTTCTCGCTATCCAAATATGGAGTATATAAGGAGTTTGGATGCAGAGATAGTTATTAACTTGTATCTCACCGCAAAGAAGAAAGAAATGGACCGCATGTTATGGGAGGAATGGTGTGCCCTACAACCGTACTGCGATGAAACATTTCCTCAATTTAAACATAAGCGCGAAAATCCAACGCAAGAACAGGTAAAACAATACAACGATTCAATCGAACAAACACCGAAGCAGAAACTTACAAAAGAAGAAGTGTTTGCTCGAGTTGCGAAAATCCGCGGAAAGGCGGGTGAATAAATGGAACTATTTCGTATGTTTGGTTCAATATTCTTGCGTGATGATGAATTACGAGGTGGATTGAACCGAGCAGAACAGCACGGTCAACGAACTACAGGGATTTTAAATAGAGGTTTTAGTAGCGTCGGTAGAATGGCTGGTTCAATGGGGGCAGCTGTCGGGACTTCCGCTATAGCTATTGGTGGTATGGCAGGTATGGCATTAGGGGCAGGAGCCGCACTTGTTGGTATTGTTTCCGCAGGTGCTAACTTTGAACAAATCATGTCAAAAGTAGCAGCTGTTTCCGGTGCTTCCGGAAGTGAAATGAAGCAATTGGAAGCTCAAGCTAAAGAATTAGGTGCAACAACTCAATTCTCCGCTACACAAGCTGGGGAAGGGATGATGTACCTTGCGCAAGCTGGTTTTAAAACTGGCGATATTATGAAAGCAATGCCTGGCATGTTAGATTTAGCCGCGGCAGGTGCACTTGATTTAGGTACAGCAGCAGATATAGCGTCTAATATCATGAGTGGTTTTGGATTGTCAGCTGATAAAGCGACCCATACAGCAGATGTATTAGCGTTGGCTGCTTCTAACTCAAATACAAATGTAACACAAATGGGCGAGGCGATGAAATATGCTGCTGGAACTGCCCATACTGTCGGTTTCAGTATGGAAGAAACATCAGCGGCAATTATGGCGATGGCAAATAGTGGTTTGCAAGGATCAGTTGCAGGACAAGCTTTCGCTACATCTTTAGGGCGTTTAGCTAAACCGACAAAAGAAATGCGAAAAGTTATGGATGAGTTGAATTTATCTTTCTTTGATCAGCAAGGTAAAATTAAACCTTTACCAACGATTATAAAAGAATTAGAAGATAAAACAGGTAGTATGACAAACCAACAAAAATCAGCTACATTAACAACGTTATTTGGTGCAGAAGCATATAAAAACTGGGCAGCTTTAATGCAAGAAGGTAGCGAGAAATTAGAGAAAAATACAAAAGCATTAGAAAAAGCTGATGGTGCAGCTGCGAAAATGGCTAAAACTATGAATGACAATCTAAAAGGAAAGTGGATTGAATTCACATCTGCGCTAGAAGGTTTAGCTATAACGATTTTTACACTTATCGCTCCTGCATTAGCTGCTATTGTCCTTGGATTAACTCAGGTGGTCCGGTGGGTTGACGGTACAATTAAAAGATTTGTAGATTTAAACAATTATATAGGTAATATCCAGTTAATAACCAAAGCAATTCAAGATTTTTGGCTCGCGGCTTCTGGTGATAGAAATGCCATGGTTGAGGGATATGACATTCTTACTAAACTTGGTTTCTCTGCTAATTCAATTCAGTTTATACAAGAAACTACTGCGGCAGTGCAGTATGGTGTAGAAACTATGAAAGCCCTCGTATCTGGCGATTGGGGAGCTGCTAGTAATTTCTTAGATAAGTTAGGTTTTTCGCCTGAGAAAAAGGCTGACATTATTATGTTTGTTCAGGATGTGCATGCCCAATTAAGTAACTTTATAGAAAGTGTACAAAACTTAATCTCAGCTGCTGCTCCTGTAATTATGGGAATAATCGGGGCTACTTGGGATTTTATTAAAGGTGTATTCAATACAATAGCTCCTTACTTGATGCCTTTGCTGACGGATGTCCTTAACTTTGTGAACGGAATAATTTCTCAAATTGCTGCATTTTGGAAAGAAAACGGAGATCAAATTGTACAAGCTGTAAAAAATGCCTTTTCAATCATTCAATCTATTATAGCTTTTGTAATGCCAGCTGTAATGATGATTGTAAAAAGTGCATGGGACGCTATAAAAGATATTATCCAGGGTGCCGTTAATCTCATTATGGGAATTATCAAGTTTTTTGCATCTGTTTTAACTGGTGATTTTTCTGGAATGTGGGCAGGGATAAAACAAATTTTCAGTGGCGCAATCCAATTAATCTGGGGGCTTATCCAGTTTTCGTTTGTTAAACAAATTTTCGGTGCAGTAAAAGGGCTTGCATCTTCTTTTGGTTCTACGATTAGTAGCATGTGGTCTACTGTCGTTGGATATTTCAAGACATTTATCAAGGAACCAATAGCTTCTGTAGTTCGTATGGCAATCGATATAGGTGAAGCTGCTATGAAAATCAAAGACAAACTGATTAATCCTATTAAAGATGCTTGGAGTGGGATTATGGGGTGGATTGATAAAATTAAAAATGGTGTAGCAAATATGTTTAGTGGTATTCACATTCCTGTCCCGAAGATTAGTGTAAATGGATCACTAAACCCTGTTAATTGGGCAAGTGAAGGTTTACCATCTTTCAGTGTTAAGTGGGCTGCAAACGGCGCTTTAATTAAGCCTGGTAACCCAACATTAATTGGGGTTAAATCTAGCCCGGTTGTCGAGAAATCGGCAGCATAAAATATCGTGTGAATTCGGGGAAACCTAAGGACAATTGTCTATGGCAATCCCGAGCCAAGCCTGTACGGAAACGACAGGAAGGTGTAGAGACTAGGTAAAGTAGCCTAAGCTAAAAGTATGGCGAAATATCCAAGAGCGCACGACACCCGATGAATGGGTGATGATATAGTCCGATACTCCAGTGAAAACCGGAGAGTTAAGGATAAAGAGCCTTAACATAACAATTGTGGTGACGCAAGAGGATATGACGAAACAGTTTTACCTCTTCGAAAACAAACCTTCGATGCGATTGCCAATGGAATAATGGGATCATTACCATTAGCACAACAATTAGGAGCGCGACAATATGCATCACAAGGTCAAACTATTTTGCAAGTTAATTTAAACGGGAGAGAAATAGCAAGGGAAATATACACAGATGTTAATGAGTTTCAAGAACAAGAAAAAGAAAGACGTAAAGTATTTTAGGTAGGTGATGATATGACCGGAATTAGTTTCTTTAGTTTTAATGGTAAAAGAAATCCAAATGTAATACCATTGCAGGGTAAAAAACGCCCTGCATGGGCTCCTTTGGAGCGTACATTCCTTGAAGTACCTCACTATCCAGGTGGACGTTTGATAAGAACGCAAACGAAAATGAGAAAAATAATTGTACCGGTTTCATTGTTATATGAATCTATGGAAGAAGCAGAAAAATTAAAGGAAGAGATAGCTGATTGGCTTATTACGGACCAACCTCAGGAACTTGTTTTTGATGACGAAAAGGATCGTACGTACTTAGCTGTTATTGATGAAGCATTTGACCCAGAACAATTAGTAAATTTAGGAGAAGGAGTACTCACTTTCATTTGTCCGATGCCTTATAAATTGGGAATAGTACAAACTTATCAATTTGTACAAGAATGGTCTACAGAGACAACTTCTTATTTTACTAATAAGGGGAGTGTAGAAGCTCCAGCATTAATTGAAATGACTGTAAAAAAACCAAGCACCTTTTTAGATGTATGGTTTGGAGAGTATCCTAATAATCGTAATTATTTCCGTATTGGATCAATCTTGTCTATAAATGATAATCCTGTGCAAGAAAATGAGCGTGTGCTATGGAGTGAAATGAACAATATCGTTGGTTGGACTGACGCCGGACAAATTGGAAGTATGAAAAGTACTGGTAGATTTAAAGTTAATGAGGGTAAATTCGCATTTGAAGTTGGTGAATGGGGAGATCAGAATAAATCAGAATTTACGGGCCCTATATGGAAACGCTCGATACCTGGTGGCCCTCTTACTGATTTCAAGGCTGAAATATATGTCACTCTGATAGCTAAGAACTATTGGGAAATGGGAAGAGTTAGTATGTTCTTGTTGGATGAACAAGGCGATATAGTAGCCGATGTTAACATGAATGATCTTTATTGGACAGCTAAACAGACACACGCATTTGCACGCATCGGAGACGTTTCGCAACCAAATAATACAAGAAAGCTGTTTGACTCTGGAGGTAGTGGTAATACAGCGTTTAATGATTTCTACGGTCGTATGGCAATTGCTCGTCGTGGTAAAAAGTGGTCTGTTTACTTTGCTCGATTCCGAGACGGAACAGAAATAGACGACTATAAGGCGGTTGAATTCTTTACAGACGATGAAAAAAATCCAATGACAGTAACAGGTAGAAGGGTTGCACAAATAGCTATCGGTATTCAACGATGGGGGACTAGTGATCCTACTAACTTAATGAGGATTGATGATCTGAAGGTTTGGAAGATTAATAAGGTATCTGACCAAAGTAAGCCATACTTAGTAGATACTGGCGACAAAGTTGTAATTGATACTGAGAAAAGCATTGTCACGATTAACGGGAAAAATGCAATCAATTTAAAAGAAATATTTAGTAACTTTCCTATCGTAATACGTGGTGAAAATCGTATCGATATAATGCCACCTGATGTAAATGCAACAATCAGTTATAGGGAGAGATATAGATGAGAACACCAAGCGGGATTTTGCATGTTGTGGATTTTAAAACGGATCAAATCGTCGCAGCTATCCAGCCAGAGGACTATTGGAACGATAAAAGGCATTGGGAAATTAAAAACAATGTTGATATGTTTGATTTCACTGTTTTTGATGGAACTACTCATTCAGCTACATTACAACAACAAAATCTTGTTCTAAAAGAAGTTCGCGATGGAAGAATTGTACCATATGTCATTACAGAAACAGAGAAGAATTCAGATAAACGATCCATTACCACATATGCTTCAGGAGCTTGGGTTCAAATCGCTAAATCAGGCATTATAAAACCACAAAGGATAGAAGGTAAAACAGTAAACGAATTTATTGATATGGCTCTTGTAGGCATGAAATGGAAACGTGGAAAAACAGATTATGCAAGTTTTCACACTATGACCATTGATGAATTTATGGATCCGCTAACTTTTTTAAAGAAAATAGCTTCTTTATTCAAATTAGAAATTCAATACCGCGTTGAGGTTCAAGGGTCACAAATAGTTGGATGGTATGTTGATATGATTCAAAGGCGCGGCCGAGACACTGGGAAAGAAATAGAGTTGGGTAAAGATTTGATAGGTGTTACACGTATTGAACATTCAAGAGATATTTGTACAGCGTTAGTCGGATTTGTAAAAGGTGAAGGCGATAATGTAATTACTATTGAAAGTATTAACAATGGGCTTCCATATATTGTTGATAATGATGCATTTCAACGCTGGAACGAACGAGGCGAGCATAAGTTTGGTTTTTATACACCAGAAACAGAAGAGTTAAATATGACGCCACAACGTTTAATGACGTTAATGGAAATGGAACTGAAAAAACGTATTAATTCTTCCGTTTCGTATGAAGTAGAGGCACAATCGATCGGTCGCATTTTCGGGCTAGCACATGAACTAATCAATGAAGGAGATACAATCCGAATCAAAGATACAGGCTTCACACCTAAGCTATATCTTGAAGCGCGTGTGATTGCTGGTGACGAATCCTTCACTGATCCTGCACAGGATAAATATGAATTCGGGGATTATCGAGAGATAGTAGACCCAAACGAGGAATTACGAAAGATTTACAATCGAATCCTTAGTAAATTCGGTGAGAAACAAGAAATGCTGGATCAGCTAGATAAATTGGTGAAAGAAGCTAATGAAACAGCAAGTAACGCTAAGAAAGAATCAGAAGCAGCGAAAACACTTGCTGAAAAGGTACAAGATAATATTAAAAACAATACTGTTGAAATTATAGAAGCTAAGAATCCACCAACAACAGGGCTTAAACCTAATAAAACGCTTTGGCGTGATATTAGTAACGGAAAGCCCGGCATTTTAAAAATATGGACAGGTACAGCTTGGGAATCGGTCGTACCAGATGTTGAATTAGTTAAGAAAGAAACACTTGAGCAGGTTAATAAAGATATTGAGTCCACGACAACAGAATTAAACCAAAAGGTACAAGAAGCGCAAAATCAAGCTACAGGACAATTCAATAAAGTACAGGAAGGTTTACAAGGTGTCAGCCGTACAATTTCTGATGTACAAAACGAACAAGGTAATATTAATAAAAAAGTAACTCAAATAGAGCAAACTTCAGATGGATTCAAAACCTCAATTGAATCGTTAACGAAAAAAGATAGTGAAATTAGCAATAAATTAAATACAGTTGAATTAACTGTAGAAGGTACAAAGAAGACTATTTCTGATGTGCAGCAAACAACAAGTGAGCTTAAGAAAACAACAACTGAAATTAAAGAAGAAGCTGGGAAAATCAGTGAGAAGTTAAAGAGTGTAGAAACAAAGGTTAATAGTAATAAAGCTGGTGGACGTAACATTTTATTAAAATCAAATGTTAAATATGAAAATACAGACTATCTAATCAATCAATATTCTCTAACTGAAAATTTCTTTCCGGGTGAGGAATATACCTTTGTAATTAAAGGGAGTGTTCCACAAGGGCAGAAATTTGGAATTTGGCAGAATGGTGGGTCTAGCAATGTTGGATATGCAACAAGTGTTTACGCTAACGGAATAACTTACGTAACCTTCAAAGCTGTTGCGGCTACAAGTGGAAATGAACGAAAGTTAAGCTTATATAACTATCCGAGTAGTAGTACGAAATCTATTGTGGAATGGGTTGCCTTGTATAAAGGAAATAAGCCGCAGGATTGGACGCCACCACCTGAAGAGCAGGTAACAACTGATGATTTTACCAAGAAAACAAATGAGATTGAAAAAAGTGTGGATGGTGTAAAAACTACTGTAACAAATGTTCAAAACAGCCAAGCTGGATTTGAAAAGCGCATGACTACAGTAGAACAAACCGCAAATGGATTATCTTCCACAGTAAGTGATTTAAATAATGTAGTATCAGATCAAGGCAAGAAACTTACTGAAGCAAATACAAAACTCGAACAACAGGCAACAGCAATCAATGCAAAAGTTGAGCTTAAACAAGTAGAGGATTACGTTGCGGAGTTTAAGATTCCAGAGTTGAAGCAAACAGTTAATCAGAATAAACAAGATTTATTAGATGAATTAGCTAACAAGCTTGCAACTGAACAATTTGATCAGAAGATGACCTTAATCGATAACCGTTTCACTATCAATGAACAGGGTATCAATGCAGCAGCGAAAAAGACAGAAGTGTATACGAGGATGCAAGCGGATGGACAATTTGCAAAAGACTCTTACGTAAGAGATATGGAAACGCGTCTTCAGTTAACCGAAAAGGGTGTTAGCATATCAGTAAAAGAAAATGATGTAATCGCAGCATTCAATATGAGTAAAGAAAACATTACTTTGAATGCGAACAGGATTAACTTAAGAGGTTTTATTACAGCGGATCATATCAAAGGGCAAGTTTTAGAAGGGGTAACACTTAAAACTACTGGAAGTAAATTCGTTGAAATTAACAATCAAGACTTTAAAGTTTGCGATACAATCAAACCGCGTGCTTATATGGGGTTTGCAGAAGCATCAGACGGAAGCGGAAGCATTCACCCTACATTGGTTCTTGGTTCTGATAATAGAAAATTTAATGGTGCTGGTTCATTATATATTTTCCAGACAACGCCACGAATAAATGGTACCGAACAACCTTCTAAAGCTTGGGCTACCCTAGGGGTATCTAAAGGGAATAACGCTGAAGGAAATAATGTTTGGGCAAATTATATTCAAATGATGAACGATGGCGGACATATGTATATGTATTCAGACGGAAAGTTTTACTTTGATAATTTGAATGACATTGTTTTTAACTCAGTAGGATATGCACCAGGATACGGGAAATTTATGGTGACTACAACGGAACCACATTATTTTAAAAATAACTATGGTGAGTTTCATTTCGCTAGAAAAAGTACTGGTAACAGTATATACTTTGCCAATGGCGTCAATGATCATGATTTAGTCATTGGAAGAGTAATGATAAGAGCAAGTCTTGTATCAAATTATGATAACGGATTACAGATTAAAGATACGTTTGGAAATGCATGGCGAGATATAGAATTAAGATCGCTAAGAGCACAAGAGAATATAGGTGCTAACGGTCAAATGTGGGCGAAAGCCTTTAATCCTACATCAGCTAGAAATATGAAAGAGAACATAAAAGACATTTCTTTCTCAGCTCTGGAGAAAATCATGAATTTGGCCATCAAACAATACAACTTTAAAGATGATATGTTTGATTTATATCAATTGCGTGTCAACAAACCAGAGGAACAAACAGAACCATATACAACAAAAGAAATTGAAACGTATTTCGGTATGATTGCAGACGATACGGACGATGTATTTACAGATAAAGAGAAACGGGCCATTAATTTATATAATACTGTTTCTATTTTTATTGTAGCTTTTCAACAACAGTATGGTGAATTTATACAGCTAACTGAACAGGTTAAAAAGAATACCGAGGAGTTAAATGTAGTTAAAGAAGAAAATAAACAATTAAAAGAGCAGGTTAATATACTTACAATTAACGTGTCCACATTAACTGATTTAGTTCAAAAATTAATAAACGAGAAACCAGAGCAGCCATAAGCTGGTCTTTTTTTATTATCTAAAAAAGGAGTGAAAAGATGGATCGTATTGATGTGTTACTGAAAGCATTTATAGCTACGTTTGGTGGCTTCTGTGGGTATTTTTGGGGAGGATGGGATACAACATTGAAAGTTCTAGTTATCATGGCAGCTATCGATTATATCACAGGAGTACTCGCGGCAGGTTATAACGGAGAGTTGAAAAGTAAAGTTGGGTTTAAAGGTATCGCCAAAAAGGTGGTGCTTTTTCTTTTGGTTGTAGCTGTTACCCAAGCCGATGCAATTATGGGAACAAATAGCGCAATTCGTGAAGCAACGATCTTTTTCTTTATCGGAAATGAGTTGCTGTCTCTTTTAGAAAATGCAGGACGAATGGGAGTTCCGCTCCCACAAGCTTTAACGAATGCGGTGGAAATTTTAGGTGGTAAGAAAAAACAGGAAGAGAAAAAAGGAGCGAATCAATAATGGGACAAATCGTAGATATTTCAAAATGGAACGGTAATATCAACTGGCCAGTCGCAAAACAGTATTTGGATTTTGTAATTGCTCGTGTGCAAGATGGCTCAAACTATGTAGATCCATTATATAAAGGATATGTACAAGCGATGAAGCAGCATAACATCCCTTTTGGTAACTATTCATTTTGCCGCTTTGTTTCCATTGCTGATGCAAAGAAAGAAGCACAAGACTTCTGGAGTCGTGGTGACAAGAATGCTACTGTATGGGTGGCTGATGTAGAAGTAAAAACAATGAATGATATGAGAGCAGGTACACAGGCGTTTATCGATGAGTTATACCGATTAGGAGCTAAGAAAGTCGGTTTATATGTCGGGCATCATATGTATGCACCTTTCGGCATGGCGAATGTAAAAAGTGATTTTGTGTGGATTCCTCGTTATGGCGGTAATAAGCCAGCATATCCTTGTGATATTTGGCAGTACACGGAAACAGGAAATGTACCTGGTATTGGTAAATGTGATTTAAATGAATTAATCGGTAGTAAGTCTTTATCATGGTTTACTGGAGCAGAACAGAAACAGGAGCAAGTACAAGCGGAAGTACCTAAACAAAACATCATTCAATCAGGTGCTTTTTCACCGTATGAGGTTCAGGATGCTATGCAAGCATTAACGTCTGTTAAAATGACAGCTGAATTTATTTTAAAGCCTGATGGATTAACGTATTTTGTCTCTGATCCAACTAGTGATGTACAACTTAAGGCGATGAAAGAATACCTTGACCGTAAAGGTTGGTGGTATGAAGTTAAATGAAAATAAAAAAGCCGTCCTATTTGATGTATACCGCCAATTGTTGTTCACGTTTAACTACAATTGGCGGTGCACTTTTGATTTTATAAACTTTAATTTTTATTGTATGATTATTTTTAAAAAGGAGGACTGGAAATGACTGAGCAAATTACCGAAATTAAACAGATAGATGCTGGCAATATGTTATATCATTCAGCTAAAGATGAACCTGAAAATGATATGTCATCTAAACAAAGCGCTAACGCACTTTTCAATTTTACAAGGAAATTTGAATATTTGACTAATATTTTGGAAAATAAAGCATTTATACCAAGATATAACGAGGAAAAAGTTGATATTTTAAAATTAGGTGATATAACTGAAGTGGTATTTCCGATGACATGTTTTTGTGATATTCATTTAAAAAGATTAGGGGATCATATGTATAAATATGGCGGATTCGGGATTGGTTTGGACAAGGAATGGGGGATACAATCGGGAGTACAACCTATTCAATATTTGAACGTCTACTCAAGTTTAGCTAACGATTTTTCAAAGGTTTTTACAAAAGCATTAGACAACATTTCTGAAGAAAATAGTTTGATAGCTGAGTATCAAAATTTCTTATTAGATAAACTATTATATTTAAAACCTTTGGCAGGATCAATGAGGGTTTCTGATGATGAATATGCTGAGCGTAATTTTCATGATGAAAGAGAATGGAGATATGTGCCGCATATTAAGTCTCAAGACCAAGATGAATTACCTTTGATTATACCAGGAGGACACTTATTGTCACCTGAAGCACCGCGTTCATATTCCCTTGCAATTAGTAAACGAAATGAGCTTTGGTTGAACTTTGATTACTGTAACGTAAAATATTTATTTGTTATGGATGAAAGTTTCAGAGAGCAACTTATTCGGTTTATAACAGATAAGTTAGATGTAGAAATGTATGAAAAAATGTTGTTAATTTCAAAGATAGTTGTTTGGAACGATATTAAGAAGGATTGGTGAAAAGAATGTTTACTAATTTTAAGAAAGCATTTGAAAAAGATGAAAGTAAAGTTTATAAAATACCACAAGCTATATTAGATGCTTTAAGTGACGATCTACCAAAAGGGTTAAAATATGAACAAATCAATGAGCATTTATGTAGACTTGTTCCAGAAGAGAATGGCGAGATTAAACTAGGTTTCTCAAACTTGAATATCGATATACCAGAAGGAATAAAAATAAATTCTGTTGACAAATTGCATGACTTTTTGTATCGAACACAGCAGGAAGTAAAAGTTACTGATGAAATTATATACATAAATGGGGAAAAAAGGCCAGTAACAGATCTTTTAAAAGCACCTTTCAATAGCTCAGATCAGTCTGAATTTGTAATTGTTCCAGCACCTTTTCCAGCACCTTTTCCTGTAACTTTCTCGCATGAAAGGGAACTGATTCAGAAAGTATTTAACATGCAGAGGCAGCCTTTTGCACATATGAGCAAAATTTTATTTAAATCTAAGGAAACAGGGCCTTTAGAAATTTCCTTTATACTTGACGAAACAGACATGTCTCTTACTTTCAATATTAAAATTAGTATTTCAAAAGCGCAGACTATATTAGAGATAGTAGAAGCGGCCAAGTTATACAAAGGTTTTTTAGAAGGTGATATAAAATTTTCAGATTCATTAATTCCACCAATTTCAAATGAAGCTGAACAAACAGCGGTTACAAAAGCATTAGAATATTGGGGGAAGGTATTAGCAATTAGTAATGAGTTAAATGTTGTGTTTAATCCTAAAGAAGAGATTGATGATGAAGAAATATTTTGGATTAGTAAGTTATACCGAACGTTAATTGAGAAAAAACCTTATAAAATTCGAGTGAGAGAAGGGGAGTTTTTTACTGAATTTAGTAATCCGATTGATTCTAAAGAATTCCCTTCAGATCAACCGATGGTTTTCCAATATACACAAAAAGAAATTATAAAAATATACGGCGTTAAAATAGAAGTTCATAGCGCAGAAGCGTATATAAATTGTAAATTTGTAGATTTTAGATTATTAGAAGGTGAAAAATACAAGTATGCATTTAAGGTAGAGGCAGCGAGTGATCAGGGGCTCTATCAATCTACGATGCATTTTATAAGTAACGAAGAATTAGAAAAAAATACGGACTCACCTGAAGAGGTAATAAAAATGCTATCAACAGCTGAAGAACTTTAGGGAATAAGTCGATACCTAAGTGAGGTATCGACTTATTTAATTTTCTACTCTACTTATAGTACGTTTCTAATAATTCCCCCAACCCAAATAATCGATTCCTTTAGAAATCCTACGCTTGTGATTACAGTTAGGGGATTATACTTCTTGATTAACAAAAGCTACCTATAAAAATCAAGCACCTCTTTTTAGTAGAAGAGTATGAAGAAGGATTGGACAATAGAGTATAGTTGTTAAAGAGGAAAATAAGACGTAAATAGAAAAAATCCGCCCATCAGGACGGCTTTTTTCTATTTAGTATTAAAATAAACTTTTTGCATACCTAATGTTTTATAAACAAATTTGAAATCATCATTCTTTTTTATGTATTGTACAGAATAACCTTCGGCTTCAGCACCTTTAAATACTTCACTTTGTAATGGTGTCGGAATAACCGGATGATGTTCTGTATCCATTTGATATACTTTTCCATCTGCAGAAACATATTCTGTATTCATAATATCAGTAGAATTATACGCGAAATCAGCTGTATCCGCATCAACTACTTTAGTTTTTACTTTTACTAGAACATATTCCATATCATCAGCAGGAGCTTTATTGAATTGATTTTCCTGTTGAATTAATTGCCATGCTTGTTCCCCTCGGAGAACCTCTTGAATAGAAACCTCAACTTTTGCCTTATAAGCTTTTGAAGTTGCTTGATCAAAAATTTTGTCTTCAAAAGTTGCTGATTGCCCCATAGCTACAGGATTTGAGCGAGAGCCAGCCTTTGATTCTTCTTTTTTCTCTTCTTTTTTAGGTGAAGAGCTTGATTGTTGTTCCTGTTTTGGTTCAGAATCCTTCTTTTTAACTTCTACATTTGAAGATTCTGAGCAAGCGCCAAGTACACTTGTGATTAATGCACCTGCAGCTACTACCTTAATTAAATTTGTTTTCATCCAATTTCCCCCTAATTTATGTATAACATCGATTGTAATTATATCAGATTAAAGAGAAAAATTTTACAAAAAGTTACTTAATAAAAAGATTTTTGTAAGAAATAATACCTCTAAGGAGGTTTGAATATGTTATATGCTTTTCTAGTGATAGCAGGTATACTTTACATTTCGTGGTATGTCTATAAAAGAAGAAAAGACCATCATTTATACCAACTCATTGCTCGTTTTAATAAAGATGAGGAGTTTAAACGTACTTTAGCAATGGGGCTTTATTATCGATTTATGAAGCCGTTAGAAAATGAAAAGTGTTCATCAGTATTCATCCGTCAAACACCATTAGAATTTGAAGCTTTTGTTGCTGATGTAATTGAGAAATATTATGGTGGTTCTGCATTTGTAACAGTAGCTACAGGTGATTATGGTGTAGACTTTGAACATACAGTAAACGGTGAACTTTATTTGGGGCAGGTGAAGTGTTTATGTAGCGATATGTCCTATAAAGCAATTGCCCTGGTGCACAGTAATATTGCCAAAAAAGGGGCAAAAGGTGGTTATGTAGTATCAACAGGTGGCTTTTCAAAAAATGCAAAAAACTATGCTGAAGAATTGAATGTACAACTAATTGATGGATCAAGATTGGCTGAAATGTATATGGAATCTATTGAGGGCCAACCGTTACCTCAATACGCGCTAAACCCTGCTAGTAATTAATCAGCAGGGTCTTTTTCTTGTACCTCGTATAAATCATCCACCTGACAGTTAAAGAGATGAGCTAGTTCAAATAGTCGGTGAGCACTTGGAAAAGAAGTACTTGTTATGTAGTTGTTTAATTGTTTAACAGTTATTCCTAGTTTCTTCGCTATAAAATCTTTTCTATATCCACTTTTATTTATCCATTCCTCAATATTACTTTTTAAATGAATACTCATTTTTATCACCTGCAAATTATTTCAACATTTCCATGATAAACACCTTTTAATAAATTATTTTCTCATAATAGGAAATTATTTTTCCTAATACAGGAAATTTAATTTCCACTAGGTCATATACCTATATTAAGACCACGAGGAATACCAAGTGGAATCAAGGACATCAAGAGGGGAGAGAACGCGTATGCGTTGGCAATATTCACATTTGAATGAAACGCCTTACCTGTATCCATCAAAAGAATTAAGAAGTATGTATAGAGGGGCAAGTGGTAAAAAAGAAACGAATGCAATTGTAGATCACATGACAAGACATGAGGTTTTTGAAAATCGTGAGTACAAAGGCTATTACCGTTTATCAAACGATATAATGGATGATTTATATGAAGACGAGGATGAAATGCTTGATTGGGGAGATGTCATTAATGAGTATCAACCGGTTATGACACCGAAGGGATTACAACTCATTCGAAAAGAGGGGTTCAAATGACAATCGTTGGTGAAGCGGTAGTTGTATGGACGGCAACTGGCTTGTCAGTTCTTACGATGAAGGTTGCGGAGCAAATGGGCCAGAGTGTTCCACATTGGCTTCCACGTATGACCATGTACACAACGCTCACAGGCTCGTTCTTGTATCTTCTACGTTATGTGCTTTTCGCGTTTCTATAAGAGAATACCAACATGGAATTGTAGGACATTTACTTGTCGTTGAGATAAAGCACGTACAGGAGTCTTCCAAAAATAAGGGATATATACCCTTATAAAGGGTATATGGGGAGTGGAGAAAATGATTGAATTATTACTCGTTCCGGCTGCAGGTTTAACAGTGGCATTATTCGGTGAAAAGTTTAAAAGTAAAAATGATGATAAGCGAAAGATACAAGTATTTTTTGAGGTAGCTGGTATTGCGATTAAAAGAAACAATGAAGAAAAATTACAATATCCAAAGTTCCAAAAACAAATTGATGATGATCGTAGTACGACTTATGTATATACCTTACCGCTTGGCATGCCGAGTAAAATTGTTCAAAAGGTAGAAGACGTTGTTTCTGAGGGGTTAAATAAACCAGTACGTATTCAATACGATAATTATAAATTGAACATTCGTGTATTCCACAGAGAGATACCGAAGAAGTGGAATTGGTCAACAGGATTAGTGAAGAAAGGGAAGTGGCGTGTTCCGATCGGTCAAAGCTTAGAAAAACTTATTTATCACGATTTCGATAAAACGCCACATATGACATTAGGTGGATTAACAAGAATGGGGAAAACAGTCTTCTTGAAAAATGTAGTCACTTCTCTCATTACAGCACAACCGGATCATACCCATTTATATATTATCGATTTAAAAGGAGGGCTAGAGTTTGGCCCATATAAAAATTTGCAACAAGTAGAACAGGTAGCCGAAACACCTGTGCAAGCATTAATTGTATTGGAAAACATTTTAAGTAAGATGGAAGAGAAATTGAAATACATGAAAGAAAATAAATACACGAATGTTGTGGAGACAAATGAAAAAGAACGGTTCTTTGTAATCGTAGATGAAGGGGCTGAATTATGTCCGGATAGGAGCATGAAGGAAAAGCAGAAAAAATTATTAGGGTTATGCCAACAAAGACTTTCTCATATTGCGCGTATAGGTGGAGCACTTGGTTTTAGACTCATCTTTTGTACGCAATATCCAACAGGTGATACATTGCCACGTCAAGTAAAACAAAATGCAGATGCCAAATTAGGTTTTCGTTTACCGACTCAAACTGCATCCGAAGTAGTAATTGATGAACCAGGACTAGAATCGATACAGAGTATACAAGGGCGCGCAATTTTCAAAACGGATAGACTCACCGAAATTCAAGTTCCTTATATTAGCGATGAAATGATGTGGAAACATCTAAAAGAATATGAGGTGGAAAAACATGAACATCCAGAGCCACATGAAAATCAACCGTCAGATGGCGATACTTGCGACGATTAGAAAGCTTCAGTTTGCAACGAGAAGACATTTGATGAGTGTGCATGATATGGGCGGTATCCGAAATGCAAACCGTATTATGGGAGATTTAAAACCATACGTGAGTAAAACGATGCAAGGGAAGGAATACGTATATTATTTGAAGAAAGAGGGGCATGCCATGTTTGGCGATGATGGTAAGGTTGTATCGAGAGGAAAACTAGCTCATGCACTATTACGGAATGAAGCGTGGTTACATTTATTTTGTCCAGACGATTGGCAGATTGAAACGGATATACGTTATATAAAGAATAAAGAGAAAAAGAAAATAGTTCCTGATGTGAAGTTTCGTGATGAAGAAGGGATACTCCATGCAGTCGAAGTAGATCGTTCGCAAAAGATGAAAGTGAATGAAGAGAAAATAAAAAAATATGAAGAGTTCACAAAAATATATAAACAGAAATATAACGGGAAAGTGCCAGTCATTCATTTTTTTACAGTTACTAATTATAGGGCAAAGAAATTGGAAGAGTTAGCAGTTAAATATGATGTGATTATGAAGATATATATAATTAAAGAAATATAAAAAGTAATAACATGTTTTATAAAGAATGGGTTAATAATTGGAATAAGAGTGCTGTTATATATGTAACAGAAAATGAAGCCTATGTGTGTAACATAAAAAGAAGTTACTTATTATAAGTAACTTCTTTTTACTTCTAGTTATATAGATCTTATTGCCAAGAAACCATATCATCAAGGTTATATAGCGTTGCTACAATTTTAACTCCTGTGGATCGACTCTTCAATTTGAAGAGAATTTATTGATTTTGTAAAGACTCTTGTTTATCAAATTCATTTTCAACCATTTGCACTAGCCGAATGAAATCTTTAGATAAATTTGGTATCCACTCTATTTTTAACCTTGATAAGATTCCTGAGAGGTTTCCTGTAGATTTCATTGATTTTAAATCTTCATCTTTTTCTAATATATAGTTAGAGAAGTGAGTTAAGGAATTAGATATTAATTTTCCCTTAATAGCGAATTTAAACAAATCCATAGGTTCTGAGATATCCATGAAATCACTTGATTTATAGTTATTTTCATCAATAATTTTTTGTACAATTTCAGTACTTAAGCCTACTTTTTTTAATTCCATTTCAATGTACTTTGAGATTCTCTCAATTTTATTATCTGTATTCAAATTTTTCATTTGCATCATTGAAGAAGGAGATTTATCTATAATGTCAAGTACTTTACTAAGCTGGTCCTCCGTTAGCACCCTATTTCGATAATGAACTTCGCGAAGAAAACATAATAAAACATAGGGCTTGCATGCTAACTCAATATCGTGTAACAATTTAATCATTTTTTGATAAGATTCAGCATCAGAATAATCACAAACATTCTTTAAAATAATTTTTAATAACGATTCATCAAATAGGTAATTTTCTAATTCAAAGTAATCATAGTATTTAATTCTAGGATCTGATTCATTTTCTTTTAAATAAAAATCATAATCTCTATCTAATAGGCAAATGACATTGCGATCTTTTTGTCTAAGTCGTCGGAATAGTTTTAAAGCATTTTGTTTACCTGCTGTTGTAGTTGATCCGGTTACTTCCTCATCATTTGCTTTTATTAATTTAAATCGTTTTTTTTCATGTGTTTCATTGTATAAATAATAATTATTAATAACTTTAATATCATCTGGACCTTCTAAAAGTAAAAGCTTTTCATCGTCTAATCTTTTTCTTGTAAACAGTGTTTCAGTGATTATTGCTCTTGCATCCTCAGTAAGTGCACTTCCTCTTTTAATACTCATCAATATCACCTAATTGCCAAATTGAGTCCTCAAAATCACTATTAGCGATATAAGGAGAATGTGTAGCTAATACTACGTTGATGCTTGGTAAGTCTAATAAGGTTTTTAAGAAATTCAATTGCCAAGATATATGTAGTGAAAGTTCAGGTTCATCGATAATTATTAATGGCTTATATTTTTCTGTTTTAAGTGATAAAGCAGCATAAGATAATATTGTAATGAGTTGCTTTTCTCCAGTAGATAAATCTTTAAATGATTTAGATAATTTAATAGTATAATTTTCTAAATCTAAAGCGATTTTCCCTTTAAAAAATTTGTTGAAACTTTTATCTAGATACTCATAAGGTTTAAGTTTATTATTAACCTTTTTCATATGTTTATCATAAAGGTTAATGAGTCTCAAAACTAAATTGTTATTATTCGTAGTAAAAACACTATTTAAAGCCAAATCTTCTTTGAATTTTAAAATCATATTTTTTTTCAATCTTGATATAGCATTTTTTTCTGCTGTTTTGTGTTCACTATCATTTGAAAAGGTAACTTTAGAAAGCTCTGCAATATTTTTTTGTCTTATAAAGTAATTTTTGATTTCTTCTTCATTTATATTAGAAATATTTAATTGTTTAGATAAATCTATCAATTGTTCAGGAGCAATATCATAAAGCTCGCTAGGTGTTTCAGTTTTTTGATCAGTATGCTGATTACTCATATAAGTACTTTTGATCATTTCTTCAATAAATGATTTTAAAACACTGTTTAATCCTTCTGAATTTAATTTTTGACATTCTTCAGAATAACTTTTATATAAGTGATCAATATCATTATCGTTGACGCCCACTATTCGTCTATCATTAGGAAAATTATTAATTGTTCTGTTAAACTCATAAAGAGCATTTTCATTATGTACTGGATAATTCTGTTCTAATAAATGGATAATATCACTATCAATTCTTCTGTAGGTAGGGAAGTAGAGAATATCTTTTTTTAGAAGATTAATAAAATTTAAATCTGGATATTGTTCTATTAACTCTGATAGTGTTTCACAATAAGTAAGGCTTTCATCAATGGTATATTCAAAGTTAATATCATTGTGCTCGAAATCAACATCGATAGTACTGATGTCAATATCAGTTTCATCAAAATTAAAGTCATGTTCAGAGTCTAAATAAACTATTGTTTTGTTGTTAATTTGATTACTCTTATTGGAAATTTTTTGTACAGATTTAAACTCGTATACATATTCAGCAAAAGGATGATAGTATTCTCTTTTTAATTCAATTGTATAGAAAAGTTTATCTAAGTAATATTTGATTTTTAAGTTCTCTGACGATTTTTTAACTATAATTTTATTTATCAATTGACTTTCATTTTTATTTTCTGGAATATCTAATTCTAAGATGATTTTTTGAAAAACAGTTTTATTTAAGGGGAGAAAATCTCCATTTAAGATATTAAAGACTAAATTTAATAAAGTTGTTTTTCCAGCGCCATTATCACCCGTTAGTATGGTTAATCCACTTGAAAAATCTATTTTTGTTGGTTTTTTTTCATTGTAAAATCCATGAACAGTTAAATTTTTTAGCATAGTGTCACTCCTGTTTATAATTGTATATTCAATATAATATCATATAGTCTGCTATATTTATCCATAGAATTATTCATTTCTTTACAGTTACAAAATACAGGGATAAGAAACTGGAAGTACTAGATGTTAAATATGATGTGTTTATAAAGGTGTATGTAGTAGAAGAGATATAAAAAAATGCTAACAAGTTTGCAAACGAACTTGCTAACACCTATACAGAATAGACATAAATTATCGCTGATATGTCGTCTTTGAAAATAGCTTTAATCAGTTAAATCACACTTATACGAAATGCTCATAAAAACAGTCTTAATATCAAGAATATAACCATCCAGATATTCCTTTGCTTTTGAGAAGAAAACGAGGCATGATTTTAATTTCTACTCCAGAATTTGCATCGAATAATAAAAAAGTTCGGTTTGTAAAACTAAAAGTACAGCAAGCTACAAACGGTATAAAGTGGATAAAGATATTTAGAAATTTAAAAGATGATTTTCATATAGGAGGAGAAGTTGAATTAGAGCATATCCTTCAATATCCGAAAGATTATATGCTAGGAGAAAATCTTAGGGTGTTACTTCCATACAATGAGAGAATATATAAAGTTCAAGGTACTAAAATAAAACCTGGTATAAAAGTAAAGGAAAGAGAGTATTTATTTAAAGGGTTTCAGCAAAAATTCACTGATTTCACATTACTACCAGAATGTAAGAAACTAGCAACAAATAATGAAAATGAATTATTCCCTTTAATTGCACCAAAAGGATTAGAGACTATAACGTTAGAAATATGGTCTGAAAAAATATCGTTGGAAGTTGAACAAGCGTTATTTGAAAGTGAAATTTTGTTAGCTCAAATCGGTGAGTCGTTATATGTATTAAATGTAGATTCTCCAGTATTGTTAAAAATAGTAAGATATAATATTGAAAAAGTATTACAAAATCCATATAAAATGCAATATTGCCAGAAATACAAAACAAATTTAGTAGAGGATGTTATGAAAGCGGTTTATGCTACTGCAGGTGAGCGCAATGATGCGACATTGGCGTTAATCGCAATGGAAAATTGTGATGGGCGTGAAAAAATTGATCCAAAGCAAATCGTTAGAGAAGGGTTTGCACGAACTAACCGTATTTCAGCATTTATTAATTTATTTATTGGCCAAAGTGTATCTCGTACAACAATTATTAATTGTATCCTTAGTTTATTAGAACAAAAAGGATTTTTGAAACGTAGTTGGAATAAAATAAATTTACCTTGTACATATGTTAATTTATCAATTGAGCGAATCTCGAAATTTGATTTCTTACCTATTTTTTCACAAATAAAAGGAAAAGAAATTTCATATAAACTATACGGGAATACAGATTGGCAAACGATTGATCATTTGTTATTAAATGTAAATAAACACAACACCTTTTTACCACAACCTTCAAAAAGAAATGATATGGGAATTCAATTTAAACAATTTGTTTCTGAAACATTAACAGAAATTTTACAACATGCAAAAGAGGAAAATGAGCAAGTATATTTTATTATTGATGCGAATTTAAGAAAATATTGGATAAAAGAGTTACAAAATAAAAAAATTGATATAGATATTTTACCGGAGATTGTTCCTGATGCGCTAAAGGTCCCTAATTTAAACATTATAAGAATAAATACATCTTTTGATACACCAAAATACGGTGTGATAGAACGTGATGATGCTCCTAAAGGTACAAGTTTATATGTAGATCAAAAAGGGATGTATTATAGCACTGGCGAATATACGCTAAATGGTAGTGAAACATTGCAGCGATACATACTTGAAATATTAACGCTAGGTGTAAAACCTGTAGAAAGGAATTATATCGCTAAAATGGTACACTATATGTGCTGTAATTCAAGTATGCTTCAGGAAAAAAATATACATATGCCGTATTCTATGCATATGGCGAAAGTAATAAAGAGCTATATGACTGATATAGATGCAAGAGAGTTTAAAGAGTTTGATGATGAATTGGATGTAGATATAATGAAAATAGAAAAGAAAGATTCAATTATTTTGCTTTAAATAATAGTAGACAAATCCTGCTCGTTATATTGATCAGGATTTGTCATTTTTTCATGTAAATAAGGATATCCTTTGTCATGTATCTTTTCTTTTATGTATTTACTTTATTTACATACAGGATTAAGATATTTTTTAGAAATACAAAATCTACATCATATGGAAAAGCAATATGAATTGATTCAAAAGAAATTTGAAAGGAATGAGGAATTGTGAAGAAATTAGATGTGTTATTAATGCTATTAAGCGGCCTCTTTCCAGTTGCAGGAATTATGAAGCAAATCCCACTAGAACAATCTTTATATATCGGAGGCCTTTTATTTTTTACTAGTTTCGGTAGCTATTTTGCGAAAAAAATATATTCACGTATATGTAGTTGGATAGCGTATGCGCCATTTATAGCACTGCTGTTAGTCATTTGGCATCAAGATATTTCAACAAGTTCAATAATAGGGAATGCGAAAATCGCCGCTTGTATCGCTTTAATTCCATGTTTATTCCGTTTTCGTACATATGGACTTACTTTCGGTTTATTCTCATTATGGGCCGCTTTACTTTGGGATATTAAAGAAGTACAGTCGTTAGTCATACTTGAACGTATGTCGAGTTTAATGACAAGTCATTACTTATATCTTCTACTGTTAGTTGGAGGACTTATATTAGGTGGATTACTTGCGATGTTATTACATCGTAAAGAGCAGGATGATAATAAAGAAAATATAAATCTATTTCAACAAAAAAAGAAGCGCAAAAAATTATCATTTAAGATTCCACTTCCTAGATTACCGAAATTAAAGATCAAATTATTTAAGTTTGGTGGAAAAGTATCAAAACGAAATACGCCAGAAAAAATACGTGAGCATAATTACGAAGAACCAGCTCAAGCTGCAACATATGAAATGACAGAGCAAATAGATCCATATAAAGAAGGTATTGCTCAAGGACAAACGAGGATGGAACGTCGTAGAAATAGGTATAATGCATAAGATATTTGAGTAACCCTTTAATGATTTATCATTGAAGGGTTTTTTATGTAATTATATAGATTGCTAATGAGGAATTTATAGCATACCCTAAAGTTAAGGACTTAAATAAAATAATGGGAGGACAAAATGCTTATTATTACATATATTTCTGTCTGTATATTATTTTTAGTTAGCTTTTTACATGTTTACTGGGCTTTCGGAGGTAAGTGGGCGACAAATAGTGTCATTCCAACAAAATCTGGAGAAAAGGCGTTTATACCAGGTGTAGGAATGACATTGTTCATTGCTTTATTATTAAGTATGGCGGCAATAATTTTATTACAACAAACAAATGTTGTTCATTTCGAAGTTCCTAATATTATCGTTCAATTGGGCTCCTGGATTTGTATGATTGTTTTTTTTATAAGAGTAATTGGTGAGTTTCATTATTTTGGCATCTTTAAGCGAAAAAAAGATACGTATTTTGCTAAAATGGATACTGTTTTATATATACCACTTTGTGCATTTTTATCTTTAGCATTCTTACTAGCAATTATAACGTGAACATAAAATAGTAACTGCTTGTTCTAAAATAAATAAACGTGAATTTGCAAGGAGTAAAAGTGAGAAATCTAGTAGTAAATAAAAAGGATGTAAGCGTCTTCTTATCGAAATATAGATTATTATGAAAGGCGGTGACACTATGAAGTATGTTAAAGTCTGTATGAATGGCGGAAGTGAACACAAATTCTCGATGACTTTAGATCGGTTTGAAGAACTTATTACTACAGAGAATGGACTATTAGAAAATAAATTAGTTAGTATTGAAAATGTAATGATTAATCCTACTAATATATCTTCTGTAGTTGAAAAAATTGGTGTACCGGCTAAGTTTATGGAAGCTTAAAAATCGGTACATAAAAAACATCCATAGGGATGTTTTTTATGTGTAAATATAATAATTATACAATTAATAAATGAGCAGAATTTTTAGCAATACGTATACATTTGATGTTTAATAGATGCACAATAAAATAAGTACAAGCATATATTATATTGTAGGACAAGACCTTCGTGTCCTACTTAATACTCAGAAAAAACCTCTATCACATGAGAGCATCCGATTGCAGGGTGCTCTTTTTTTATCCGGCTCTTTAACTTTCAATTTTAAACATATCTTTGATGCTCATAAATATTAAAAATAAAATAATAGCAAAAATTAAGTTAGATAAATAGAAATCTTGATGAAATAGTAATTCAAAGATGACATCGAAAACATATAATAAGGCGATAGTAGGTAATATACAAATAAATATAAATCTCCAATTTTTCAAATAATGTTTATAAGTAGTAATCGCTTTCTCCATACATATAGCTCCTATATTTTTTATTTTCTGTATAAGTATACATTTAAATAAAAGGATTTACAAAAGAATATTTAGTAATTAAGAATTGTAGGAGAGATTTTTTTTGAAAATGTGGATAGCTGTAGCAATCTGAATAATAAATGCTTTTACTTTAAAAAACTTTAAAAGAATGATACTAAAATGATACACTATAATATACGTTATTTATGAAATGAATAGAGGGATTTGTATGATAGATAAAATCAAAAATGTTGTAGAGGATATGTACGAAGATGAAGCAAAACATTTACTTCAAAGTATTCTTATTCAGTTGAATTTATTAGAAGAAAACTATAGTGAAGATGCAATTAAAAATTTGATGGATATTCCTAAGCAACTAACGAGTAATACATCATATATAAGAAATGTAAAAGAAAGCTCACACGTACATATTGCGTTTGATGATTCAACAGCTGGATGTTTAAAATATATGTTTAGTCAAGAAGAACAATTGGAAGAGAGGGTTGTCGCTTTTTCTGAATTCTTTTCAATTGGGCCGATAAACAAGCTACATATGAATGAGGGACAACTTGCAAGACAGAAATGGTTAGTAAACAATTTAACTGCTTATGATAATTATTTTGAAGAAGAGTATTTACCAAGGTTTTTAGAAACTATGGAAGAACTACACACTATTCCTATTGAAACACCTATTACAATTTGGAAAGCTAATAACGCACATGAACATGTAGGTCTATGTTTTGTAATGGCGCAATTAAAAGATAAGAAAAACATTCGCGTTATTAATACGTCTGAAGCAAGTAAAGAAATATTAAAAAAAGAGTATGCTATTCGTGGAACTGGAGAGTTAGCACCTGAAAGTTTAGCTCTAATTCAAAAAAGTTTTGTAGAATTGCCATATTTAACTGTAGAGAAACGTATGCAGTTTGAACATGAGTGGGATAGTCTATCGAAAAGTACGGAATTTTTAAGAGTTTGGACAGACAATGAAGTGCGTTCTGTACAAGAAGATTATTTTGATCAATTTATTATTGAATGTGCGAAAAGTATAGGTGCTGATCGAGAATTCCTAAAAGCCCCTAGGGTAATTGGTGAAGCACTTGGTCATGTAGAGCAGTTAGTTGGCGATACGTTTTTAGAATATCGCTTAAAGGAATTAATTAAACAAGAAGTATTTGAATTTGAAGGTTCGTTAGATGAAATGCGTTTTTATAGTGTGAAATTAAGAAAATAATACATCTATTCCGATTATGAAGAAGCTCGTATTTTTAAAATACGAGCTTTATTTTTTTGTTGAATTTAGGCTATACATAAGCTTCCTATAGGAGGCAAATCACATATGAATGTTAAAGGTACTGAATGAAAAGTAGGTGATTTGTTAATATGTATAACCAGCAAAATTATCCATATGATCAAGGGGTGTATTATAATCCACAAAACTACGGGTATGAATCTGTAAATGAAGTGAGAGATATGGAACAAGAAGATTATAGACCAGATGATGCGGAAGATGCTCCAACGTCACCACCACCATCTCAAGCTCCATCGTTACCATCCACATTTGCTTCGCCAGCACAACCAGGAAATATGAAATCATGGATGTGTAACTGTCTAGGAAGATGGGGATTTTTACGTTTACATCGTCCAGGACCTTTCGGGAGAGACTTATGGTTCTTTCCGACTGAAGTGAGAAGAAACGGAGTATCAGGTTACACTTGGCAAGGTGGTCGTCGTCGTAAAGTAAGTTATCGCTATCAACAAATTAGTAATTTCATGTGCTTCGCATAAAGAAAAGTGAGAGAGTAGAAAGATCTTACTCTCTCACTTTTTTATTTTTCAATATATGAAGTAAGATTTTGATTAAAAATTTACAATTTTCACGTTTTTATTAGAGTATAATGCATATGTTGGTTGGTTTTTAAAAACAAATGAGAGTGAGGGAATACAATGTCAATGAAAAATAAAGTTGGGCAAAGAATAGAAGATGGCATTAATTTGGCTTCAGCGCAGTTTAAAGAAGATGCATATGAAATTTATAAAGAATCGCGAAAAATGCAACCTATATTATTTGTAAATGAAGTTGAAATCGGTAAAGAATGGCTCATTACAAGATATGAAGATGCATTGCCACTTCTAAAAGATAATCGCTTAAAAAAAGATGCGGCAAATGTGTTTCCTCAAGATACAACGAACATGTATCTTTCCGTTGACAATAGTGATCATTTAACAACGCACATGTTAAATTCAGATCCACCTAATCACAGTCGTTTACGATCTTTAGTTCAAAAAGCTTTTACACCGAAGATGATTACACAATTAGACGGAAGAATTCAGAGAATAGCGGATGATTTAATAAGAGAGATAGAGCGAAAAGGTACATTAAATCTAGTGGATGATTATTCATTCCCCTTACCAATCATTGTGATTAGTGAGATGCTTGGTATTCCAAAAGAAGATCAAGCGAAATTTAGAATTTGGTCTCATGCTGTCATTGCATCGCCAGAAACACCTGAAGAAATAAAGGAAACCGAAAAACAACTATCTGAGTTTATTACATATCTTCAATATATAGTTGATATAAAACGAAAAGATCCAAAAGAAGATTTGGTTAGTGCGCTAATACTTGCAGAAAATGAAGGGCATAAACTTAGTGCTCCAGAGCTATATTCAATGATAATGCTATTAATCGTAGCAGGGCATGAGACAACAGTGAATTTAATTACGAATACGGTATTAGCACTTCTTGAAAATCCAAATCAATTACAGTTATTAAAAGGTAATCCAAAATTAATTGATTCTGCAATTGAAGAAGGATTGCGTTATTATTCTCCAGTTGAGGTTACAACTGCAAGATGGGCAGCTGAGCCTTTTCAAATTCACGAACAAACAATCCAAAAAGGGGATATGGTTGTAATTGCATTAGCTTCGGCAAACCGCGATGAAACAATATTTGAAAACCCAGATGTATTCGATATTACTCGGGAGAATAATCGTCACATTGCATTTGGGCATGGTAGCCATTTCTGCTTAGGCGCTCCGCTTGCTAGGTTGGAAGCAAAGATTGCTATTACTACTTTGTTTAATCGAATGCCTGCTTTGCAATTAAAAGGAAATCGTGAAGATATTAAATGGCAAGGTAATTATTTAATGCGTTCTTTAGAGGAATTACCATTAACATTCTAGAATATTTATTTTAAGACATGCATACATCGAAAATGCTTTACATAGAGTATGTATGTGTTATTTAAATTCGAAACGGAAGGGTGAACACATCCCAATGATCAACTAATTCTATTTGTAAGAGATCTTCGTTAAAAAACGAAATATTCTTCTGAATAGGGTTAGTCTGTACATTTATAGAAAAGGGATGTATTTCGCTCTGCGAATATATAGTCTTTTTATATGATTTGTGCTGCCTCCTGTTCAGAACACGAAATAGGAGGCCTTTTTATGTCGACAAATGTAGTAACGAAACAAAATAATGGGGTATCACAAGTATTGAAAAATAGATTTGTACAGGGAATTTTAGCTTCAGCATTATTTTTACAAATTGGAATATGGGTTCGAAACTTTGCCGTATTACTGTATGTAATGGAAATGACGAAAGGTGATGCTTTTGCTATTTCAATGATTTCAGTTGCTGAATTTGCGCCCATTTTTATTTTCTCATTCATTGGTGGAACTTTTGCTGATAGGTGGAAGCCGAAGAGGACAATGATATGGTGTGAGACGTTAAGTTCTATTTCAGTATTCGCTGTATTAATTACACTAATGTTTGGAACGTGGAAAATCGTGTTTTTTGTCACGCTTATTTCTGCAATCCTTTCGCAGTTTTCTCAACCATCAGGGATGAAATTGTTTAAACAGCATTTATCAACGGAACAAATTCAATTAGCGATGTCTATATATCAAACAATATTTGCGATTTTTATGGTGTTAGGACCGATTCTTGGAACATTTATCTTTCATAGTTTTGGAATTTATATTTCAATTATCATAACAGGTATCGCTTTTTTACTGGCAGCTGCTGTGTTGTTATTTCTTCCGAAAGATCTTGAGAATGATAATGAGAAGAAAGAAATCACGCTACTACAGGAGATGCTGGATGGTATTAAATATGTGAAAAAGAAAAAAGCATTAACTTTGCTTGGGCTTTGTTTTATGGCAGCAGGACTAGGTATAGGATTGATTCAGCCATTAGGTATATTTATTGTGACTGAGCAGTTAGGGTTATCAAAAGAGAGTTTGCAATGGTTACTAACAGTAAATGGCGCGGGTATGATTGTTGGCGGAGCTTTAGCGATGGTATTTGCGAAAAACGTAGCTCCGCAAAAGATGTTAATTGTAGGGATGCTCGGTCAGGCGATCGGCATTGGTATTATAGGTTATTCAACGAATTTATGGGTGACACTTACAGCACAACTTTTTAGTGGGTTAGCTCTTCCATGTATCCAAATAGGTATTAATACGCTCATTATTCAAAATAGCGATACTGATTTTATCGGTCGTGTAAATGGCATTTTAAGTCCACTATTTACCGGTTCAATGGTAGTAACAATGAGTGTAGCCGGTTCATTAAAAGAGGTGTTCTCATTAAGTACGATGTATGAGGGAACAGCTTTACTATTTATAATTGGATTATTATTTATTTTACCTATATACAATTTAAAGCCAGTAATAGCGGTAGAAAGTGAAATAAATGGTAAGGGAAGTGCTGTACAACATGAATCCTAATCCAAATGTTAAATATCCTATTGAAGGAAATCAAAATGTCCATTTTATAAAAAATACAATAACGAAAGCTAATATACTTGTTGGTGACTATTCTTATTATGATGCGAAAGATGGAGAAACATTTGAAGATCGAGTATTACATCATTATGAATTTCTTGGAGATCATCTTACTATTGGAAAGTTTTGTTGTATTGCAAATGGAGTTACCTTTATTATGAACGGAGCGAATCATCGGATGGATGGATTTTCGGCATATCCATTTAATATATTTGGAAATGGGTGGGAGAAGTATACACCTAATTTGTCTGATTTACCTTACAAAGGGGATACAGTTATAGGAAATGATGTATGGATTGGTATGGATGCAACGATTATGCCTGGAATAAAAATAGGAGATGGTGCAATCATTGCAGCTAAATCTGTTGTGACTAGAGACGTCGCACCATATACAATTGTTGGCGGAAACCCTGCAAATAAAATAAAGGAACGATTTACAAATACAATAGTAGAAGAGTTATTGCAAATTCAATGGTGGCATTTTGACATTGAAAAAATAACAGAAAATATAGATGCTATTGTACAAGGAAATATTGAACCATTAAGAAAGCTAAAAAGGTAATAAAAAATGCATGACAAAGAGTATCATACCTCCGAATTTTGTTAATGATAATAGAACAAGGAGGTGTGATACTATGGCACAAGACGTTTTATGTGAAGTAAACAACTGTAAATTTTGGGCTAACGGCAATAAATGTAGTGCAGATGCAATTTATGTAGTAAGTCATAAAGGGAAACATGCATCAACTACGGAAGAAACAGATTGCAAAACTTTCGATCCAGAAGTATAAATTTTTTGAAGGGTAGCCAAATCGTGGTTGCCCTTTTATTAATTATAGTATTGATAATAAATCTCATTTTCATTCATTATTTTTAACTTTTCTTGTTAATTTTTATATTTTCTTCATAAGTGATGTAATCCAGAGTAATTCGTGTTCTATACGTGATTTACTAAATTCAATAACTTCTGTAATAAAAGATGAGCTAACATCTAAAGATTTAATAGCAGTAAGCTGTTTATGTAGTACGTCTTGGCGTATTGTTAAAATTTCTTTTCTACCTTCGTAATCAAGTTTTTCAAATAGAGCGATACGTACAAGGAACTCAGCGTTATTTGTCGCAATTTTTTCAGGAAACTCTCTTAACATCTCTGAAAAAATTTCTTCACCTGTTTCAGTTATATCGTACATATTTCGGTTTGGCTTTCCGACTTGTTTATGTATTTTTTTCGTTATAGCACCCATATTTTCGAAGCGCCGAAGAGCGGGATATAGTGTGTTATGATTTAATTCGAAATTCTCACCTAACCGGTTTTGAACATTTTTCTTTATTTCATATCCATGTTTTGGTCCAGTTGTTAATTCTGCTAATAGTAAAATGTCAACGTACATAAAAATCCCCCTTATATATTTCTCAAGTTCTCCAATAAAAAATCTCCTTTAGTATATGTTAAAATAACATATGTTAGATTATACAACTTTGAACTACCGACCTATCACTTTTATTGTAAAAGAAAAGGGAGGAAAGAACTATGGCTTCGCCGGAAAATGTGATTTTAGTTCATGAAATTTCAAAGCTGAAAACAAAAGAAGAATTGTGGAATCCGTATGAGTGGTATCAATTTATGAGGGATAATCACCCTGTACATTACGATGAAGAGCAAGATGTATGGAATGTTTTTTTATACGATGATGTAAATCGAGTTTTATCGGATTATCGCTTATTTTCAAGTAGAAGGGAGCGAAGACAATTCGCAATCCCTCCTTTAGAAACTAGGATAAATATAAACTCTACGGATCCACCAGAACATCGCAATGTACGTTCTATCGTTTCTAAAGCATTTACTCCAAGAAGTTTAGAACAATGGAAACCCCGAATACAGGCAATCGCAAATGAACTTATAGAACATATCGAAAAATATAGTGAGGTTAATATTGTTGAAGAGTTTGCTGCACCTTTACCTGTTACCGTCATATCCGATTTATTAGGAGTGCCAACAACGGACCGTAAAAAAATTAAAGCATGGTCTGATATTTTATTTATGCCGTATAGTAAAGAAAAGTTTAGTGATCTGGATGCGGAAAAGGGTATAGCACTAAATGAATTTAAAGCATATCTTCTACCGATTGTTCAGGGAAAGAGGTACCATTTAACCGATGATATTATTTCGGATTTAATACGAGCTGAATATGAAGGCGAAAGATTAACAGATGAAGAAATTGTTACTTTTTCTTTAGGTTTATTAGCGGCAGGCAATGAAACAACTACTAATTTAATTATTAATAGCTTTTATTGCTTTTTAGTGGATTCACCTGGAACATATAAAGAATTAAGAGAAGAACCTAAATTAATTTCAAAGGCAATTGAGGAAGTATTGCGCTATCGCTTTCCCGTTACATTAGCTAGGAGGATTACAGAGGATACAAATATATTTGGGCCTTTTATGAAAAAGGATCAAATGATTGTTGCGTGGGTAAGTGCAGCAAATTTAGATGAGAAAAAGTTTTCGCAAGCCTCTAAATTTAATATACACCGAATAGGAAATGAAAAGCATTTAACATTTGGTAAAGGTGCACACTTTTGCTTAGGAGCACTACTTGCACGTTTAGAAGCTGAGATTGCATTAAGAACTTTCATAAATGCTTTTGAAAAAATAGAGTTATCTCCATTGTTCAATTTAGAAAAATGTCTATTGGAAAATGAACAAACGTTAAATTACTTACCTATTCTTTTGAATAATAGGTAAATCGATCAGCAAGGTACAAATTTACTGTACCTTGTTTTTTTATCCCGCGTTAACGGACAGTAAACGTCCGATTGGTTCAACTAATAATCAGTGGGAGATGAACAAAACCCCCACTGATTAAAGTTTCACTTTATTTCTCAATTGTAAAATTTTAGTTAGTTATTTAGTATGGAGGTGTGTGAAAAAGAATGGAGGAGGACGCTTATGTTAACGTGTAATGGAAGTAAAACGTTTCAAACATTTATTAAAGCTGTAACGGATTTAATGGATAGTAATTTATTAGAAGATCAAATTGTTTGTGCGATTGAAAAATTACTAGAAGAACTTTTAGAAAAGAAAACATGGCTTCCGTTAGAAAAACAGAAGGCGAATTCGGCTCAATACGCACGACATTTGTTATATGAAGATCCTTTTAATCGTTTTGAAGTATTAGCTCTTGTATGGAAAGATGGACAATCTACACCTTTACATGATCATGATGGTACATGGGGAGTAGAAGGCGTTTTTACAGGGAGGATAATGGTGCAAAACTTTATACAAACGAAGCAGTTTGAAAATTCACTTGTTTATTTAACACATACAGGAAATCTTTATTTGGGAGAAGGAGAAACAGATAAAGTCATTCCACCAGCTGATTGTCATATTCTTGAAATAGCTAAAAATGAAAGCGTTGTCACTATTCATATTTACGGAAAACGTTTAGAAAAGTTTAAAGTATATGTCCCAACTGAAGAAAAGAGTGTTTACATGTGTGAGACGAAATATATTAGTTATAGTTCATAGTATAAAATCAAAAACTTTTCTT
>NZ_QORY01000024.1:0-58232 GCF_008368755.1 Bacillus sp. AR2-1
GGACGTCGCCAAGCAACTAAACACGAGTCAAATGACTCGTGTTTTTTCGTATTTTCTTTTATAATCCATAGTAATTAAAAAATGTGTTTAAATAATTATTATTTTGATTAAATACAGGGGAATGTGGCTAGGATAGTGAATAAGCAAAAGAGTTGCAAATTTTATTAATACGTATATAATTAAAGTCAAAGATAGTCAAAGTCAATAAAGGTGGCGGATAAATGAGAAATATATCTGATATCATTGAGCAATATCTAAAGCAAGTTATTGACTTAAGTAATAATAATGTGATTGAAATCAAAAGAAATGAGATTGCGGATCGATTCGAGTGCGTACCATCTCAAATCAATTATGTAATCAATACCCGTTTTACGATAGAAAGAGGATTTGTAGTAGAAAGTAAACGTGGTGGAGGAGGTTACATTCGCATTATAAAAGTCAAACTGCATGACGATATAGACATGATTGATCAAATGCTTCATATGATTGATCATAGCGTTGCGCAAGGGAATGCAGAGAGTATGATTATACGTTTAATAGAAGAGGGAATCATAACAAATCGTGAAGCTAAACTTATGTTAAGTGTACTAGATCGTTCTGTATTATCAATGGATGTTCCTTCTCGAGATGAACTTAGGGCTCGAATATTATGCGCAATGTTAAGAACACTGAAATATAAATAAATATAGCTTTTGTAAAAGAATAATAACTAAGAGATAAGGCAGTTAAATATTGTAGAGGTTTTGAAAAAAGAACACGCACTTTTATTTAAACAAGTAAAGGAAAGTGAACAATCTAGTAATGTATGAAAATTACTATCAGATAGATCGTTCCTATTGTAAAGGTGGGGATAGTGATGACTTGTCAAAACTGTAATATAAGACCAGCAACTTTACATTATACAAAAGTAATCAACGAAAAGAAGACGGAAGTTCATCTTTGTGAGCAATGTGCAGAACAAAGTGGCTATACGTCTTTCTTTCAATCACCGCAGTCTAACTTTTCATTCCATGATTTATTTGCTGGGTTATTACACGGTGAATCAACAATGTTTGAAGAAGGACAAAACGGGCTTTCGAATACAAGTATATTAAGGTGTCCAGATTGTAAGATGACATATGAGCAATTTACAAAGGTGGGACGGTTTGGATGTGCTTCTTGTTACGATACATTTAAGGAACATTTAAAGCCATTATTAAAACGTCTGCACGGCGGACATACAGATCATTGTGGAAAAATTCCGGAACGTATAGAAGGAAATCTTCACTTAAAGAAAGAATTAGATGAACTAAAACTCATTCTGAAACAATACGTACAGAAAGAGGAGTTTGAGAAAGCTGCTGAGGTAAGGGATGATATTCGAGGTCTTGAAAATCAGCTTAGTGAGCATAGAGAGGGGGAATAGTTCTATGTCACTGGACAAAATTATGAATGAAGCGATTAGTCCATGGATGAAGGGGGATGGCCCTGATTCTGATATTGTTTTAAGTAGTCGAATTCGTTTGGCTCGTAATTTTAAAAAATATCAATTCTCTACTATGCAAAACGAAGAAGAAGCTAGACAGATTCATGAATTATTTAAAAAGGAATTTATAAATAAAACGGTAGAACCTTTTGGAGAGTTTGAACTATTAAAAATGAATGAATTAACGCCTCTTCAAAGGAGAGTATTAGTTGAAAAGCATTTAATTAGTCCTAACCTTGCAGGAACAGAATATGGAGCATGTCTATTATCAGAAAGCGAACATATTAGTGTTATGCTTAATGAAGAAGACCACATTAGGATACAGTGCTTATTTTCAGGGTTACAGTTATCAGAGGCTATTCAAAGTGCCAATCAAATAGATAATTGGATAGAGGAAGAGGTTGAATATGCTTTTGATGAATCACTTGGATATATAACGAGCTGCCCTACTAACGTTGGTACAGGATTGAGGGCTTCCGTAATGATTCACTTACCGGGACTCGTTTTAACGAAAAGAATTAGCCGCATTATACAAGTAATTCAAAAATTAGGGTTAGTAGTAAGAGGAATATACGGTGAAGGTAGCGAAGCGTTAGGTAATATATTTCAAGTGTCAAATCAAATGACGCTAGGAAAATCTGAAGAAGATATTATTGCAGATTTAAAAAGTGTCATTCAACAAATCATACAGCAAGAAAAAATAGCTAGAGAATTAATTGTACAAAATTCAAGTATTGAGCTTGAAGATAAGGTTTATCGCTCTTATGGCATACTAGCAAACAGTCGGTTAATTCAATCTGCAGAAGCGGCCACTTGCTTATCAGATGTACGACTTGGTATTGATTTAGGATATATAAAAGGTGTATCGAGAAATATTTTGACTGAGCTAATGGTTCTTACACAACCAGGCATTTTACAACAATATGCAGGCGGACCTTTAGGACCAGAAGAAAGAGATTATCGAAGAGCAACCTTAATCCGTGAGCGATTACGTATTGAAAAAAACTAAGCGCAAGTAGGAGGCGATTTCTATGATGTTTGGAAGATTTACAGAAAGAGCACAGAAAGTATTAGCTTTATCTCAAGAGGAAGCAATTCGTATTGGGCATAATAATATTGGAACAGAACACATTTTACTTGGGCTTGTACGCGAAGGGGAAGGAATTGCAGCAAAAGCGTTAATTGCTCTTGGATTAAGTCCAGAGAAGGTTCAAAAAGAGGTAGAAGCGTTAATTGGACGCGGAACAGAAGCTTCTCAAACTGTACATTATACACCGCGTGCTAAAAAGGTTATTGAGTTGTCTATGGATGAAGCTCGTAAATTAGGTCATTCTTACGTTGGAACAGAACATATCTTACTTGGTTTAATCCGTGAAGGTGAAGGTGTAGCAGCACGTGTTTTAAATAACTTAGGTGTTAGCCTAAATAAGGCAAGACAACAAGTATTGCAACTCCTTGGAAGTAATGAAGCAAGTTCAGGTCACCAAGGTGGTTCTTCAACGAATGCAAATACACCGACACTGGATAGCTTAGCACGTGATTTAACAGTTGTTGCACGTGAAAATCGTCTAGATCCTGTTATCGGTCGTGGTAAAGAAATTCAACGTGTAATTGAAGTTTTAAGCCGTAGAACAAAAAACAATCCTGTATTAATTGGAGAACCTGGTGTAGGTAAAACGGCAATTGCAGAAGGATTAGCACAACAAATTGTAAATAATGAAGTTCCTGAAACATTAAGAGATAAGCGTGTTATGACACTAGATATGGGTACAGTTGTAGCTGGAACGAAATATCGTGGTGAATTTGAAGATCGTTTAAAGAAAGTTATGGATGAAATCCGTCAAGCTGGAAACATTATTCTATTTATTGATGAACTTCATACATTAATTGGTGCAGGTGGAGCAGAAGGTGCAATTGATGCATCTAACATTTTAAAACCATCTTTAGCACGCGGAGAGTTACAATGTATTGGGGCGACAACCTTAGATGAATATCGTAAATATATTGAAAAAGACGCGGCTTTAGAAAGACGTTTCCAACCAATTCACGTTGATGAGCCAAGTTTAGACGAATCAACTCAAATATTGAAAGGTTTACGTGATCGTTACGAAGCGCATCACCGTGTATCTATTACAGATGATGCAATTGATGCAGCTGTAAAGCTTTCAGACCGCTATATTACAGATCGTTTCTTACCAGATAAAGCAATTGATTTAATTGATGAAGCTGCTTCAAAGGTTCGCTTACGCTCTTATACAACACCACCAAATCTAAAAGAGCTTGAAGTAAAACTTGAGGAAATTAGAAAAGAAAAAGATGCAGCTGTGCAAAGTCAAGAATTTGAAAAAGCTGCTTCCTTACGTGATATGGAACAACGCTTACGTGAAAAGTTAGAAGATACGAAGCGTCAATGGAAAGAGCAACAAGGAAAAGAAAACTCAGAAGTGACAGTAGAAGATATTGCAAATGTCGTTTCTACGTGGACTCGTATACCGGTTTCTAAACTTGCACAAACAGAGACTGATAAATTATTAAACTTAGAATCCATTCTTCACAACCGTGTTATTGGTCAAGATGAAGCGGTAGTAGCTGTAGCGAAAGCTGTTCGTCGTGCTAGAGCAGGATTGAAAGATCCGAAACGTCCGATTGGTTCATTTATTTTCTTAGGACCAACAGGTGTAGGTAAAACAGAACTAGCAAGAGCATTAGCAGAATCTATGTTCGGTGATGAGGATGCAATGATTCGCATCGATATGTCTGAGTACATGGAGAAGCATTCGACTTCTCGTTTAGTTGGATCTCCTCCAGGATATGTTGGATATGAAGAAGGTGGACAATTAACAGAAAAGGTTCGCCGTAAGCCATATTCAGTTGTCCTATTAGATGAAGTAGAGAAAGCTCATCCTGATGTGTTTAACATTTTACTACAAGTATTAGAAGATGGTCGCTTAACGGATTCCAAAGGGCGTACAGTTGATTTCCGTAATACAATTGTTATTATGACATCTAACGTTGGTGCAGATGCGTTAAAACGTAATAAACATCTTGGATTTAACGTACAAGATGAGAGCCGCGATTATTCAGATATGAAAGGTAAAGTAATGGATGAACTGAAAAAGGCATTTCGTCCAGAATTCTTAAACCGTATTGATGAAATTATCGTGTTCCATATGCTTGAGAAAAAACATATTCAAGAGATTGTAACACTTATGGTGAATCAGTTAGTGAAGCGCTTAAAAGAGCAAGAGATTGAATTGCATTTAACAGAAGGAGCGATTTCAGCCATTGCTGATAAAGGATTTGACCGAGAATACGGTGCTCGTCCGCTTCGTAGAGCAATTCAGAAACATGTAGAAGATAGACTATCGGAAGAACTTTTAAAAGGTGCTATTGAGAAAGGACAAAAAGTTATCTTTGATATTGAAGGGGAATCATTTGTCATTCATAGTGCTGAAAAGGTAAAATAAGTATAGACAAACTAAGAGGGCTACGAGATAGCCCTCTTTCTTGTACGAGAAGGATAAACTGTTTATAGATGAAAGTGAAGTGAAATATAAAACGATATGGCTAAAAAGAAAACAAAATTCACATGTCAAGAGTGTGGTTATCAGTCACCAAAATATATGGGGAAATGCCCTGGTTGTGGTCAATGGAATACGCTTGTTGAAGAGATGGAACCGGTTGTATCATCAAGACGCCTTAATTATGCCAATGCAATTCAATCGGAAGTAACAAAACCAAGACGCCTAACAGAAGTAGAAACAAAATCTGAGGCACGTATTGAAACGAAATTTCAAGAGTTTAACCGTGTACTTGGTGGTGGGATTGTAGATGGATCCTTAGTACTTATTGGTGGAGACCCTGGGATTGGGAAATCAACATTGTTATTACAAATTTCATCGCAATTAGCAGATTCTTCATATGATGTACTATACATATCGGGTGAGGAGTCAGCAAAGCAGATTAAACTTCGTGCAGATCGTTTGCATGTAAAGGGTAGTAATCTATTTGTTGTAGCAGAAACTGATCTACAGCGAATTGCAGCGCACATTGAAGAAATGAATCCAGCTTTTGTTGTTATTGACTCTATTCAAACGATACATTTACCTGAAGTGACGTCAGCCCCAGGAAGTGTAGCGCAAGTACGTGAATGTACAGCGGAATTAATGAAACTTGCAAAAACGAAAGGAATTCCTATTTTTATCGTCGGACATGTAACAAAAGAGGGGGCAATTGCAGGACCTCGTATGTTAGAACATATGGTCGATGCAGTTCTTTACTTTGAAGGAGATCGTCATCATACATATCGTATTTTGCGAGCTGTGAAGAATCGTTTTGGCTCCACGAATGAAATGGGTATTTTTGAAATGAAAGAGCTCGGTCTTGCGGAAGTCTTAAACCCTTCTGAAATTTTTCTTGAGGAAAGACCCGTTGGAGTCGCAGGATCAACAGTAGTTGCCTCAATGGAAGGAACAAGACCGGTTTTAGTAGAAATACAAGCATTAATCTCCCCTACTAGTTTTGGAAACCCTCGAAGAATGGCGACGGGAATTGATCATAACCGTGTATCGCTTATTATGGCAGTGCTAGAAAAAAGAACAGGTTTATTATTGCAAAACCAAGACGCATATTTAAAAGTAGCAGGTGGTTTGAAATTAGATGAACCAGCAATTGATTTAGCTGTGGCTTTAAGTATTGCTTCGAGTTTTAGAGATAAATCTACGACACCAACTGATGCAGTAATAGGAGAAGTAGGATTAACTGGAGAAATAAGAAGAGTATCAAGAATTGAACAACGTGTACAAGAAGCAGCTAAATTAGGATTTCAACGTGCTATTATTCCTAGAAAAAATTTGGGAGGATGGACAATTCCGGATGGGATTGAAGTAGTAGGTGTATCTAATTTAGGGGAAGCGCTTCGTTTGACATTAGGAGGCTAGGCTATGGAAGAAAACAAGCAACGTGTCAAAAGTATGATTAATATTTTACAGCTCGTGGCCCCAGGAACACCACTGCGCGAAGGGATAGATAATGTGCTTCGCGCACAAACAGGGGGACTAATTGTTCTTGGATATAATGAACAAATTAAAAGTATTGTTGATGGGGGATTTCACATTAATTGTGCATTCTCTCCTGCTAGTTTATACGAATTAGCAAAAATGGATGGGGCACTTATTTTAAATGAAACTGGAAGTAAAATTTTAATTGCAAATGCACAGTTAGTTCCAGAGGCATCTATTGATTCTATTGAAACAGGTATGCGCCACCGGACGGCAGAGCGTGTAGCAAAGCAGACAGGTAGTCTCGTTGTGGCTATTTCACAAAGACGTAACGTAATTACACTATATCAAGGGAATTTACGTTATACACTAAAGGATATAGGTGTTATTTTAACAAAGGCAAACCAAGCTATTCAAACGTTAGAAAAATATAAGGCTGTATGGAATGATGGTATTACGAATTTGGGCATTCTAGAATTTGAAGAAGTCGTTACAATGTCCGAGGTGGTTCATGTGTTACATAGTGTTGAAATGGTACTGCGGATTAAAAATGAAATATTGAGCTATATTCATGAGTTAGGAACGGAAGGTAGGTTAATTCGTTTACAACTTACAGAACTACTAGCTGATTTAGAGGCAGAGGCAGCGTTATTAATTAAAGATTATTATCAAGAAAAAACACAAGACCATCATCAAATTTTGAAAAAGTTACAAGATCTTGCGAATACACAACTTCTAGAGGATAGCGATTTAGTTAAATTGCTTGGCTATCCAGGACAAATGAGTTTAGAAGAAAGTGTGACGCCGAGAGGATACCGAATCACAAGCAAAATTTCGCGCGTTCCGCCACTTATCATTGAAAATTTAATTAATCGATTTAAGACTTTGCAAGGTGTTTGTCGAGCAACTATTAATGAATTGGATGATGTGGAAGGAATTGGAGAAGTAAGGGCGAAGAAAATACGAGAAGGCTTAAAAAGAATCCAAGAGCATCTCTATATGAGTAGACACAATTAAGAATATTACATTGATTCCATAATATAACGACACTAGAACATTTTTGGTATAAGATATGGTATATTGGTAAATAAAACTATTTATAAAAAAAACACGTCCGCTTTTGCATTCGGCGTTTTGATTAGCGAAACAATGGTTAATAATGAGTAGGAGGTGGTTGGATGTTAAAACGGATTGTACAGCTCTTCTTTCTAGTAATTGGCGGAGCGTTAGGGATTTACTTAATCCCAAAAGTTATTAATGTATTAGACATCGGTGCCGTTCCTTTATTGGAAGGATCGTATGTTCGTGCAATTATTGGTGCAATTATTTTATTTTTAACAACATTTTGGCTTGTAGATTATATTGTTCAACTTATTAAGCATATTGAAGAGGCTCTTGTAAAGGCGCCTGTAGCGGATGTTTTATTTGGTACATTAGGGTTAATCTCTGGTCTTATTGTTGCATATTTAATTTTAATACCAATTCGTGAATTTACAATTCCAGTTATTAGCACAGTGTTGCAAGTGTTCTTTACTCTTTTACTTGGATATTTAGGATTCCAAGTAGGGTTTAAAAAGAGGAATGAATTGCTAGGATTATTTACATTACCACAACGTGGGAAGAAGAAAAATAATAATAGTGAGAACGAAGAAACTGAGGTAGAAGAATCTACAACTCATTGGAAAATTCTCGATACGAGTGTAATTATCGATGGGCGTATTGCTGATATTTGCCAAACAAAGTTTTTAGAAGGAACAATTGTGATTCCACAATTCGTGTTAGAAGAACTTCAGCACATTGCCGATTCTTCTGATGCTTTAAAGCGTAATCGTGGTCGCAGAGGATTAGATATTTTAAATCGTATTCAAAAAGAGATGCCGATTCCGGTAGAAATTTATGAAGGCGATTTCGATGATATTCAAGAAGTGGATAGCAAACTTGTAAAGTTGGCGAAAATCACTGGTGGAACGGTAGTAACGAATGATTTCAATTTAAACAAAGTTTCTGAATTACAAGGGGTAACGGTGTTAAATATTAACGATTTAGCTAATGCAATTAAACCTGTTGTACTCCCAGGTGAAGAACTGAGTGTTTATGTTGTCAAAGATGGAAAAGAACAAAATCAAGGTGTTGCATATTTAGATGATGGCACGATGATTGTAGTAGAAGATGGTAGAGAATATGTAGGTTCACAACTCAATGTGCTTGTTACTAGTGTGTTACAAACATCGGCTGGGCGTATGATTTTCGCCAAACGTAAATTATTAGAAAAAGCATTATAAGTAGAGGATTATTAATATGTATACATTAATTATTCCAGCAGCTGGTCAAGGTAAGCGGATGGGTGCTGGTAAAAATAAGTTGTTCTTACTTATTAATGAAGTACCGATTATTGTGCATACGTTACGTGCTTTTGAAAAAGATAAAGCGTGCAAAAGTATTATTATGGCAATTAACGAAGAAGAACGTCCGTATTTTGAAGAATTAATGCAGAAGTATCCAATTGAAAAGCCAGTACAATTTATTCAGGGCGGAGCCGAAAGACAAGATAGTGTATATAACGCCATTCAGCATACTAGTGATGTTGAGTATGTTCTTGTACATGACGGCGCGCGTCCATTTGTAACGAACAAAGTGATTCAAGATGTATTAACTGCAGCGGAAAAATATGGAGCGTCCATTTGTGCGGTACCAGTGAAAGATACAGTTAAGAAAGTAGAGCAGGGTATCGTTGTCGAAACGGTAGAAAGATCTCAGCTCAAAGCTGTACAAACCCCACAAGGGTTCGCTGTTTCTCTTTTGTTAGAAGCTCATAGAAGTGCAAAACAGGGTTGTTTCCTTGGTACAGATGATGCAAGCCTCGTAGAACGTATCGGGAAGCAAGTAGGTGTAGTAGAGGGGAGTTACTATAATATTAAAGTGACGACTCCAGAGGATTTATTAATTGCTGAAAGTTTCCTTCATGTTCAAAAGAAATGAAAGTGATGATTATAGCGAAAAAAAGCTCGGCAACAGCCGGGCTTTTCTTTATAAGGATAGCGATATAATATAGAATCATAAAGCTCTGTAGTTTAGCTTGAGGAGGATGTAAAAAATGTTTCGAATTGGACAAGGTTTTGATGTACATGAGTTTGCGGAAGGTAGACCGTTAATTATTGGTGGAATTACAATTCCTCATGAGAAAGGATTAATTGGTCATTCAGATGCAGACGTATTGTTACATACGATTGCGGATGCATGTTTAGGTGCAATTGCAGCTGGGGATATTGGAAAGCATTTCCCTGATACAGATCCTGCTTTTAAAGATGCTGATTCAGCTGTATTGCTGCAAAAAGTTTGGGAATTTGTACGTGAACAAGGTTACGAGTTAGGGAATCTAGATTGTACAATTATTGCTCAAAAGCCAAAGATGGCACCGCATATTGAAAGTATGCGTAAACGTATTAGTGAACTATTAGAAACGTCTATTGACAATATCAATGTAAAAGCAACAACAACAGAAAAATTAGGATTTACAGGTAGAGAAGAAGGAATTGCTTCTCAAGCAGTTGTTTTATTACAGAAAAAATAATGGTTTTTAATTCGTAAGATGGATAATCACATTTTTTTGGTGTACAATTATAGAATGTGTTGACATTAAGAATGGAAGGTGTACCAATTATGGAAAAGCAAGTGAGAGTGCGCTATGCGCCAAGTCCAACAGGACACTTACATATCGGAAATGCGCGTACGGCATTATTTAATTATTTATTTGCTCGTCATCAAGATGGTAAGTTTATTATTCGTATTGAAGATACTGATGTGAAACGTAATGTTGCTGGTGGAGAAGAAAGCCAATTAAAATACTTGAAATGGCTCGGTATGGACTGGGATGAAGGTGTTGATGTTGGTGGTGAATTTGGACCATATCGTCAAACAGAGCGTTTAGATATTTATAAAAAATTATATGAAGATTTATTAGAACGCGGTTTAGCTTACAAATGTTATATGACAGAAGAAGAGCTAGAAGCAGAGCGTGAAGGACAAATCTCTCGTGGTGAAACACCGCGTTATGCTGGAAACCACCGTGATTTAACTGAGGAGCAAATGAAGGGATTTGAGGCTGAAGGCCGCATTCCGAGTATTCGTTTCCGTGTACCGGTTGATCGCGACTACACGTTTAAAGATATCGTAAAAGATGAAGTTGCATTCCATTCAAATGATTTCGGTGATTTCGTTATCGTGAAAAAAGATGGAATTCCAACTTATAACTTTGCGGTAGCAGTAGATGATCACTTAATGGAGATTACACATGTACTTCGTGGTGATGATCATATTTCAAATACGCCAAAACAAATGATGATTTACGAAGCTTTCGGTTGGGATATTCCGCAATTTGGTCATATGACTTTAATTGTAAACGAAAGCCGTAAAAAGTTAAGTAAGCGTGATGAATCTATTATTCAATTTATTGAGCAATATAAAGAGCTTGGATATCTTCCAGAAGCGATCTTTAACTTTATTGCACTACTAGGTTGGTCGCCAGTAGGAGAAGAAGAAATCTTCTCTCAAGAAGAATTTATCAAAATGTTCGATGCAGCTCGTTTATCAAAATCACCTGCATTATTTGATTCTCAAAAACTAAAATGGATGAACAACCAATATATGAAAAAGCAAGATTTAGATACGGTGGTAGAATTAAGCTTACCGCATCTAGTGAAAGCTGGACGTATAGGTGAAACTTTAAGCGAACAAGAACAAGCTTGGATTCGTGATGTAATTGCGTTATATCATGAACAAATGAGTTTTGGAGCTGAAATTGTAGAGCTTTCTGAAATGTTCTTCAAAGATCATGTTGATTATGAAGAAGAAGGACAAGAAGTATTAAAAGGTGAACAAGTACCAGAAGTACTTCGTGCATTTGCGGGTCAAGTAGAAGCACTAGAAGCGATGGAACCAGCAGCAATTAAGGCGGCTATTAAAGCAGTGCAAAAGGAAACAGGTCATAAAGGTAAAAACTTATTTATGCCAATCCGTGTTGCAACTACTGGTCAAACACATGGCCCAGAGCTTCCTAATGCTATTGCACTTCTTGGAAAAGAAAAAGTTTTAAATCGTCTTCAAAAAGTAATTGGTTAACATTTTCTAGATTTAGAAATATAATAAGTATACTTAAAACCTAATAAGGAAAAGCGACGAGAAGGAGAAGTAGAAAATCAGGCTTTTTACAGAGAGAACCACCTTTAGGCTGGAAGTGGTTTATAAGCGGATTTTTGAAATGCCCCTTCGAGTCTTCTGCTGAACAGCGAATTGTTTTGTGAAACGTCTTAGGGCGTAAAGTAAGCAGAAGCGGTGTACACCGTTATCATAGATGAGTTTGAGGCTTTCTTTAGCCTAAACAGAGTGGAACCGCGCTTATAAGGCGTCTCTGTCAATATGACAGAGGCGTCTTTTTTATACCGTAAAAATGGGTATGAGTATAAGTTTTATCCCCGTGTATAAAGATTTAGGGGGATAAGTAGGGAGTTAAGGGAGTTAGTTCACTCGAAAAAGCAGCCCATAAAGGGGAGGGAGCGTCGATGTTTAAGAGGCTTCGGGAAGATATTGAAGTCGTTTTTGAACAGGATCCAGCGGCAAGAAGTTATTTCGAAGTCATTTTGACTTACTCTGGATTACATGCAGTTTGGGCCCATCGAATTGCACATGCTTTTTATAAAAAGAATTTCTTCTTTATTGCACGTTGGATCTCACAAGTTAGTCGTTTTTTTACCGGTATTGAGATTCATCCAGGAGCAACAATTGGTCGTCGTTTTTTCATAGACCATGGAATGGGGGTTGTAATTGGAGAAACGTGCGAGATTGGTGATAATGTAACGATCTATCAAGGTGTTACATTAGGTGGTACGGGTAAAGAAAAGGGGAAGAGGCACCCTACAATTCAGGATAATGTATTAATTGCAACAGGTGCTAAAGTACTAGGTTCTATTACAGTTGGAGAGAATTCTAAAATTGGAGCAGGGTCTGTCGTATTAAAAGAAGTGCCTGCACATTCTACAGTTGTAGGTATACCTGGCCGAGTCGTTATTCAAAATGGAGTAAAGATCGGTCAAGAATTAAATCATTCTGACCTTCCAGACCCAATTTTTGATAAGTTAAAGGTCATGGAAGTAGAACTTGATAAATTGAAAAAACAACTTGAAGCAAAGGTAGAAAGGAAGGATAAAAATGACTATTCACATTTATAATACGTTAACGCGTCAAAAGGAAGAGTTTACTCCATTAGAAGAAAATAAGGTAAAGATGTATGTGTGTGGACCTACAGTTTATAACTATATTCACATTGGGAATGCAAGACCACCTATGGTATTTGATACGGTACGCCGTTATTTAGAATATAAAGGGTATGATGTGCAGTATGTATCTAACTTTACTGACGTAGATGATAAATTAATTAAAGCAGCAAATGAATTAGGTGAAGATGTGCCGACAATTGCTGACCGTTTCGTTGAAGCGTATTTTGAAGATGTAACGGCACTAGGTTGCAAACATGCAACAGTTCATCCGCGTGTAACGGAAAATATGGATATCATTATTGAATTTATTCAAGAACTTGTGAATAAAGGATATGCATATGAATCAGAAGGTGATGTGTACTTTAGAACGAAGGAATTTGAAGGATACGGTAAATTATCGCATCAACCAATCGCCGACTTACGTCACGGTGCACGCATTGAAGTAGGAGAAAAGAAACAAGATCCTCTTGATTTTGCTCTATGGAAAGCTGCGAAAGAAGGAGAAATCTTCTGGGAAAGCCCTTGGGGGAAAGGTCGTCCAGGCTGGCATATTGAATGCTCAGCAATGGCGCGTAAATACTTAGGAGATACAATCGATATTCATGCTGGTGGTCAAGACTTGGCATTTCCTCATCATGAGAATGAAATTGCGCAGTCTGAGGCATTAACAGGAAAAACATTTGCACGTTATTGGATGCACAATGGATATATTAATATTAATAATGAGAAGATGTCTAAGTCACTGGGGAACTTCATTTTAGTTCACGATATCATTAAGCAATATGATCCACAGCTAATTAGATTCTTTATGCTATCGGTACATTACCGTCACCCAATTAATTTCAGTGAAGATTTACTACAAAGTACAAATAACGGACTGGAAAGAATTAAAACGGCTTACGGTAATTTAAAACACCGTATGGAAAGTAGTACTGATTTAACAGATCATAATGAGAAATGGTTAGCGGAACTGGAAAAATTCCAGACTGCATTTGAAGAAGCAATGAATGATGACTTCAACACTGCTAATGCAATCACTGAGTTATATAATGTAGCAAATCATGCAAATCAATATTTACTGGAAGAACATACGTCTACAGTTGTAATTGAAGCATACGTAAAACAACTTGAAACATTATTTGATATTTTAGGGTTAGAATTAGCGCAAGAAGAGTTGCTTGATGAAGAAATTGAGGTACTTATTCAAAAGCGCATTGAAGCTCGTAAAAATCGTGATTTTGCGTTATCGGATCAAATTCGCGATGATTTAAAAGACCGTAATATTATTTTAGAAGATACCGCTCAAGGTACAAGATGGAAAAGAGGATAAGAATGATTGATGCAAAGCAATTAAACAGCTTAGCGTTAGCATATATGGGTGATGCGGTATATGAACAATATATCCGCTATCACCTACTTCAAAAAGGGAAAGTTCGTCCTAATCAATTGCATCGATTAGGGACAAGCTTTGTTTCGGCAAAAGCGCAGGCGAAAGTTGTTTATCATTTATTAGAGACAGCATTTTTAACAGAGGAAGAAGAGGCGGTACTAAGAAGAGGGCGTAATGCAAATTCAGGTACTGTCCCGAAAAATACTGATGTACAAACATATCGATATAGTACAGCCTTTGAAGCGCTAATTGGCTATCATCACTTATTAAATAATCGTGAAAGATTAGACGAAATTGTATATAAGGCAATTGCTGTTTTAGAAGAAAAGGAAGGGGGCACATCATCATGAGTAGTGAATATATTATCGGACGTAACCCTGTAATTGAAGCGTTACGCTCAGGAAGAGATATTAATAAAATTTGGATCGCGGAAGGTGCTGCCAAAGGACAAATACAAATTGTACTAGCACTAGCGAAAGAAAATAAGATTATTTTACAACATGCACCAAAGAAGAAGTTAGACCAGTTAGTTGAGGGGAACCATCAAGGTGTAATTGCTCAAGTGGCTGCATATCAATATGCTGAGCTAGAAGATCTATTTAAAGTGGCAGAGAAGCGTAACGAAGATCCGTTCTTCTTAATTTTAGATGAAATCGAAGACCCGCATAACCTAGGTTCTATTATGCGTACTGCGGATGCAACAGGAGCTCATGGAATTATTATTCCGAAAAGAAGAGCTGTGGGACTTACTGCATCAGTTGCGAAAGCATCGACTGGAGCAATTGAATATATTCCTGTTGCACGTGTAACGAATTTATCTCGTACAATCGATGAATTAAAAGAACGTGGACTTTGGATTGCTGGTACAGATGCAAAAGGGAAAACGGATTACCGTAATTTAGATGGTAAAATGCCAATTGGATTAGTAATTGGAAGTGAAGGAAAAGGTATGAGTCGTATTATTGGTGAAAAATGTGATTTCTTAATTACTTTACCGATGGTCGGTAAAGTTACATCCTTAAATGCTTCAGTAGCCGCAAGTTTGTTAATGTATGAGGTATATCGTAAGCGTCACGAAATTGGTAAATAAAAAATGAACGATATTTTAATCGTTGACGGTTACAACATTATCGGAGCTTGGGGAGACTTGAAGAAACTACGGGATGTAGATTTGCAATCATCAAGAGATGCACTGATTGATAAGATGGCGGATTACCAAGGATACACAGGTACAAAGGTAATGATAGTTTTTGATGCTTATACAGTCCAAGGTATTGAAAAAAAGATGAAACAATCGCGTGTGGAAGTCATATTCACGAGGAAGAATCAAACTGCAGATGAAAAGATAGAGCAGCTTGCGATTGAGCTTAGAAATATAAATACGCAAATATATGTTGCGACTTCTGATTATACGGAACAATGGGTTATATTTGCGCAAGGTGCTCTTCGGAAATCTGCACGTGAATTGGAGTTGGAAGTACAAGCGATGGAGCAACAAGTAAGAAGGCGTACACAAGACACAAAAGAAAAGCAACCCGCCATGCGAAAAATATTTAGTAAAGATATTACAGAAAAATTAGAAAAATTAAGAAGAGGAGAGCGTTGAAGCATTGACGCTCTTTATCTTTTTACTGTATAATATTGCTAAATAAATAGCGGTCGGAGGGATCAAGGTGGAAGCAGGCTTCGTAAGTGTAGGCGACGTTACATTTCGTGATTTAGAGGATGAGGCAATCGTTGAGTTAGTTCGAAAAGGTAATACTGACGCTCTAGAATATTTGATTCACAAATATAAGAACTTTGTTCGCGCGAAATCGAGATCTTATTTCTTAGTGGGTGCCGATCGAGAAGATATTGTTCAAGAAGGTATGATTGGATTGTTTAAAGCGATTCGTGATTATAAAGAGGACAAGCTGTCTTCATTCAAAGCATTTGCTGAACTGTGTATCACTCGGCAAATTATTACCGCTATTAAAACAGCAACAAGGCAAAAACATATTCCGTTAAATTCATATGTGTCTTTAGATAAGCCGATTTATGATGAGGAATCTGATCGGACATTATTAGATGTTATTTCGGAAGCGAAGGTAACGGATCCTGAAGAAATGATTATAAGTCAGGAAGAATATACAGACATAGAATCTAAAATATCTGAATTATTAAGCGATTTAGAAAGAAAAGTGCTTTCTTTATATCTAGATGGTCGTTCTTATCAAGAGATTTCGGAACAGTTAAATAGACATGTGAAATCTATTGATAACGCTTTACAGAGGGTGAAGCGGAAATTGGAACGATATATGGAAATGAGAGAGAGTACCACTTTAAATTCATAACAAATGCTACAGGTGTAAAAAATCACCTGTTTTCTTTTTGTAGAGAGTGCAAAAGGCATGTCATTGACATTGTCTTTTGTTGTATGATACATTTTTAGGGACATAATGTTACAAGGTTGGTGTAACTAATGAGGAAAAAAGTTGTACTCTCATGTGAAGAGTGTAAAAATCGAAACTACTCTACGATGAAAGATACGAGCTCAGTAGAGCGACTTGAAATAAAGAAGTTTTGTAAAACATGCAATCAGCATACAGTTCACAAGGAAACAAAATAAATAATTGAAATAATACACTGGAGGTCCCGTAGATGCGTTTAACGAACTTTTTCGGCGATGTAGGTCGCGAAATGAAAAAAGTAAGTTGGCCTAAAAAAGATGAATTACTCCGTTCAACAGCGACTGTTATCGCTACAGTTGTCTTCTTTGCGATTTTCTTCGCAGTGGTTGATATGGGCATTTCTTCTTTAATTCGGTTAATTCTTGGTTAATTCTTGAATAAGAAGCACTTATCCATGATATAATGTTATTTATAAGAACTGTGTAAAGGCCCGGTGAACGGGTTTTTTCATTTGCGCAAAAAAATGTACGTCAGGGAGGGAAGGACGCTCGTCCTAAATGAATGGAAAAAAGTTGGTATGTTGTCCATACTTATTCTGGATATGAAAATAAAGTAAAAGCAAACCTAGAGAAACGTGTAGAATCAATGGGTATGCAAGATAAAATTTTCCGTGTTGTTGTCCCGGAAGAAGTAGAAGTAGAAATGAAAAACGGTAAAGAAAAATTAATGAAAAGAAAAGTGTTCCCAGGTTATGTATTAGTAGAATTAATCATGACTGATGACTCTTGGTATGTTGTACGTAACACGCCAGGTGTAACTGGGTTCGTTGGTTCTTCTGGTTCTGGATCTAAACCATCACCTCTATTAGAAGAGGAAGTGGTTACCATTATGAAGCATATGGGAATGGACAACGAAGTGGTTGATTTCGACTTTGAACTTCATGAGACAGTGCGTGTAAATGAGGGGCCATTCGCAGATTATACAGGTGCTATTGAAGAAATTGATGTGGAGAAGAAAAAGGTTAGCGTGCTTGTGGACATGTTTGGTCGCGAGACTCCAGTTGAGCTTGACTTCCATCAAATTGAAAAATTATAAAATGAAACTTGAAATGAATTGTAAAAAGTGATAATATCTTTTAAGTCAGTACGTCTTCGTTATCGGAGACGTTTTTTGAAAGATTTTATCCTTACAGATAAAATATGACGTGGGAGGGCAAATCACTGTCCAATTGACCACATCACGGACTTAAGGAGGTGTGTCTCGTGGCTAAAAAGGTAATTAAAATGGTAAAGCTTCAAATTCCTGCAGGTAAAGCTAACCCAGCTCCACCAGTTGGTCCAGCATTAGGACAAGCAGGTGTTAACATCATGGGCTTCTGTAAAGAGTTTAACGCTCGTACAGCTGATCAAGCTGGTCTTATCATCCCTGTTGAAATTACGGTATTTGAGGACCGTTCATTCACTTTCATTACTAAAACTCCTCCTGCTGCTGTTCTTCTTAAGAAAGTAGCTGGTATTGAGTCTGGTTCTGGTGAACCAAACCGTAATAAAGTGGCAACTGTTAAGCGTGATAAAGTACGCGAAATCGCTGAAACTAAAATGCCTGACCTAAACGCTGCTAGTGTAGAAGCTGCAATGCGTATGGTTGAAGGTACTGCACGCAGTATGGGCATCGTTATCGAAGACTAATTCGATTTGTTTTTTTTAAAAAGGTTGCGGGTCTGGAATTCCAATTCGCAACCTTTATTATCGTAAATGATTATCGTTTTTAAATAAATGGATGGCGCGCATCCTCAGGTTATACCTGAAAATAAGCGTAAACGTGGGAGGTTATTCCGCTAAAACCACATTCGAGGAGGAAATAAAAATGGCTAAAAGAGGTAAAAAGTACGTAGAAGCTGCAAAGCTTGTTGATCGTGCAACTGCTTACTCTGCAACAGAAGCAGTAGAATTAGTAAAGAAAACAAACACAGCTAAATTTGATGCGACTGTAGAAGTTGCATTCCGTTTAGGTGTTGACCCTAAGAAAGCTGACCAACAAATCCGTGGTGCAGTTGTTCTTCCACACGGTACTGGTAAAGTACAACGTGTATTAGTATTCGCTAAAGGTGAAAAGGCTAAAGAAGCTGAAGCTGCTGGAGCTGACTTCGTAGGCGATGCTGATTACATCGGTAAAATCCAACAAGGTTGGTTCGATTTCGATGTAGTAGTAGCAACTCCTGACATGATGGGTGAAGTTGGTAAACTTGGTCGCGTATTAGGACCTAAAGGTTTAATGCCAAACCCTAAAACTGGAACAGTTACTTTCGATGTAACTAAAGCTGTTAACGAAATCAAAGCTGGTAAAGTTGAATACCGCGTTGATAAAGCTGGTAACATCCACGTTCCAATCGGTAAAGTATCTTTCGAAGATGCTAAATTAGTAGAAAACTTCGGAACAATTGCTGACACTTTACAAAAAGTTAAGCCAGCTGCTGCAAAAGGTACTTACATGAAGAACGTAACAGTTGCTTCTACAATGGGACCTGGCGTACGTGTAGACGTTTCTACATTAGCGTAAAATTTGGAAGTTGACTTCATAAAGAAGTTTTTATATAATCATTTATGTTGTGAATTTAATTAGTGTACCGTAGACAGTAGGTGTCAATAGACTTAATTTCCTACCTAGGTGTTAATATACGAAACGGAATTTTTTTCTGTGACTATATGCCTCCATGTCTACAAGTTGGGCATGGAGGTTTTTAGTGCACTTTCGGTACATCTTCTATATAATCTACAGGAGGTGTAATAACATGAGCAAAGTAATCGAAACTAAACAACAAGTTGTAACTGAAATCGCGGACAAACTTCGCGAAAGTAAATCTACAATCGTTGTTGACTACCGTGGTTTAACAGTTTCTGAAGTAACAGAATTACGTAAAAACTTACGTGAAGCTGGCGTTGAGTTCAAAGTTTACAAAAACTCTTTAACTCGTCGTGCTGCAGAGTCTGCTGAAATGGCTGAGTTAAACGAATTCTTAACAGGACCAAACGCAATCGCGTTCAGTAACGAGGATGTAGTTGCTCCTGCGAAAGTATTAAACGACTTCGCTACAAAACATGAAGCTTTAGAAATTAAAGCTGGTGTAATCGAAGGTAAACTTGTAACACTTGATGAGGTTAAAGCTATCGCTACTCTTCCATCACGTGAAGGCTTACTTTCTATGCTTCTTAGCGTTCTTCAAGCTCCAATCCGTAACCTTGCACTTGCTACTAAAGCAGTTGCAGAACAAAAGGAAGAGCAAGGCGCTTAATTTTTTAAAAGATAATTACTTGTTATCTATAAAACAATACAAACCTATTTAAGGGAGGATATTTACAATGACTAAAGAACAAATCATTGAAGCAGTTAAATCTATGACTGTATTAGAACTTAACGACTTAGTAAAAGCTATCGAGGAAGAATTCGGCGTAACTGCTGCTGCTCCTGTAGCTGTAGCTGGTGGCGCTGGTGAAGCTGCTGCTGAGAAAACTGAATTTGACGTAGTACTTGCAAGTGCTGGCGCTCAAAAAATCAAAGTTATCAAAGCTGTACGTGAAATCACTGGTCTTGGCTTAAAAGAAGCTAAAGAATTAGTTGACAACACTCCAAAAGCAATCAAAGAAGGCGTTTCTAAAGAGGAAGCTGAAGAAATGAAAGCTAAACTTGAAGAAGTTGGCGCTGCTGTAGAAGTTAAGTAATTAACTTTTGATGCTTTAAAAAAAGCTCGCTCTCATGCGAGCTTTTTTTTTAACTGTAAAGAAAAGAGGTGGCCATATGGCAGACCATTATTTTTCTAACGACCCTTCTAGTAAAAGTGATCGTAAACGATGGGAATTTACACTTCGTGGATCTCAATTTACTTTCTTATCTGACCGTGGGGTGTTCTCGAAAAACGAAGTGGACTTTGGTTCTCGTCTTTTAATTGAAGCGTTTCAAGTGCCAGATATTAAAGGTGATATATTAGACGTAGGTTGTGGATATGGACCAATTGGTTTATCGTTGGCGAAAGAGTTTCAAGACCGTAAAGTTCACATGGTGGATGTGAATGAAAGGGCGCTTGAGCTTGCGAAAGAAAATGCCGCTAACAATAGAATTGGAAATGTACGCATTTTTCAAAGTAGCGTCTATGAAAATGTAGATGGTATGTATGCTGCTATTCTATCTAATCCTCCAATTCGTGCAGGTAAAGATATCGTGCATGAGATTTTAGAAAAGGCTGTAGAGTATTTAGTTCCAGGTGGAGAGTTGTGGATTGTTATTCAAAAGAAGCAAGGTGCACCATCTGCACTGAAGAAACTAGAGGAAGTATTTTCTGAAGTCGAAGTTGTAGAAAAGAAAAAAGGATATTATATCATAAAATCAAAAAAACGTTGACGGTTATTTTTGGCTATGTTAACATTATACAATGCCAATATATGATTTTCTGCGTTGAGAAAGATGTATATTTTTGTTTCTCTTGGAAAAGATAGTAAAATCAGCAGATTATGAAACAGAATGATGGTTTTCTTATAGAAGCCATTTTTCTTTTTTGAGCAGGTAGAAAGACTCAACGTATTTATCTTTAAGAGAAAAAACTACGCTAATAGCAGTAGTTGTATTTATTTGTGATTTTGCACAAATTTTTTTGTGCATTTATAATACTCATGATTTGAGGGGTGAAGCAGTTGACAGGTCAACTAGTTCAATACGGACGCCACCGCCAACGAAGAAGTTATGCCCGTATTAGTGAAGTATTAGAGTTACCAAATCTTATCGAAATTCAAACCTCTTCTTATCAGTGGTTTCTTGATGAGGGTTTGCGAGAAATGTTCCAGGACATTTCTCCGATCGAAGACTTTACGGGAAATCTATCGCTTGAATTTATCGACTACAGCTTAGGTGAACCTAAATACTCTGTAGACGAATGCAAAGAGCGTGATGTGACGTATGCAGCACCACTTCGTGTAAAAGTGCGTCTAATCAACAAGGAAACTGGTGAAGTAAAAGAACAAGATGTGTTCATGGGAGATTTCCCACTCATGACAGAGACTGGAACATTCGTAATTAACGGTGCAGAACGTGTTATCGTTTCCCAGTTAGTTCGCTCTCCAAGCGTATACTATAGTGGCAAAGTGGATAAAAACGGAAAACGTGGTTTTACTGCTACTGTAATTCCAAACCGCGGAGCTTGGTTAGAGTATGAGACAGATGCTAAGGATGTTGTATATGTGCGTATTGACCGTACGCGTAAACTTCCTGTAACTGTTTTGTTACGCGCATTAGGGTTTGGCTCTGATCAAGAAATCACCGAGCTTTTAGGTGATAACGAATACTTAAGCAACACATTAGAAAAAGACAACACAGATAGCACAGAAAAAGCATTGCTTGAAATTTATGAGCGTCTACGTCCTGGTGAACCACCAACAGTAGAAAATGCTAAGAGCTTACTTGTGTCTCGTTTCTTCGATCCAAAGCGCTACGATTTAGCAAATGTAGGTCGCTATAAGATCAACAAGAAGTTACACATTAAAAACAGATTGTTTAATCAACGTTTAGCTGAAACATTAGTGGATCCAGAAACTGGTGAAATTTTAGCGGCGGAAGGAACAATCTTAGATCGTCGTACACTTGATCGCATTTTACCTTACTTAGAGAAAAACATTGGATTCAAAACAGCGAAACCAATGGGTGGAGTGGTAGAAGGCGATGTTGAGCTGCAATCTATTAAGATTTATGCTCCTGAGTCAGAAGGCGAACGCGTAATTAATGTAATTGGTAATGCAAATATTACTCGTGATGTAAAACACATCACACCAGGTGATATCCTTGCTTCTATCAGTTACTTCTTCAACCTACTATACAAAGTGGGGGATACAGATGATATCGACCATTTAGGAAACCGTCGTCTGCGTTCTGTTGGAGAACTATTACAAAATCAATTCCGTATCGGTCTTTCTCGTATGGAACGTGTTGTTCGTGAGAGAATGTCGATTCAAGATACAAATGCAATTACACCACAAGCGTTAATTAACATTCGCCCGGTTATTGCATCTATTAAAGAGTTCTTCGGAAGTTCTCAGTTATCTCAGTTCATGGATCAAACAAACCCATTAGCAGAGTTAACTCACAAACGAAGACTATCTGCATTAGGACCCGGTGGTTTAACGCGTGAGCGTGCAGGCTTTGAAGTACGTGACGTTCACTACTCTCACTATGGTCGTATGTGTCCGATTGAAACACCAGAGGGACCAAACATCGGTTTGATTAACTCATTATCATCGTTCGCGAAAGTAAATGAGTTTGGTTTCATTGAAACACCATACCGTCGTGTTGATCCAGAATCTGGTCTTGTAACAGGGCAGGTTGATTACTTAACAGCAGATGAAGAAGATAATTATGTTGTAGCCCAAGCGAATATGAAATTATCTGAAGAAGGAGAATTCCTTAGCGAAGATATCGTAGCTCGTTTCCGTGGTGAAAACATTGTCACAAATAAAGAACGCATCGACTACATGGATGTATCTCCAAAACAAGTAGTGTCGGCAGCGACAGCTTGTATTCCGTTCTTAGAAAACGATGACTCTAACCGCGCACTTATGGGAGCGAACATGCAACGTCAGGCGGTTCCGTTAATGAATCCGGAATCTCCGATTGTAGGTACAGGTATGGAGTACGTATCAGCAAAAGACTCAGGTGCTGCAGTAATCTGTAAACATCCTGGTGTTGTTGAACGCGTAGAAGCACGTGAAGTTTGGGTACGTCGCTATGTAGAAGTTGACGGTCAAACAGTAAAAGGCGACTTAGATCGCTACAAAATGCAAAAATTCATTCGTTCTAACCAAGGAACTTGCTACAACCAACGTCCAATCGTAAGTGTTGGAAATGAAGTTGTAAAAGGTGAGATTCTTGCGGATGGTCCTTCTATGGAATTAGGTGAACTAGCACTTGGACGTAACGTGCTTGTTGGCTTTATGACTTGGGACGGTTATAACTACGAGGATGCGATCATTATGAGTGAGCGCCTTGTAAAAGATGATGTGTACACTTCCATTCATATTGAAGAATATGAGTCAGAAGCTCGTGATACGAAGCTTGGACCAGAAGAAATTACACGTGACATTCCAAACGTTGGGGAAGATGCATTACGCAACCTTGACGAGCGCGGTATCATTCGCGTTGGTGCGGAAGTAAAAGATGGAGATTTACTTGTTGGTAAAGTAACACCTAAAGGTGTAACAGAATTAACAGCTGAAGAACGTCTATTACATGCTATCTTTGGAGAAAAAGCACGTGAAGTACGTGATACATCACTACGTGTACCACACGGTGGTGGCGGTATTATCTTAGACGTAAAAGTATTCAACCGTGAAGATGGCGATGAATTGCCACCAGGCGTGAATCAACTTGTACGTGCATATATCGTTCAAAAACGTAAAATCTCTGAAGGTGACAAGATGGCCGGACGTCACGGTAACAAAGGTGTTATCTCTCGTATTTTACCAGAAGAAGATATGCCTTACTTACCAGACGGTACGCCAATCGATATCATGTTAAACCCATTAGGGGTACCATCTCGTATGAATATCGGTCAGGTATTAGAGCTTCATCTTGGTATGGCAGCAAGATACCTTGGTATTCACATTGCAACACCAGTATTCGATGGTGCTCGTGAGGAAGATGTTTGGGGCACGATTGAAGAAGCTGGTATGGCAAATGACGCGAAAACAATCCTGTATGACGGACGCACTGGTGAACCATTCGATAACCGCGTATCTGTTGGTGTCATGTATATGATCAAACTTGCGCACATGGTTGACGATAAACTTCATGCTCGTTCTACTGGACCATACTCACTTGTAACGCAGCAGCCTCTTGGAGGTAAAGCTCAGTTCGGTGGACAGCGTTTCGGTGAGATGGAGGTTTGGGCACTTGAAGCTTACGGTGCTGCTTATACTCTTCAAGAAATCTTAACAGTGAAGTCTGATGATGTTGTTGGACGTGTTAAGACGTATGAAGCAATTGTTAAAGGCGAAAATGTTCCAGAACCAGGCGTTCCTGAATCATTCAAAGTATTGATTAAAGAGCTGCAAAGTTTAGGTATGGACGTTAAAATGATGTCTAGCGACGATAAAGAAATTGAAATGCGTGATACAGAAGATGACGATGATCATCAATCAGCAGATAAATTGAATGTCGAAGTTGAGACAACTAAAGAATAATTGGGATAACCTGTAGACTAAAAGGGAGGTAGGCCCCTTGATAGATGTAAATAACTTTGAATATATGAAGATTGGACTTGCTTCACCTGACAAGATTCGTTCTTGGTCATACGGTGAAGTTAAGAAACCAGAAACAATTAACTATCGTACGTTAAAGCCTGAAAAAGATGGCTTGTTCTGTGAGCGTATTTTCGGACCACAAAAGGACTGGGAATGTCATTGCGGAAAATACAAACGTGTACGTTATAAAGGTGTAGTTTGTGATCGATGTGGCGTTGAAGTAACGCGTGCAAAAGTTCGTCGTGAACGTATGGGTCATATCGAATTAGCTGCTCCTGTATCTCATATTTGGTATTTCAAAGGTATCCCGAGCCGCATGGGACTTGTCTTAGACATGTCCCCTCGCGCGCTTGAAGAAGTAATTTATTTCGCTTCTTATGTTGTAACAGAAAGTGGAGATACACCACTTGATAAGAAGCAATTACTTTCTGAAAAAGAATACCGTGCATATCGTGATCGATATGGTAGCACATTCCAAGCTGCTATGGGTGCGGAAGCGATTAAAAAGCTACTACAAGACATCGATTTAGATAAAGAAGTAGACTTCTTAAAAGAAGAATTAAAAACAGCGCAAGGACAACGCCGTACTCGTGCTATTAAACGTCTAGAAGTATTAGAAGCATTCCGTAACTCTGGAAATCACCCATCTTGGATGATCCTAGATGTTCTTCCAGTTATCCCGCCAGAACTACGCCCAATGGTACAGTTGGATGGTGGACGTTTTGCTACTTCTGACTTAAACGACTTATACCGTCGTGTAATTAACCGTAATAATCGTTTAAAACGTCTATTGGACTTAGGTGCACCAAGCATCATCGTTCAAAACGAAAAACGTATGTTACAAGAAGCTGTAGACGCATTAATCGATAATGGTCGCCGTGGCCGTCCAGTTACTGGACCGGGTAACCGTCCATTAAAATCACTATCTCACATGCTTAAAGGTAAACAAGGACGTTTCCGTCAAAACTTATTAGGTAAACGTGTTGACTACTCTGGCCGTTCTGTAATCGTTGTAGGACCGAACTTAAAGATGTACCAATGTGGATTACCGAAAGAAATGGCGCTTGAATTGTTTAAGCCTTTCGTTATGAAAGAGTTAGTTGGAAAAGGTTTAGCACACAACATTAAGAGTGCTAAACGTAAAATTGAGCGTGTACAACCTGAAGTTTGGGACGTTTTAGAATCTGTGATCAAAGAGCATCCAGTACTTCTAAACCGCGCACCAACACTTCACCGTCTTGGTATCCAGGCGTTTGAACCTACATTAGTAGAAGGTCGCGCAATTCGTCTTCACCCACTTGTATGTACTGCATACAACGCGGACTTTGACGGTGACCAAATGGCAGTTCACGTACCGTTATCATCAGAGGCACAAGCAGAAGCTCGTATTCTTATGTTAGCGGCACAAAACATCTTGAATCCAAAAGACGGAAAACCAGTTGTTACTCCATCTCAGGATATGGTATTAGGTAACTACTACTTAACACTTGAGCGTGAAGGCGCAATCGGTGAAGGTATGGTCTTCAAAGATGCAAACGAAGCAATACTTGCATACCAAAATGGATATGTACATCTGCACACACGTGTTGCAGTTGCTGCAAGTTCGGTAAATAATGTAACGTTTACTGAAGAGCAAAAGAGTAAGCTTCTATTAACAACAGTTGGTAAATTAATATTTAACGAAATCTTACCAGAGTCGTTCCCTTATATTAATGAACCAACAAACTCAAACCTTGAAAAAGAAACACCAGCGGAATATTTCGTTGAAAAAGGTGCGAACATTAAAGAAATTATTGCTAGTCGCGAAGAAGTGGCGCCATTTAGCAAGAAGATCCTTGGTAACATCATTGCGGAAGTATTCAAACGTTTCCAAATTACGGAAACATCTCGCATGCTTGACCGCATGAAAAACTTAGGATTTAAGTACTCTACAAAAGCTGGTATTACAGTTGGGGTATCTGACATTCTTGTATTAGGCGAAAAAGATGAAATTCTCCATGAAGCACAAGCAAAAGTAGATAATGTAATTAAACAATTCCGTCGCGGTTTAATCACGGAAGAAGAACGTTACGATCGCGTTATCTCTATTTGGAGTAATGCAAAAGATGTTATCCAAGGAAAACTGATGAAATCCTTGAATAAACGCAACCCAATCTTCATGATGAGTGATTCAGGTGCCCGTGGTAACGCATCGAACTTTACTCAGCTTGCTGGTATGCGTGGTCTGATGGCCAATCCATCTGGTCGTATTATCGAACTTCCAATTAAATCAAGTTTCCGTGAAGGTTTAACAGTACTTGAGTACTTCATCTCTACGCATGGTGCGCGTAAAGGTCTTGCCGATACAGCACTTAAAACTGCCGATTCTGGTTACTTAACACGTCGTCTTGTAGACGTTGCACAAGATGTAATTGTCCGTGAAGATGATTGTGGAACAGATCGTGGTCTATTAATTGGTGCGATTAAAGAGGGTAATGAAGTAATTGAGTCATTATATGATCGTCTTGTTGGACGTTTTGCAAGAAAAACTGTAAAACATCCTGAAACAGGTGAAGTATTAGTTAGTGAAAACCAACTAATTACTGAAGATATCGCGCATATCGTTGAAAATTCGGGTGTTGAAACTGTAAACATTCGTTCAGCGTTCACGTGTAACACTCGCCACGGTGTATGTAAGAAGTGTTACGGTCGAAACTTAGCAACTGGAACAGACGTAGAAGTAGGAGAAGCGGTAGGTATTATCGCAGCTCAATCTATCGGTGAGCCAGGTACACAGTTAACGATGCGTACGTTCCATACAGGTGGGGTTGCCGGAGATGATATCACTCAAGGTTTACCTCGTATCCAAGAGATCTTCGAAGCTCGTAACCCGAAAGGTCAGGCAGTTATCAGTGAAATCGATGGTGTTATCGCAGCGATTAACGATGTTAAAGATCGCCAAGAAGTAGTTGTACAGGGTGAAGTTGAAGCTCGTACGTATGCTATTCCTTACGGTGCGCGTCTGAAAGTAACTCTAGGACAGCCAATTAGCCACGGTAAAGAGTTAACAGAAGGTTCTATTGATCCGAAAGAATTACTAAAAGTAACGGACATTACGGCGGTTCAAGAATACTTACTACGTGAAGTTCAAAAAGTATACCGTATGCAAGGGGTAGAAATTGGTGACAAACACGTAGAAGTAATGGTACGTCAAATGTTACGTAAAGTTCGTGTAAGTGATGCGGGTGAAACAGATGTATTACCAGGAACACTACTAGATATCCATCAGTTTACTGATGCGAATGCGAAAGTGTTACTGAAAGGTAAACAACCAGCAACGGCTAGACCTGTTCTACTTGGTATTACAAAAGCTTCACTTGAAACTGATTCATTCTTATCTGCAGCATCGTTCCAAGAAACGACACGTGTCTTAACTGATGCAGCGATTAAGGGTAAACGCGATGAGCTTCTAGGATTGAAAGAAAATGTTATTATCGGTAAACTTGTTCCTGCTGGAACAGGTATGAATCGTTATCGCAAAGTGGATCTTGTAAAAACAACACAAGGTGACATGAATGTAGAAAACGATGAAGTTTATGTGGAACAGTAAAATTTTCCGTCGTAAATTTTGTATAAAAACAGTTAATCCTAGTTGACATTGTATGAGTCAAAATGTTACTATAATCAAGGTTGCTCCTGAACGATGCTTTGGAGGATATTTATATGTCTTATCAAAAAGTGTCAAATGCTGAAAATGTAGTCGTTGGTCATAAACGCACATTGGAGGCAATCAAAAATGGTATAGTTAAAGAAGTTGTTATTGCGGAAGATGCTGATATGCGGTTAACCCATATGATCATTCGTACCGCCTTGCAACATAACATACCCATAACCAAAGTTGAATCAGTTCGTAAGCTTGGAAAAGTTTCGGGGATTCAAGTGGGAGCTTCAGCAATAGGAATAATAAGTTAAAACTGTTTTTGTGAGGAGAGAGCATTTGCTCTTCCTTGCAAAAACTTTGTTTTCAACTAATAATGAACCACCTGGATATGTGGTCATACAAACATGCGAAGGGAGGATAATCAAATGCCTACTATTAACCAATTAGTGAGAAATGGTCGTACTGATAAAGTATGGAAATCTAAATCACCTGCGTTAAACAAAGGGTTCAACTCTTTAAAGAAAAAATCAACTGATATCTCTGCACCTCAAAAACGTGGTGTATGTACTCGTGTTGGTACAATGACTCCAAAGAAACCTAACTCAGCGTTACGTAAATACGCTCGTGTACGTTTAACAAACGGTATCGAGGTTACAGCTTACATCCCAGGTATCGGTCATAACCTACAAGAGCATAGCGTAGTATTAATTCGCGGTGGTCGAGTAAAGGATTTACCAGGGGTACGTTACCACATCGTTCGTGGTGCGCTTGATACAGCTGGTGTTGACAAACGTATGCAAGGACGTTCTAAATATGGTACTAAGCGACCAAAACCTGCTAAAAAATAATAAACTTATAATGAAAGGAGGAACTCAATATGCCTCGTAAAGGACCTGTTGCGAAACGTGACGTGTTACCAGATCCAATGTACAAGTCTAAGCTAGTAACACGCCTTATCAACAAAATGATGGTTGACGGTAAAAAAGGTAAATCTCAAACAATTCTTTATAACGCTTTCGATATCGTTCGTGAACGTTCAGATAAAGACCCTATGGAAGTATTCGAGCAAGCTCTTAAGAACATCATGCCTGTTCTTGAAGTACGTGCTCGTCGTGTTGGTGGTGCTAACTACCAAGTTCCAGTTGAGGTTCGTCCAGAACGCCGTACAACTTTAGGTCTTCGCTGGTTAGTAAACTATGCTCGTCTTCGTGGTGAAAAAACTATGGAAGAGCGTCTAGCTTACGAAATCTTAGATGCAGCTAACAATGCTGGTGCATCTGTTAAGAAACGTGAAGACACTCATAAAATGGCAGAAGCTAACAAAGCATTTGCTCATTACCGTTGGTAGGATTCAACGTAAAATAAATGTAAGCATAAACCGCTTTATTTGTCGCTTATGGAAGTGTGGAGAGGGAGAATGCCTCTCCCTTTCGTTGGGCGCTCGTTTTACATAATGAGGGTACTGGACATACTGACATGTGTAACAATATAAAGTGGCTTTTTTGCTACTTAAAATAAAAAAATCCAATCCATATATGGAAGGAGCAAGACACCAAATGACAAGAGAGTTCTCTTTAGAAAACACTCGTAATATTGGTATCATGGCTCACATCGATGCTGGTAAAACAACAGCAACTGAGCGTATTCTGTATTATACAGGACGTATTCATAAAATCGGTGAAACTCATGAAGGTGCATCTCAGATGGACTGGATGGAGCAAGAGCAAGAGCGTGGTATCACAATTACTTCTGCTGCAACTACAGCTCAATGGAAAGGTCACCGTGTAAACATCATTGACACTCCAGGACACGTAGACTTCACAGTAGAAGTAGAACGTTCTTTACGCGTACTTGATGGTGCGGTAGCAGTACTTGATGCACAATCTGGTGTAGAACCACAAACAGAAACTGTTTGGCGTCAGGCTACTACTTACGGTGTACCTCGTATCGTATTCGTTAACAAAATGGATAAGATTGGTGCGGATTTCTTATACTCTGTAGGAACAATCCACGATCGTTTACAAGCAAACGCACACCCAATTCAGTTACCAATCGGTGCTGAAGATGAGTTCAATGGTATCATTGACCTTGTTGAAGAATGTGCTTACATGTACGGTAACGATTTAGGAACAGACATCGAGCGTGTTGAAATTCCTGAAGAGCATAAAGAATTAGCTGCAGAATACCGTGGAAAACTTATTGAAGCGGTAGCTGAGCTTGATGAAGAAATGATGATGAAGTACCTAGAAGGTGAAGAAATCACTGTAGAAGAGCTTAAAGCTGGTATCCGTAAGGCTACAACTTCTGTAGAATTCTTCCCAGTAATCTGTGGTTCTGCATTCAAAAATAAAGGTGTTCAAATTCTGTTAGACGCAGTTATCGACTACCTACCATCTCCATTAGACGTACCAGCTATTAAAGGTACTCTTCCGGATACAGATGAAGAAATCGAACGTAAGTCTAGCGATGAAGAACCATTCGCAGCTTTAGCATTCAAAATCATGACTGACCCTTATGTTGGTAAGTTAACGTTCTTCCGTGTGTATTCTGGTGTGTTAAACTCTGGATCATACGTGAAAAACTCAACTAAAGGTAAGCGTGAGCGTGTAGGTCGTATCCTACAAATGCACGCTAACAGCCGTGAAGAGATTTCAACAGTTTACGCTGGTGATATCGCTGCTGCTGTAGGTTTAAAAGATACTACTACTGGTGATACTCTTTGTGATGAGAAGAGTCTTGTTATCCTTGAGTCTATGGAATTCCCAGAGCCAGTTATCTCTGTAGCTATCGAACCAAAATCTAAAGCTGACCAAGATAAAATGGGTACAGCATTATCTAAGCTTTCTGAAGAAGATCCAACATTCCGTGCTCACACTGACCAAGAAACTGGCCAAACAATCATCGCTGGTATGGGTGAACTTCACCTTGATATCATCGTTGACCGTATGCGCCGTGAATTCAAAGTGGAAGCAAACGTTGGTGCTCCTCAGGTAGCATACCGTGAGACTTTCCGCGCTGCTGCGAAAGTTGAAGGTAAGTTCGCTCGTCAATCTGGTGGTCGTGGACAATTCGGTCACGTTTGGATTGAGTTTGAACCTAATGAAGAAGGTAAAGGTTTTGAATTCCAAAACAAAATCGTCGGCGGTGTAGTTCCACGTGAATACATCCCAGCTGTTGGGGCGGGTCTTGAAGACTCACTTAAAAATGGTGTACTAGCTGGTTATCCACTAGTTGACATCAAAGCTGCGTTAGTTGACGGATCTTACCATGATGTCGATTCATCTGAGATGGCGTTCAAAATCGCTGCATCTATGGCACTTAAAGCTGCGGTTTCTAAATGTAGCCCAGTAATTCTTGAGCCAATGATGAAAGTTGAAGTTGTAATTCCTGAAGAGTACATGGGTGACATTATGGGCGACGTAACATCTCGTCGTGGACGTGTAGAAGGTATGGAAGCTCGCGGTAACGCACAAGTTGTTCGCGCTATGGTTCCACTTTCTGAAATGTTCGGTTATGCAACGGCATTACGTTCTAACACTCAAGGACGCGGAACATTCTCAATGACATTTGATCATTATGAAGAAGTACCGAAGTCTGTTTCTGAAGAAATTATTAAAAAAAATAAAGGTGAATAATTGATTTTTATCGATTGTTCAAGTATAACTACTTATGTAAGCTTAGAAAGTGGGACGTAAGTTTCACTTTCTAGTCTAAATATAAAATAACCTATATAAACTAAGGAGGAATTTAGAATGGCTAAAGCTAAATTCGAACGTTCTAAACCCCATGTTAACATCGGTACAATCGGCCACGTTGACCATGGTAAAACTACATTAACTGCTGCGATCACTACAGTTCTTGCAAAAGCTGGTGGTGCTGAAGCACGCGGATACGATCAAATCGACGCTGCTCCAGAAGAAAGAGAGCGCGGAATCACAATCTCAACTGCACACGTTGAGTACGAAACTGAAACTCGTCACTATGCACACGTTGACTGCCCAGGTCACGCTGACTATGTTAAAAACATGATCACTGGTGCTGCTCAAATGGACGGCGGTATCTTAGTAGTATCTGCTGCTGATGGCCCAATGCCTCAAACACGTGAGCACATCCTTCTTTCTCGTCAAGTAGGTGTTCCTTACATCGTTGTATTCTTAAACAAATGCGACATGGTAGACGACGAAGAATTATTAGAATTAGTAGAAATGGAAGTTCGCGACCTATTATCTGAATACGGATTCCCAGGCGACGATATTCCTGTAATCAAAGGTTCTGCTCTTAAAGCTCTTCAAGGAGAAGCTGATTGGGAAGCAAAAATCATTGAATTAATGACTGAAGTTGATGCTTACATCCCAACTCCAGAACGTGAAACTGACAAACCATTCTTAATGCCTATCGAGGATGTATTCTCTATCACAGGTCGTGGTACAGTTGCAACTGGTCGTGTAGAGCGCGGAATCGTTAAAGTTGGTGACGTAGTAGAAATCATCGGTCTTGCTGAAGAAAATGCTTCTACAACTGTAACTGGTGTAGAGATGTTCCGTAAACTTCTTGACCAAGCTCAAGCTGGAGACAACATCGGTGCTTTACTTCGTGGGGTTGCTCGTGAAGACATCCAACGTGGACAAGTTCTTGCTAAAACTGGCTCTGTAAAAGCTCACGCTAAATTCAAAGCTGAAGTTTTCGTATTATCTAAAGAAGAAGGTGGACGTCACACTCCATTCTTCGCTAACTACCGTCCTCAGTTCTACTTCCGTACAACTGACGTAACTGGTATCATCCAATTACCAGAAGGTACTGAAATGGTAATGCCTGGTGACAACATCGAAATGACTATCGAACTTATCGCTCCAATCGCTATCGAAGAGGGAACTAAATTCTCTATTCGTGAAGGTGGACGTACAGTAGGTTACGGTGTAGTTGCTACTATCGTTGAGTAATCTTAACTGATATAAAAAAACCAAGGGATTTTCCCTTGGTTTTTTGTTTGTATTTATATAAGGAATGAAATGATTTTTTTATGTTTTGACGAGTTTCTTCTATAGTAATACAAAATCAATAAACTAAAATCCAGAAACTGTAAAACGGATTCTGTGAGATGAAAACTTGAAATTCTTTAAAGTGCCATGTATAATAGCAAAAGTAGAGAAAAGCAGATGCAAACAAAAAGATGCTTGCATCTAGACGAATAACATTGTATAATAGACAATGTTGGTCTTTGACTGCGATGAAGTGGAAGGTTGCTGACACACCCGGCCGCTTTGCCATGGCATGGTGTGGGGAAATTTCCATGGAGAAGGTCTATTTTAGAAATAGGCGAACGAAGGAGGGAAAATAATGGCAAAAGAAAAAATTCGTATCCGTTTAAAAGCTTATGATCACCGTATTCTTGATCAATCAGCTGAGAAAATTGTAGAAACAGCTAAGCGTTCTGGGGCAACAGTTTCTGGTCCGATCCCATTACCAACTGAGAAGACTATTTACACAATTCTTCGTGCTGTTCATAAGTACAAAGATTCTCGTGAGCAATTCGAAATGCGCACACACAAACGTTTAATCGATATCGTGAGTCCTACTCCACAAACAGTAGATTCATTAATGCGTTTAGACTTACCGTCTGGTGTAGATATCGAAATCAAACTATAATTCATATAACTTAAAAATGTAGGAGGTGTAACTCATGACCAAAGGAATCTTAGGAAGAAAGATCGGTATGACTCAAGTATTTGCTGAGAACGGTGAGTTAATCCCAGTAACAGTTATCGCTGCTAATCCAAACGTTGTTCTTCAAAAGAAAACAACTGAAACTGATGGCTACAATGCAATCCAGTTAGGATTTGAAGATAAACGTGAAAAGTTAACTAACAAACCTGAACAAGGCCACACTGCTAAAGCATCTACAACTCCTAAGCGCTTCATTCGCGAAATCCGCGATGCAGACGTGGACGGATTAGAGGTTGGTCAAGAGGTAAAAGTTGAAGTTTTCGCTGCAGGTGAAATCGTTGACGTAACAGGAATTTCTAAAGGTAAAGGTTTCCAAGGTGTTATCAAACGCCACGGACAATCTCGCGGACCTATGTCTCATGGTTCTCGCTATCACCGTCGTCCAGGTTCAATGGGCCCAGTTGCTCCGAACCGTGTATTCAAAGGCAAAAAACTTGCTGGACGTATGGGTGGAGACCAAGTTACTATCCAAAACTTAGAAATCGTTCAAGTTGACACTGAGCGCAACTTATTACTAGTAAAAGGTAACGTTCCAGGTGCTAAGAAATCTCTTGTAGTTGTTCAAGGCGCTGTGAAGGTTAGCAAATAATTCACAATAGGAAGGAGGAATTCCAATGCCAAAAGTTACTGTATATAACCAAACTGGTTCACAGGTTGGTGAAATCGAATTAGCTGAAGCTATTTTCGGTATCGAACCAAATGAAGCTGTACTTTTCGAAGCTGTAATGATGCAACGTGCATCTTTACGTCAAGGTACACACAAAGTAAAAACTCGTTCTGAAGTTCGTGGTGGTGGTCGTAAACCATGGCGTCAAAAAGGAACTGGACGTGCTCGTCAAGGGTCTATCCGCTCTCCTCAATGGCGTGGTGGTGGTACGGTATTCGGACCTACACCAAGAAGCTATGCGTACAAACTTCCTAAGAAGGTTCGTCGTTTAGCAATCAAATCTGCATTAGCTACTAAAGTAGTTGAGAACAACATTGTAGTTCTTGAAGACCTAGTGTTAAATGCACCAAAAACAAAAGACATGCTAGCAGTACTTAAAGGATTAACTGTTGAGAAGAAAGCTCTTATCGTAACTGCTGATGCAAACGAATCTGTAGAGTTATCTGCTCGCAATATCCCTGGAGTAACAGTAATCACTGCTGATGGCGTAAACGTTTTAGACGTGCTTCATCATGATAAGCTAATCATGACAAAAGCGGCAGTGGAAAAAGTAGAGGAGGTGCTTGCATAATGAGAGATCCTCGTGATATCATTAAGCGCCCAGTTATCACTGAACGTTCTATGGAAATGATGGCTGAAAAAAAATACACGTTCGATGTGGACGTTAAATCTAATAAAACAGAAGTTAAAGATGCTCTTGAAGCGATCTTTGGTGTTAAAGTAGAAAAAGTGAACATCATGAACTACAAGCCGAAAGCAAAACGCGTTGGTCGTCACGCTGGTTTTACTAGCCGTCGTCGTAAAGCAATCGTTAAGCTAACTGCTGACAGCAAAGAAATCGAAATCTTCCAAGGTGTTTAATTCTTACTAAAGAAGGAGGGAAATTGAGATGGGAATTAAAAAGTATAATCCAACTACTAACGGTCGTCGTAATATGACTACGAATGATTTCGCTGAAATCACGACTGACAGACCAGAAAAGTCATTACTTGCTCCTTTAAGCAAGAAGGCTGGTCGTAATAACCAAGGTAAAATTACTGTACGTCATCAAGGTGGCGGACATAAGCGTCAATACCGTATCATCGACTTTAAGCGTAACAAAGATGGAATTCCAGGACGCGTTGCTACGATCGAATACGATCCAAACCGCTCTGCGAATATCGCATTAATTAACTACGTTGACGGTGAAAAACGTTACATTCTTGCTCCTAAATCTTTAGAAGTAGGTATGGAAGTTATGTCTGGCCCAGAAGCTGACATCAAAATCGGTAACGCATTACCATTAATCAACATTCCAGTAGGTACTGTTGTTCATAATATCGAGCTTAAGCCTGGTCGTGGCGGACAATTAGTTCGTTCTGCTGGTACTTCTGCTCAAGTACTTGGTAAAGAAGGTAAATACGTACTTGTACGTTTAACTTCTGGTGAAGTACGTCTTGTATTATCTGCTTGTCGCGCTTCAATCGGTCAAGTAGGTAACGAACAGCATGAACTTATCAAAATCGGTAAAGCAGGTCGCTCTCGCTGGTTAGGTAAACGCCCAACAGTTCGTGGTTCTGTAATGAACCCGGTTGATCACCCACACGGTGGTGGTGAAGGACGTTCTCCAATCGGACGTAAGTCTCCAATGTCTCCATGGGGTAAACCAACTCTTGGATTCAAGACTCGTAAGAAAAACAAAGCGTCTGACAAATTCATCGTTCGTCGTCGTAAAAAATAATGGGATTGTAGTACGGTTCATTTCTAGAACCGTACGCCAATCACGAAGGGAGGCACCAAAATGGCTCGTAGCTTAAAAAAAGGACCATTTGTCGATGATCACTTAATGAGCAAAATGGAAAAATTAGTTGCATCTGAGCAAAAACAAGTTGTTAAAACTTGGTCTCGCCGTTCAACAATCTTCCCTCAGTTCATCGGACACACAATCGCTGTATATGATGGTCGTAAACACGTACCTGTGTACATCACTGAGGATATGGTTGGCCATAAGTTAGGTGAATTCGCACCAACTCGTACGTATAAAGGTCACCTTGCTGACGATAAGAAAACTAGAAGATAATGAGAGGAGGCACTTCAATGCAAGCTAAAGCAGTAGCGAGAACAGTTCGTATTGCTCCTCGTAAAGTTCGTTTAGTAGTAGACTTAATCCGAGGTAAGCAAGTGGGTGAAGCGATTGCTATCCTTAACCACACACCAAAAACTGCTTCTCCAGTTGTAGAGAAAGTTTTAAAATCTGCAATCGCAAATGCAGAGCACAATTATGAGATGGATATTAACAACCTAGTTGTTGAAAAAGTTTTCGTTGACGAAGGTCCAACGTTGAAACGTTTCCGTCCACGTGCAATGGGTCGTGCAAGCCAAATTAACAAACGCACAAGCCACATTACAGTTGTGGTATCAGAAAAGAAGGAGGGATAATCGATGGGTCAAAAGGTTAATCCAATTGGTCTTCGTGTCGGCGTTATCCGTGACTGGGAATCTCGTTGGTTCGCAGAGAAAGATTATGCTACATTACTACATGAAGACATCAAAATCCGTGAGTACATTACTGTACGCTTAAAAGATTCTGCTGTTGCTAAAGTAGAAATCGAACGTGCAGCAAATCGTGTAAATGTTACAATTCACACTGCAAAACCTGGTATGGTAATTGGTAAAGGTGGTACTGAAGTTGAAGCACTTCGTAAAGCTCTTAACCAATTAACAGGCAAGCGTGTACACATCAACATTTTAGAAGTTAAGAGAGCTGATCTTAACGCTAAATTAGTAGGCGAAAACATCGCTCGTCAATTAGAAAACCGTGTATCATTCCGTCGTGCACAAAAGCAAGTTATTCAACGTGCTATGCGTGCAGGTGCTAAAGGTATTAAAACACAGGTTTCTGGTCGTCTTGGCGGAGCTGATATCGCTCGTGCAGAATCTTACAGTGAAGGAACTGTTCCACTTCATACACTTCGCGCTGATATTGACTATGCAGCAGTTGAAGCTGATACAACATACGGTAAATTAGGCGTAAAAGTATGGATCTACCGTGGAGAAGTCCTTCCTACAAAAAAGAAAGCTTCTGAGGAAGGAGGAAAATAATATGTTAATGCCAAAACGCGTAAAATATCGTAGAGAGCATCGTGGTAAAATGCGTGGTCGTGCAAAAGGTGGAACTGAAATTGCTTTCGGTGAATTCGGTTTACAAGCACAAGCTGCTTCATGGATTACAAACCGTCAAATCGAAGCTGCTCGTCGTGCAATGACTCGTTACATGAAACGTGGCGGTAAAGTATGGATTAAAATTTTCCCTTCTAAACCTTACACTGCAAAACCTCTAGAAGTACGTATGGGTTCCGGTAAAGGGGCACCAGAAGGCTGGGTAGCAGTAGTAAAACCTGGGAAAATTATGTTCGAAATCGCGGGTGTATCTGAAGAGGTAGCACGCGAAGCATTACGTCTTGCAGCTCACAAGTTACCTGTGAAATGTAAATTCGTAAAACGTGAAGAAAATGGTGGTGAATCTAATGAAAACTAATGATATTCGTGAATTAACCACTGCCGAAATCGAAACAAAAGTTAAAGCTTTAAAGGAAGAATTGTTCAATCTTCGCTTCCAACTTGCTACAGGACAATTAGAGAATCCAACTCGCATTCGTGAAGTGCGTAAAGCAATTGCTCGTATGAAAACTGTAGTTCGTGAAAGAGAGATCGGAATTAATCGATAAATTGAGGGGAGGTTTGCATAGTGAGCGAACGTAACCAACGCAAAGTTTATACTGGTCGTGTTGTGTCTGACAAAATGGACAAAACGATTACAGTTTTAGTTGAAACTTACAAAACTCATTCCTTGTACGGAAAACGTGTTAAGTATTCTAAGAAGTACAAAGCCCATGATGAGCAAAACCAAGCGAAACTTGGCGATATCGTTAAAATCATGGAAACTCGCCCGCTTTCTGCTACTAAGCGTTTCCGTTTAGTTGAAATCGTTGAAGAAGCGGTTATTATCTAAATAGACGAATCGGAATTTTTAGTCCGAAGGGAGGTTTCATAACATGATCCAACAAGAATCTCGTTTGAAAGTTGCTGACAACTCTGGTGCACGTGAACTTTTAACAATTAAAGTATTAGGCGGCTCTGGTCGTAAATATGCTAACATTGGTGACATTATCGTTGCTACGGTAAAACAAGCAACACCAGGTGGCGTTGTTAAAAAAGGTGACGTTGTTAAAGCAGTAGTGGTACGTACGAAGAGCGGAGCTCGTCGTCCGGACGGTTCTTATATCAAATTTGATGAAAACGCAGCGGTTATCATCAAAGACGATAAGAGCCCACGTGGTACTCGTATCTTCGGACCAGTAGCTCGTGAATTACGTGATAGCAACTTCATGAAGATCGTTTCTTTAGCTCCAGAAGTTCTATAATTTAAGGTATTGCCTTGCTAAGGAGGTGCAGAATTAAGATGCATGTAAAAAAAGGTGATAAAGTACAGGTAATCACTGGAAAAGACAAAGGAAAACAAGGCGTTATCCTTGTGGCTTTCCCAAAGCAAAACCGTGTTATCGTTGAGGGTGTTAACATCGTTAAAAAACACTCTAAGCCATCTCAATTAAATCCACAAGGTGGAATTATTACTAAAGAAGCACCTATTCACGTTTCTAACGTTATGGTTTTAGATCCGAAAACAGGTGAACCTACTCGCGTAGGCTTCAAAGTAGAAGATGGTAAAAAAGTTCGTATTGCAAAAAAATCTGGTGAATTATTAGATAAATAATTTTCTTAAGAAAGGAGGTCACTTCATTGAATCGCCTTAAAGAGAAGTTCCAAAAGGAAATTACTCCTGCTCTAGTGAGCAAGTTTAACTATAAATCTGTGATGGAAGTACCGAAAATCGAAAAGATCGTAATCAACACTGGTGTTGGTGACGCGGTATCTAACTCAAAAGCTTTAGACAATGCAGTAGAAGAATTAACACAAATCGCAGGTCAAAAACCTGTTGTAACTCGTGCTAAAAAATCAATCGCTGGTTTCCGTCTTCGTGAAGGTATGCCAATCGGTGCGAAAGTAACTTTACGCGGCGAGCAAATGTATGAGTTCTTCGACAAATTAGTATCAGTTTCTTTACCACGTGTACGTGATTTCCGTGGTGTTTCTAAGAAATCATTCGATGGTCGTGGGAACTACACATTAGGTGTTAAAGAGCAACTTATCTTCCCTGAGATCGATTATGATAAAGTAAGCAAAGTCCGCGGTATGGACATCGTAATCGTTACTACAGCGAAAACTGATGAAGAAGCTCGTGAACTTTTAACACAATTCGGTATGCCATTCCAAAAATAATGGAAACCAACGCTAAGTAGAGGAGGCGAAAACGTGGCTAAAAAATCTATGATAGCGAAACAAAAGCGTACTCCTAAGTTTAAAGTACAAGAGTATACACGTTGCGAACGCTGCGGTCGTCCGCATTCTGTATACCGCAAATTTAAGCTTTGCCGTATTTGTTTCCGTGAACTTGCATATAAAGGTCAAATTCCTGGTGTTAAAAAAGCTAGTTGGTAAAACCCACAAATGGGAAGGAGGTAAAACACATGGTGATGACAGATCCAATTGCAGACATGCTTACTCGCATCCGTAATGCGAACATGGTACGTCATGAGAAATTAGAGGTTCCTGCTTCTAAAATCAAAAAAGAGATCGCTGAACTTTTAAAACGTGAAGGTTTCATTCGTGATGTAGAATACATCGAGGATAACAAACAAGGTATCCTTCGTATTTTCCTGAAATATGGTGCAAACAATGAACGTGTAATCACTGGATTAAAACGTATCAGTAAACCTGGCTTACGCGTTTACGCTAAAGCTGATGAAGTACCACGTGTACTTAACGGATTAGGTATCGCTCTTGTTTCTACATCTAAGGGAGTAATGACAGACAAAGACGCTCGTCAATTACAAACTGGTGGAGAAGTAGTAGCATACGTTTGGTAATATATATTTAAAACGAACGGAGGTGTGACCACATGTCTCGTATTGGTAAAAAGATTCTTGAAATCCCTGCAGGTGTTACTATTACAATTGCAGAAGACAATACTGTAGCAGTAAAAGGCCCTAAAGGTGAATTAAGTCGTAAATTCAATGCTGATATGTCTATCAAAATTGAAGAAAATACACTAACAGTTGAGCGTCCATCTGAACAGAAGGAACACCGTGCATTACACGGTACAACTCGTGCTTTAATCGGAAACATGGTTGAAGGTGTAACTACAGGTTTCGCACGCGGACTTGAATTAGTCGGTGTTGGTTACCGTGCTCAAAAACAAGGAGATAAACTTGTATTAAGCGTAGGTTATTCTCATCCAGTAGAAATGACTCCGGAAGCAGGTCTTGAAGTTGAAGTACCTGTACCAACTAAAATCGTAATCAAAGGTATCGACAAGCAACGTGTTGGCGAATTTGCTGCTAACATCCGTGCTGTACGTGCTCCTGAGCCTTATAAAGGTAAAGGTATTCGTTACGAAGGCGAAGTTGTTCGTCGTAAAGAAGGTAAAACTGCTAAGTAAACCCGTTAGGTGAGAGAAAGGAGTGACAAGAATGATCACTAAAGCTGATAAAAATGCGACTCGTAAGAAAAGACATGCACGTGTACGTGCTAAACTTACTGGTACTGCAGAACGTCCACGTTTAAATGTGTTCCGTTCTAACCAACATATTTACGCTCAAGTTATTGATGATGTAAATGGTGTAACGTTAGTAAGTGCATCTACTCTTGATAAAGACCTTGCTCTTAACGGTACTAGCAATACTGAAGCTGCTACGAAAGTAGGAGAATCAGTTGCTAAGCGTGCTGTAGAGAAAGGCGTTAAAGAAGTAGTATTCGATCGCGGTGGTTACTTATACCATGGCCGTGTTAAAGCTCTAGCTGAGGCTGCTCGTGAGGCTGGATTACAATTTTAATGGTCAAAGGAGGGAAAATTGATGCATCGCATTGACCCAAGTAAATTAGAACTTGAAGAACGTGTAGTTACGATAAATCGTGTCGCGAAAGTTGTTAAGGGTGGTCGTCGTTTCCGCTTTGCTGCACTAGTTGTAGTTGGCGATAAAAACGGTCATGTTGGATTCGGTACTGGTAAAGCACAAGAGGTACCAGACGCAATCCGCAAAGCTATCGAAGACGCTAAGAAAAACTTAATCGCTGTACCATTAGTTGGTACAACAATTCCACACACAATCAACGGTCATTTTGGAGCTGGTGAAGTATTCTTAAAACCTGCTGCTGAAGGTACTGGTGTTATTGCTGGTGGACCTGTTCGTGCGGTACTTGAATTAGCTGGTGTACAAGATATTCTTTCGAAATCTCTTGGTTCTAACACACCAATCAACATGATTCGCGCTACTGTGAACGGATTAAGCGAACTTAAGCGCGCTGAAGATGTTGCAAAATTACGCGGTAAATCTGTAGAAGAGCTACTAGGTTAAGGAGGGAAAACAAATGGCGAAAAAGTTAGAAATTACCCTCACTCGTAGTGTAATTGGTCGTCCACAAGATCAACGTGCGACGGTAGAAGCTTTAGGTCTTAAAAAGTTGAATTCAACTGTAGTTAAGGAAGAAACTCCTGCTATTCTTGGTATGATCAACAAAGTTTCTCACCTTATAACTGTAACAGAAGCTTAAGGATAACTCATTAATATAAGGAGGTGCCTGGGAATGAAACTTCATGAATTAAAACCTGCAGAAGGTTCTCGTAAAGTACGTAACCGTGTCGGTCGTGGTATCGGTTCTGGTAACGGTAAAACTGCTGGTAAAGGTCATAAAGGACAAAACGCACGTTCTGGTGGCGGTGTTCGTCTTGGCTTCGAAGGTGGTCAAACTCCATTATTCCGTCGTTTACCAAAACGCGGCTTCACAAACATTAACCGTAAAGAGTTTACTATTGTAAACTTATCAACGTTAAATCGTTTTGAAGATGGTACAGAAGTAACACCTGAATTATTGCTGGAAACTGGCGTTATCAGCAAGTTAAACGACGGTGTTAAAATTCTTGCAAGCGGCGCAGTAGAGAAAAAATTAACTGTTAAAGCGCACAAGTTCTCTTCAAGTGCTAAAGAAGCAATTGAAGCAGCTGGCGGATCAGTTGAGGTGATCTAATGTTTCGTACAATCTCCAACTTTATGCGCGTTGCTGAGATAAGACGTAAAATATTATTCACTTTAGCGATGTTAATCGTATTCAGAATTGGCACGTTTATCCCAGTGCCATTTACAAATGGAGACGTACTGAAAGCACAAGATCAATTAAATGCCTTAGGTATCCTAAATACATTTGGCGGTGGCGCCTTGAAAAACTTCTCCATCTTCGCGATGGGAATCATGCCGTATATTACAGCATCCATCATCGTGCAATTATTGCAGATGGATGTTGTTCCTAAATTTTCGGAATGGTCGAAGCAAGGTGAAATGGGCCGTCGTAAACTAACGCAATTCACGCGTTACTTTACAATTGTTCTTGCGTTTATTCAGGGGTTTGGTATGTCAATTGGTTTTAACGGTATGGTAGGTGGACAATTAATTTTGAATCCTGGTTGGAGCACTTATTTATACATTGCTACGGTACTGACTGCTGGTACTGCATTTTTAATGTGGTTAGGTGAACAGATTACAGCTAAAGGTGTAGGTAATGGTATTTCCATCCTTATCTTTGGCGGTATTGCCGCAGCGATCCCAAGTGTTATATCTCAAGTGTATCAACAACAGTTTCAAAATATCGGAGATCAATTGTTCATGAGTATCGTTAAAGTTGCATTGATCTTACTAGCTGTGCTAGCGGTTATTGTTGGTGTTATTTTCATTCAACAGGCTGTTAGAAAGATCCCAATTCAATATGCGAAGCGTGTAACAGGAGGGAATGGGAATCATGCTGGAGCACAAAACACACATTTACCCCTTAAGGTAAATAGTGCGGGTGTTATTCCAGTCATTTTTGCTGTTTCATTCTTAATTACGCCTCCAACTATTGCACAGTTCTTCCCGAATCATGATGTATCGCAGTGGATCATTGCAAACTTTAACTATTCTCACCCAGTGGGAATGATCATATATGTTGCGCTCATTGTAGCCTTCACATATTTCTATGCGTTTGTTCAGGTTAATCCAGAGCAAATGTCAGAGAATCTAAACAAACAAGGTGGATATGTTCCAGGTATTCGTCCGGGTAAGAATACGGAACAGTATCTAACAAAAATCTTGTATCGTTTGACCTTTGTAGGATCAATTTTCCTAGCAGCGATTGCAATCTTACCAGTTATCTTTACGAAATTGGGAAATCTTCCTCCATCTGCACAGATTGGTGGAACGAGTATGTTAATCGTTGTCGGCGTTGCTTTAGAAACAATGAAGCAGCTAGAAAGTCAACTGGTAAAACGCCATTACAAAGGGTTTATCAAGCAATGAGTAAGTGGGAAGAATTGTCTTCCCTACATGCTCATGTACTCTGAGGGGGAACAAGGATGAACTTAATTTTAATGGGGCTTCCTGGTGCTGGTAAAGGTACACAAGCCGAACAGATTGTTGCCAAGTATAACATCCCTCACATTTCAACAGGAGATATGTTCCGTGCAGCTATGAAGGCTGAAACTGAAATGGGTCTACAAGCAAAATCTTTTATTGATAAAGGTGCACTTGTTCCAGATGAAGTTACAATCGGAATCGTTCGTGAACGTTTAAGTCAAGAAGACTGCGTAAGAGGTTTCTTACTAGACGGTTTCCCACGAACTATTGCACAAGCATCAGCTCTTGAAGAGATTATGAAAGATCTTGGTAAAAAAATCGACTATGTTTTAAACATTAATGTGGATTCAGGGTTGTTATTAACACGCCTTACAGGCCGTCGCATTTGTAAAGAGTGCGGTGCGACTTACCACTTAGAATTCAATCCACCAGCAAAAGCTGATGTGTGCGATAAATGTGGTGGCGAATTATATCAACGCTCTGATGACAATGAAGAAACTGTGGCAAATCGTTTAGATGTAAATATTAAGCAAACAAAACCTTTGCTTGATTTCTACGAGGAGCTTGGTTACTTACAAAGCATTAATGGTGAGCAAGATATCAATAAAGTATTTGCTGATATCGATGTTCTCATCGGAGGCTTAGCGTAATGATCATCTGCAAAACTCCTCGCGAGATAGAAATCATGCGAGAAGCTGGCAGGATCGTTGCTTTAACTCATCAAGAGTTGAAACAGCATATTACTCCAGGAATTACAACGAAAGAGCTCGATCAAATAGCGGAAAAGACGATTCGAAAATATGGTGCTACGCCATCTTTTAAAGGATACAACGGATTTCCGGGGAGCATATGTGCTTCTGTAAATGAAGAGCTTGTACACGGAATTCCAGGGAAGCGCAAGCTCGAAGAGGGCGATATCATCAGTATCGATATTGGTGCGAAATACAATGGGTACCATGGAGATTCTGCATGGACGTATCCAGTTGGAAACATTTCTGAATCTGTTCAAAAGCTACTTGATGTCACAGAAAAATCGTTGTATCTTGGTCTAGAACAAGTAAAACCAGGCGAAAGATTATCAAATATCTCACATGCGGTTCAAACCCATGCTGAAGAGAATGGGTTCTCGATCGTTAGGGAGTATGTTGGTCACGGAATCGGGCAAGACTTACATGAGGACCCTCAAATCCCGCACTATGGTCCACCAAATAGAGGCCCTAGATTAAAGCCGGGAATGGTCATCTGTGTTGAGCCGATGGTGAATCAAGGAAGACGATATGTAAAAACACTATCTGATGACTGGACAGTGGTAACGGTAGATGGTAAATGGTGTGCACACTTTGAGCACACGATTGCTCTTACAGAAGCAGGATACGAAATCCTTACCACTTTATAAGTAGCTGGCTCTCCGGGATTTCAGAGCAGTGTAAAATGTTACTGATTTGAAGAAGGGAGAACTATTGAATGGCTAAAGATGATGTAATTGAAGTCGAAGGTACCGTTCTTGAAACGTTGCCAAATGCTATGTTCAAAGTAGAATTAGAGAATGGGCATGTCGTATTGGCTCACGTTTCTGGTAAAATCCGTATGAACTTCATTCGTATTTTACCAGGAGACAAAGTTACGGTAGAATTATCTCCGTACGATTTAAATCGTGGTCGTATTACGTACCGTTTTAAATAATATAGCACTCCGTAATCTTTAAGGAGGTTCGAGACATGAAAGTAAGACCGTCAGTTAAACCAATCTGCGAAAAATGTAAAGTTATTCGTAGACGTGGAAAAGTAATGGTTATTTGTGAAAACCCTAAACATAAACAAAAACAAGGTTAATCAGAAGGAGGTGCATTCAGAATGGCACGTATCGCAGGTGTAGATATTCCTCGAGACAAACGCGTTGTTATTTCTTTAACTTACGTATTCGGCATTGGTCGCACAACTGCTGAAAAAATTCTAACTGAAGCTGGTATTTCTTCAGAAACACGAGTTCGTGATTTAACGGAAGACGAACTAGGACGTATCCGTGATATCATCGATCGTATTAAAGTTGAGGGAGACCTTCGTCGTGAAGTATCTCTTAACATTAAACGTCTAATGGAGATCGGTTCTTACCGTGGTCTTCGTCACCGTCGTGGTTTACCAGTTCGTGGTCAAAACTCTAAAAACAATGCTCGTACACGTAAAGGTCCACGTCGTACAGTAGCAAATAAAAAGAAATAATAAGTAAAGGAGGTTGAACTAACAATGGCACGTAAAACAAACACTCGTAAAAAACGTGTGAAAAAGAATATTGAAGCTGGTATAGCTCATATTCGTTCTACTTTCAACAACACAATCGTAACACTTACAGATACTCATGGTAACGCACTTTCTTGGTCTAGTGCTGGTGCACTTGGTTTCCGTGGATCTCGTAAGTCTACTCCATTCGCTGCGCAAATGGCTGCTGAAGCTGCTGCTAAAGTTGCAATGGAGCACGGTTTAAAAACTTTAGAGGTTACTGTTAAAGGTCCTGGTGCTGGTCGTGAAGCTGCAATTCGTGCTCTTCAAGCTGCAGGTCTAGAAGTAACAGCAATTAGAGATGTTACTCCAGTTCCTCATAATGGATGTCGTCCACCAAAACGTCGTCGTGTGTAATTTTTCTGTATAGAATTTTCCCTTTTGTCTATAATGGATATGATGCATTATCGAGAAATTTCGTACAGAAACATCGCTTGTTGTGCACAATCGGGAACTGCCTAAGGGGGACTTTCGGTTAGACAGGGGGTATCCCTTTGTTTAACCGGGGTTTCGACGTTTTGAAGGAGGGTTTAGTTAATGATTGAAATCGAAAAGCCGAAAATCGAAACGGTTGAACTTAACGAAGATGCTAAATATGGTAAATTCGTAATTGAACCGCTTGAGCGTGGATATGGTACTACTTTGGGTAACTCCTTACGTCGTATTCTTTTATCCTCACTCCCTGGTGCCGCTGTTACTGCTATCCAAATCGATGGCGTATTACATGAATTTTCAACAGTTGAGGGCGTAGTAGAAGACGTTACGACGATCATCTTAAACTTGAAAAAGTTAGCTCTTAAAATCTACTCTGAAGAAGAGAAGACGTTGGAAATTGATGTGCAGGGCGAAGGTATTGTCACAGCTGCTGATATTACTCACGATAGTGATGTAGAAATCTTAAATCCAGATTTACACATTGCAACGTTAGCAAAAAATGCGCATTTCCGCATGCGTTTAACTGCAAAGCGTGGCCGTGGGTATACGCCAGCTGATGCAAATAAAAGCGAAGATCAACCAATAGGAGTAATTCCTATTGATTCTATTTATACTCCAGTATCACGTGTGACTTACCAAGTGGAAAAGACACGTGTCGGACAAGTGGCTAATTATGATAAGCTTACGCTTGATGTATGGACGGATGGAAGCATCGGGCCAAAAGAAGCTATCTCTTTAGGTGCCAAAATCTTAACTGAGCATTTAAATATCTTTGTTGGTTTAACTGATGAAGCACAAAATGCTGAGATTATGGTTGAGAAGGAAGAAGATCAAAAAGAGAAAGTTCTTGAGATGACTATCGAAGAACTAGATCTTTCTGTTCGTTCTTATAATTGCCTAAAACGTGCAGGAATTAATACTGTACAAGAGCTTGCGAACAAAACAGAAGAAGATATGATGAAAGTTCGTAACTTAGGACGTAAATCCTTAGAAGAAGTTAAACATAAGCTTGAGGAATTAGGTTTAGGTTTACGTAAAGACGACTGAGGATTTAAACCCATCAACAAAGGAGGGAACTACGAATGGCATACAGAAAATTAGGCCGTACAAGTGCGCAACGTAAAGCTATGTTACGTGATTTAGCTACTGATTTAATTATCAACGAGCGCATCCAAACGACAGAAACTCGTGCAAAAGAACTTCGTTCTGTAGTGGAAAAAATGATCACTTTAGGTAAACGCGGAGATCTTCACGCTCGTCGTCAAGCAGCAGCTTTCATTCGCAATGAAGTAGCTAACGCTGAGACTGGTCAAGATGCACTTCAAAAATTATTCGCTGATGTAGCTCCACGCTATGCTGAGCGCCAAGGCGGATACACTCGTATTGCAAAAATTGGTCCACGTCGCGGAGACGCAGCACCAATGGTAATTATCGAGTTAGTATAATGATAATTAAAAGGGCAGGACAGTTCTTTTCAAGAAACTGGTCATGGCCCTTTTTTTTAAATATAAAAATAGGCTAACTTGGCGAAGGAAAGGGTGCCTTGTATTGAAAAAAGAGAAACTTCGGACAGAAAATATATCATTTCAATATCCTGGGGCAGCCACTTATGCATTAAAAGATGTTTCATTTGCCTTGTATGAGGGAGAATGGGTATCTGTTATTGGACAAAACGGTTCAGGGAAGTCTACACTTGCAAAATTATTGAATGGTTTGTTTTTGCCGGAAGCAGGGACTATTACAGTAAATGATACAATGGTTTTATCAGAGGAAACGGTATGGGATGTTCGAAAACAAATTGGGATGGTATTTCAAAATCCAGACAATCAATTTGTTGGAACGACAGTGCAAGACGACGTTGTTTTTGGCTTAGAGAATATCGGAATGCCAAGAGAGCAAATGGTAGAAAGATTAAATCAGGCTCTCAAACTTGTCCGTATGGAAGATTTTCTTAATGATGAACCTCATTCGTTATCTGGTGGGCAAAAGCAGCGAGTGGCAATAGCAGGCGTTTTAGCACTTCAGCCATCTATTTTGATATTAGATGAAGCAACGTCAATGTTGGATCCTCAAGGGAGACGTGAAGTAGTAGAAACGGTTAGACAACTTGTTAATCAAAAAGGTATTACCGTGTTATCAATTACGCACGATTTAGAAGAAGCGGCACAATCAGATCGTGTCATTATTTTAAACAAGGGAGAAATATTAGAGGAAGGGACTCCAAAGCAAATCTTCAAGTCCTCTCATATGCTCCAAGAAATTGGATTAGATGTACCATTTTCAGTGAAAATAGCAGAATTATTAAAAAGAAATGAAATTCTCTTGCAAAATACGCATCTTACAATGGAAAGCTTGGTGAACGAACTTTGGAGATTACATTCCAAAAAGTAGAACATCGTTATCAATATAAAACTCCATTTGAAAGACGCGCACTTTATGATGTAGACGTGTCGTTTCCAAGTGGGGGCTATTATGCCATTATCGGTCATACTGGTTCAGGTAAGTCGACGATGATTCAACATTTAAATGGTTTATTGCAGCCGACGAATGGCACAGTTCAAATTGGTGAACATTTCATTTCGGCAGGAAAGAAAGAAAAAAAGCTAAAGCCACTACGTAAAAAGGTAGGGGTTGTCTTTCAATTCCCAGAACATCAGTTGTTTGAAGAGACTGTGGAGAAGGATATTTGTTTCGGCCCTACTAATTTTGGGGTATCTGTAGAAGAAGCGAAGCAAAAGGCAAGAGAGGCAATTGAACTTGTAGGGTTAGGGCCAGAACTGTTAATACGTTCACCGTTTGAGTTAAGTGGTGGGCAAATGAGGCGTGTTGCGATAGCGGGTGTATTGGCGATGGAACCCGAAGTGCTTGTATTAGATGAACCTACAGCAGGACTAGATCCAAAAGGGCAGAATGAACTTATGGAGATGTTTTATAAGCTGCATAAGGAAAAAGGTCTTACAGTTATCCTAGTAACACATAATATGGAGGATGCTGCTAAGTATGCGGAGCAGATTGTAGTCATGCATAAAGGAACGGTCTTTTTGCAAGGAAGTGCAGAGGAAGTATTTTCACATGCTGATGAACTAGAGAAAATTGGCGTGGATCTTCCTATGTCTTTAAAGTATAAACGTGCAATTGAAGAGAAGTTTGGCATTTCAATCCCAAAGGCTACCTTATCTTTAGAGGATCTTACTCATGAAGTTGTGCAGGTGTTACGAAAAGGTGGTCATGAATCATGCAGCAGTTGATTATTGGAAGGTATATTCCAGGGAAGTCTCTTATTCATCAACTTGATCCACGTACGAAGCTGCTGATTGTCTTTTTATATGTATTTGTTGTTTTCTTAGCAAATAATGCGATTTCATATGGATTTTTATTTTTATATGCACTCATTGCTTTATTTTTTGCAAAAGTGCCGATTCGTTATGTACTTTCGGGCTTAAAACCAATTCTATGGATTTTTCTTTTTACATTTTTCCTGCATATTTTTACAAATAAAGAAGGGGAAGTACTATTCCAGCTTGGTTGGTTTTCGATACATGAAAAAGGATTAGAGCAAGGGATATACATTTCTATACGATTCTTCGTTATTATTTTAATGACGACATTATTAACGTTAACGACGACACCTATTGAGATTACAGATGGTTTGGAGACGTTATTAAAGCCGTTGAAACGTATAAAAGTTCCTGTTCATGAAATCGCATTAATGATGTCAATTTCTCTTCGTTTTATTCCGACATTAATGGATGAAACGAGTAAAATAATGAAGGCACAATCTTCACGCGGTATTGATTTCGCAGGAGGACCGATAAAAGATAGGATGAAAGCTATTATCTCACTACTCGTTCCTCTATTTATCAGTGCTTTTAAGCGTGCTGAGGACTTAGCAATTGCTATGGAAGCACGTGGGTATCAAAATGGTGAAGGACGTACTAAATTTAGGCAACTACGCTGGAAAACAAGTGATACAGTAACGATAATAAGCTTACTTTGTTTAGCTTGTATTTTGGCATGGGTGCGATCGTAATGGAGAATAGAGAAATGGATAGAATAAAATGTACGGTTGCATATGATGGCATGCATTTTTGTGGTTATCAAATTCAGCCGCAGCATCGTACTGTTCAACAAGAGATTGAGAAAGCTTTGCAGAAATTGCATAAAGGAGCGCTTGTTCGTGTTCAGGCATCGGGCAGAACGGATTCTACCGTTCACGCTAAAGGACAAGTCATACACTTTGATACACCGTTGTCTCTTGAAGAGTGGCAATGGAGTAATGCATTAAACACAATGTTGCCAGATGATATTGTTATCAGACAGGTAGAGAAAAAAACAGAAGAATTTCATGCGCGTTACGGTGTCGAGAGAAAAGAATATCGTTATCGTGTATTATTATCAAAGACTGCGGATGTATTCCGTAGAAATTACGTATATCAATATCCATATCCGCTCGAAATAAGCTCTATAAGAAAAGCGATTCCTTATTTTATTGGAACGCATGATTTCACTTCTTTTTGTTCGGCAAAAACTGACAAAAAAGATAAGGTGCGAACGATTTATGAAATTGAGTTAATTGAGCAAGGCGATGAATTAATTTTTCGTTTTGTAGGTAATGGATTTTTATATAATATGGTCAGAATTATTGTTGGTACGTTACTTAGCGTAGGGCAAGGAAAGCTTGATCCTGATAGCATTCCAGAGATTTTAGCGAAACAAAATCGTCAGTTTGCTGGAAAGATGGCTCCAGGTCATGGACTTTACTTATGGCAGGTAAACTATAACAACTAATCCTGGTGTAACATTTGCTTGACATTAGAAACTCAAAAGTATATCATAACATATGGTATTGTTTCTAAAACCACGATTAGCCCCGGAAGGAAATCGTGTTTAAGATAAACAATAGATTTTTTCTATGGAAAAGATAACGAGGAGGGAAACACATGCGTACGACTTTTATGGCAAAAGCTAACGAAGTTGAGCGTAAATGGTATGTGGTTGATGCTGAAGGTCAAACTTTAGGTCGCCTATCTACTGAAGTAGCATCTATTTTACGCGGTAAAAACAAACCTACATTTACACCACACGTTGACACGGGTGATCATGTAATTATTATTAACGCTGAAAAAATTCATTTAACAGGTAATAAATTAAACGATAAAATTTACTACCGTCACACTAACCACCCAGGTGGACTTAAACAAAGAACAGCTCTAGAAATGCGTACAAACTACCCTGTACAAATGTTAGAGCTTGCAATTAAAGGGATGCTTCCAAAAGGACGTTTAGGACGTCAAGTATCTAAGAAATTAAACGTGTATGCTGGAGCAGAGCATCCACACCAAGCACAAAAACCAGAAGTTTACGAACTTCGCGGATAATCAATTAAAGGAGGGCTTACTTTGGCACAGGTTCAATACTATGGCACTGGACGTCGTAAGAGTTCAGTAGCGCGCGTACGCCTAGTTCCAGGCGAAGGACGCGTTATCATTAACGGTCGTGATTTTGAAAACTATATCCCATTTGCTGCATTACGTGAAGTAGTGAAACAACCTCTAGTTGCAACAGAAACTTTAGGTAACTACGATGTACTTGTAAACGTAAATGGTGGTGGATACACTGGTCAAGCTGGTGCTATTCGTCACGGTATTTCTCGCGCTTTATTAAAAGCTGATCCAGAATACCGTCTAACACTAAAACGTGCAGGTCTATTAACTCGTGACGCACGTATGAAAGAGCGTAAAAAATACGGTCTTAAAGGCGCACGTCGTGCACCTCAGTTCTCAAAACGTTAATTTTTGCGAACTACAAACCCCAACCATTTTGGTTGGGGTTTTTTTATGTTTCATTCCTCTTTTGTAATTTTTGTAGTTTGGAATATTTTAGTTCTATTCTCTCGCGTATGCTTCTTCTTTAGAAGTTTAGACTAATACGTATTAGGGAGGTTTATAAGTACTATGAATGTCATTGTCAGCTTACAAGAAAAACAAAAAGAAAAGCAGTTGAAATATGAACGGAAGATGCTGCGAGAATTATCATTAAAAACATTACGTTCAAATATTAGGGATGCCTTTCAGATGCAGGAACTTCATCGTCAGTATGAAGATTACTGTATTGAATTAGGGATAGAATCGTATTTATTAGGAGCGAGATACAGTAAGTTTGGTTATTATGGTGAATCATTCTTTGATGTGAAATATAGAGCCTTAGAAGAAGAGCAACAATTAACGGAAACACTATTCCAATTTTTAACGAGCATGACTATGCGGGAAATTAAGTTACAAGATGAGGAATTACTTTTTGAATCTTGCCAGCAGTTTATCGGCTTATGGTGGCAGGAAGGATATGAAAAAGGTGAAAGAAGATATCGATTAAAGCTTCATTAAGACAAGCATAAACTTTCCTCTTGTCCCATATAAGTAATTAGAGGGACTAGCTGGAGGAGGAAAGGTATGAAGAGAATTCGAATTATCTCTTTTGCACTCGCTGCGGTTGTTTTGTTTTTTTTAGTCAAACAAGAATTTCAAATTACAAAATCGTGGCGAGCTTGGAATTTACCCTTATCAGGGAAAGTGATTGTATTAGATGCTGGGCATGGTGGGCCAGACGGAGGGGCTGTTGGTGGAAAAGATATTATAGAAAAAGATATTACGCTTGAAATTACAAAGAAGGTACAAGATTATTTACAAGAACAAGGTGCACTAGTTATTTTAACACGTGAGGGAGATTATGATTTAGCTCAGAAAGATACAAAATCATATAGTAGACGTAAAGCAGAGGATTTAAAAAAGCGTGTAGAGATTATTAATAAGCCTGATGTAGACTTTTTTGCGAGCATTCATTTAAATGCTTTAACTAGTAGTGGATCGAAAGGCGCACAAACGTTCTACTATCGTTCTTCGGTTGAAAATGAACGTGCAGCGAAATTTATACAAGCTGAATTGAGAACGAGTTTAGAGAATACGAATCGTTCTGCTAAAACAATTTCTCATGTGTATTTATTGAAGTATGCGAAAACACCAGGTGCTCTAATTGAAGCTGGCTTTTTATCGAATGTAAACGAAAGGTATATGTTAAATTCGGAGAAATATCAGCAAAAGGTAGCGGCTGCAGTATATCGTGGTATATTACGTTATTTCACGGAAAAAGGGAATCCTCCAGAATAAGGAGGATTTTTTGAGTTTCTCTCGTTAACGAAGTTTTCCGAAAATATGTTATACTGGAAATGTAAACGCATTTATTTCAAAAATAAAGAGAGATAAATTTAATTAACATTACGTTATTTTTCATACAGGGGGCTGGGCTAACTATGGTAACGAAAGAGCAAGTAGTGGAAGCGTTAGAAGGGATTGTAGATCCGTTTTTACATAAAACGTTAAAAGAAACAGGTGCAATTAAAGAGGTAACAGTTAAGCCTGAGAAGGAACATGTAAGTGTTAAAATTGCAATTGTAAAAACCGGTACAGCGGAACAAATGCAATTGCAATCTGGAATTGTAAAGTTAGTAAAAGAACTAGGAGCAGCAACAGTAGGGCTTCGCTTTGCAGAATTTACAGAAGAGGAATTAGCTCAGTTTGCACCGGAACAGGAAGAAGAGCAAACTGAATCTTTATTGTCACCAAATTCAAAAACAACATTTTTAGCAGTGGCGAGTGGAAAAGGTGGAGTCGGAAAATCAACAGTTTCTGTTAACCTTGCTATTGCTTTAGCTCGTCTAGGTAAAAAGGTTGGTATCATTGATGCTGATATTTATGGTTTTAGCGTACCGGATATGATGGGGATAGAAAAACGTCCTGTTGTAAGAGGAGATAGAATCATTCCAGTGGAGCGTCTAGGTGTAAAGGTAATTTCAATGGGATTCTTTGTAGAAGATAATGCACCGGTTATTTGGAGAGGCCCTATGCTTGGGAAAATGTTAAATCACTTCTTTACAGAAGTAGAGTGGGGCGATTTAGACTATTTAGTTTTAGATTTACCACCGGGTACAGGTGATGTTGCGCTAGACTTACATTCAATGTTGCCAGCTTGTAAAGAGATTATTGTAACAACGCCACATCCAACAGCGGCATTTGTGGCAGCGCGTGCTGGAGCCATGGCTTTACGTACAGAACATAGTATTCTTGGTGTTGTTGAAAATATGGCGTATTTTGAAAGTAAAACAACTGGTGAAAAAGAATATGTGTTTGGAAGAGGTGGAGGAGATAAATTAGCTACAGAACTTCAAACAGAAGTACTTGGCCGAATCCCGCTTCAACAACCTGATTGGAATAAAGATGACTTTGCGCCTTCAGTATATGAAGATACACATACGACGGGTCTTATTTATCGTACGATAGCTGAGACAGTAATTGATAAAATAGCTGTCGCGCAAAAATAAAATAATAATGAGTGGACGATACATATATTGTCCACTCATTATTATAATTATTATTTTTACTGTTGCTCCTTTTTACCGTCTTGGGAACCACCTTCACCGCCTGCTTCTTTTTTATCAGATCCACTTTTCTCGGCCTTTTGTACACCTTTACTAATAATATCAATCATCTTAGCTTGGAAGAGTGGGCTTTCGGCAGTTTCTGTTAGTACTTGTTGTAAATATTGGCGGTATTCTTTGCTCTTCATTGTTTGTAACATTATTTTTTCTACTTCAGGGTTTTTCATAATTTCTATAACGCCTGCTTGGTATTCAGGGTCTTTTAGTAATGTTTTCATTAAGGTTGTTTGTTCTTTCCCCATACTTTTAGCGAATTTCGATGAGAACTCAGGGTCTTTAAAGAGCTTTTCCCAGAATTGTTGCCCTTTGTCGGATACCATTGCATCTTCAATCGTTTTCTTTACTACTGTTTCATCTAGTATGAGTGCTTGTTTCATTTTTTCATCAGTTAACACATCTTGAATGGCTTTCTTACCTTGATCGGTTTTTAAAATATCAACAATCATTTTCTTCGTTTGATCATAATCAAGTTCGGACTTTGCTTCTTTTCCTTGTGCACATGCTACAAGTACAAGAAATAGAAAAGAAGAAGTCAAAACGAGCAGCATCCGTTTCATAAGTTGGAACTCCTTTCAACACAGTTCTCTCTTTTTAATATAAATATCTTTAAGGAATTTATACATGAACATGGCTAGCTTTTTGAAATTGTCATTGATACAATTTAATTAGAAATATAAGGATAATGGGGGATGTGTTGTGAATAGCCGCAAGTGGGTACGCCTGTTTTTTACGACGTTGTTTCTAGGTGGGATTAGCACGGTCATTATTGGGTTTGTTTTGGAGTGGGACAAGTACGCTAAATTTTTTCAAAATTTCGACGGAGAGGAGATTTTAGCAGTTTCCTTCTGGTTGATGGGTGTAGGATTTATTTTTAGTGTTATAAGTCAAATGGGGTTCTTTGCCTATTTAACAATCCATCGTTTTGGACTGGGGATGTTCAGGTCACCTTCTTTATGGAATGCAGTCCAGCTCTTCTTTATTGCATTCGTTTTATTTGATTTCGTGTATTTAAGATCTGTATTGATTGCAAATGGGGAAGTTTCGTTAGGGAATAATATACTTGTTGCAGGTGTATTATTTGTGTTTGGGGCGATTGTTGCTTACATAAAAAGTAAAGAAACGAATAGAAAGGCATTTGTGCCCGCTTTGTTCTTTATGGTTGTTGTAACAATTCTTGAGTGGGTACCAGCGCTTCGTATTAATGACACAGATTGGTTGTATTTAATGGTGATACCACTTTTATTATGTAATGCATATCAGTTACTTATATTACATCGTTTAATTGGAAAGGCGAGTAAGTCGGCTTAAGTAAGAGAGATTTTTGAGTTTTTATGCAGGGTGGTTGTACGAATATAAATATCGGGGTGAAAAAAGCTCTACTACCTTAATGATAGGTAGTAGAGCTTTTTATGTGTGAAGGCACGAGGGAAAAGAATTACCTTACATCTTTACTTTTTGTACTTGTGTTAGAAATAAGTTGTGATACCGATATTTGCTCATATCCGTCACTCTTTAATTTTTGCAGAAGCAGTGGTAAAGCTTTATTTGTTTGAAGGGCAGAATCGGATGCATGTAATAAGACGATATCTCCACCTTTTAAATTAGTAGAGACATTGGAAACGATATTGTTTACACCTGGGTTTTTCCAGTCGTTTGAGTTATTACTCCAATGGACGATGGTGTATCCGAGTGATTCTGCTATTTTAAGTGTTGCTTTGTTAAAGTCTCCACTAGGTGGACGTAATAGTTTGACTTGTTTCACACCAAGTTTTGTAAAAACATCTTGTGCTCGTAAAAGATCTCTTCGTATTTCATTTGTCTCTAGAGAAGTGTAGGACGTGTAATTATAGCCCATACTACCGATTTCATGTCCATCTTTTATGATGCGTTCAACAACATCAGGGTGTCTTTCTGCCCATGCAGCAGAAACGAAGAAGGTTGCATTCTTAATGTCTCTTTCTTTAAGTGTATCAAGGATTGGAATTGCTTTTTTGTCTCCCCAACTAATATCAAACGTGAATGCAACTTGTTTTTTAGAGGTGTCTCCTTTGTAAATAACTTTAGGTCCTGTCGCAGTTGAAAAAGCAGATTCATGTGAATATGTTTTCAAAAAGAGAAGCCATGCTGTAAATAAGGAAAGTATCACTATTAAGCTAATGTGTTTAAAAGCTCGTTTACTCGTAATAAAAAAGAAAAACATAATATTACGCCCCTTTGTCCAATCCTTTTCAGTTACATATATGCTTTAAATATTAAAAAGAGAACAAAGGATTAATATCGTAAGCAGTGGATATAATGAATGATAGGATTTTGATAAGTGAAAATGAGCGTAACGTTTATTGCTTTGTAAGAAATGATTGAGGTGATGATTTGCTTGGGTTTATGTTAACGAAAGAAGAGAAAAAAGAAATGGAATACATATTGAAGAGAGAGTTAGAAGAACTACTATTTGATTTTGAAGATGAACGTATTCATGACGTTGTAAAAAAGGCGATGGAAGAAAGATATAAAATCATTTTTTGTTTATTTCGAAGAGTCGCTAATGCAGAAGAGTGTATGCGTTATGTAAGGAAAAGAATTTTTTATTAAAAAGTGTTGACGTTAATAGTTATTATATGATAAATTAATAACCGTCGCTGATGCGGAAACGCAGAAGACGATAAAAAAGAAATTTTAAAAACTTAGTTGACATTGAAAAATGAAGATGTTAACATAAGGAAG
>NZ_QORY01000025.1:0-70634 GCF_008368755.1 Bacillus sp. AR2-1
GCTGCTTCTTGAGCCTTAGCTGCTTCTTGAGCCTTAGCTTCTGCTTGAGCTTCAGCTGCTTCTTGAGCTTTAGCTGCTTCACGAGCTTTAGCTGCTTCTTGAGCCTTAGCTTCTGCTTGAGCTTCAGCTGCTGCCTGAGCTTTAGCTTCTGCCCCGGCTTTAGCTGCTTCACGAGCTTTAGCTGCCTCTTGAGCCTTAGCTTCTGCTTGAGCTTCAGCTGCTTCACGAGCTTTAGTCGCTTCCTCCGCCTTAGCTTTAGCTTGCGTTTCAGCTACTTCACGAGCTTTAGTTGCTTCCACTGCTTTAGCTGTATCTTGAACTTTAGTTGTTTTTTCAGCTTTAACTACTGGTTGAACTTTAACTGGTGCTTTACCTGTTAAGTAAGGAACATGAACATAAGCTGTTTTGCCGTTATATTCAAATTGGATCCAGTCGTTTTGTACTTGGTGTGTTGTTTCAATTACATCATCTTGTTTCAATTTACCAAGAATTTCTGAGTCTGTGTTTGCACCAGCACGTACGTTTAATACGTTTGCTGTTACGTAGTAAGTGTCTTTTGTATAGTCAGCGCTAATGAAAGCTTCTTTACCGCTGTTTAATTTCACTTTTGACCATCCGTTTTCTGTATGTAAAACGTTAACTTTATATCCATCTAATAATTTTCCTACAACTTTTGATTCAGTAGTTGGGTTTTCTCGTACATTTAGTACATCAGTCGTTACGATTGTTTCTGCTTTAGCAGATGTTGTGAAAATCCCAAGACCAAAAACCGCTGCTGTTGCTATACCCATAAATTTTTTCATAATAGCCTCCATTGCATTTGTTTTCGTTGACCTCATTATAGCAACCATTATTTTCTTATTTGCGGAAAACATAAAATTACAAAGGTTTCGTAACGGGTCATTAATATTCTGTAATAATTCCAGTAATATCCTAAAAGCGCTTCCTTATAGTTGTTAGGGGAGGTTAGAGCATACCATACATAAAAAGAGGAGTATTTCAATTTCTAATCGGTTAATAATGTTTCTTAAACGTTACGAAAATGTTTCGTAATCGTTACGAAAACGGCGTGTTTTGCTGTTAGGACAGAAAAGTAGTTATGTAAAAATAACTATTTTGGTTGTGGAGAAATATAAATGAGGTGAAAATCGATAAAATATCGCTATAATTGTTACAAAATAAGTCGAGTTATGGAAAAAATTACACCTTGATTTTAGTCTGTTACATATTATTTTTGCAATAATAGGATTCTATAATAGCTTTAGTAAGCTAAAATAATGAAAGGTGTTTATAACGTGAAACATATATAATAGAAGAAACACGATTTAATAGATAAAGTGAAACTTTAATCAGTGGGGAGGATTCTTCCTCCCCCACTGATTATTAGTTGAACCAATCGGGCTTTTATGGGCAGCCCGACCCCCACCTAAATTCTTTGCTTTCGCTGAATTTTGAGGTGGGGGTCTTACTGCCCATTAAAGCGGGATAAATAAAAAGCGTAGGAGTGTAAACTCCTACGCTTTTGTTTATTCATATCGTAAACATTCAATTGGATCCAGTTTTGCAGCTTTGTTAGCCGGTAGTAAACCGAATATAATACCGATTAACATGGAGATACCTACTGCAAGAAGTCCAAGTTCTTTTGAGACAACGAGTGGCCATCCGGCAAAGATTGAGACGATCCAAGCGAAGAAGATACCGAGCATGAATCCGATAAAACCACCGAGTCCTGTTAAAATACAAGATTCAATTAAGAATTGTGTTAATACTTTACCACGTGTTGCACCAAGTGCTTTACGAATACCAATCTCACGTGTACGTTCTGTTACAGATACAAGCATGATGTTCATTACGCCGATACCACCAACAAGTAAGGAGATAGCGGCAATACCACCGAATACCATTTTCATCATACCGATGGATTCGTCTAATTGCTTCGTAAATTCACCTAAGTCTTGTGCTTCGAATTTGTGCTCAAATTTCGGAGCTTTCATTTCGTTTAAAACAGAAACGGCTTGTTTTTCTACACTTTTACGTTCTGTTGGAGAGGTCATCGTTAATCTTACAGAGTCATACTCATTTACTCCTGAAATGACAGGTGCGTTTTCCAGTGATGTGTAACCTTCAGGCATAGCCATTCCAAATTCGTTTTTCGTTTCGTATACACCGACTATTTTATACGGCTTTCCTTTTATATCTGTGTATTGATTTGATTCCCAACCACTAAATAATTTGTTGAAAGCTTCTTCATTTAATATAACAGCAGGGATTGCCTGGTTTAATTCGCTGTCGTTTAATTCACGACCGTGAACTAATTTTATTTTCGAATCTGTCATAAAGGCGCCTGTTCCACCTTTTAAATCAAGAGAGACATCTTTTGAACCAGCAGATGCTTTTACTTTCATACTTACATCTGGATACACATCTTTAATGCCTGGTACGGTTTGAAGACGGTTTAGCATATCAGGTGTGATTTTGGCACTATCTGTTCCATAATCAGGGTTGTTGTAGTAAATCGTTATTTCATTATCTTTTCCTTGGCCTAGCTCTTCTTTAAACTTTGCATTTGTACCATCACCCATTGAAATGATAGTAATAATGGCACTAATACCGATAATAATTCCTAGCATTGTTAAGATGGAACGCATTTTGTGGGCAAAGATAGAGGAAAGGGCCATGCGTATATTTTCACTCGTGTTCAAAATTAACCTCTCCAATCTTGGACGATGTTTCCGTCACGAATTACAATTTGCCTTGCTGCAGCTTCCCCAATTTCACGATCATGGGTAATCATAATGATTGTTGAGCCTTGTTTGTTTAATTCGTAAAAGAGATCCATAATTTGTGTACTTGTTTTCGTATCAAGTGCTCCTGTCGGTTCATCGGCTAAAATGAACTTTGGATTATTTACGATTGCACGTGCGACTGCGACACGCTGTTTTTGTCCACCTGATAATTCGTTCGGTAGGTGAGTAGCACGATCAGCTAAACCTACTTTTGTTAAAGCGGCTAATGAGCGCTCGCGTCTTTCTTTTTTATCGACTCCAGCGTAAATAAGAGGTAGCTCTACATTTTGAAGTGCTGTAAGTCTCGGTAATAACATGAAGTTTTGGAATACGAACCCAATCTCTTTATTACGAACGCGTGCAAGTTCTGTCTCAGACATGTTTGAAATATTTTGACCAGCTAGTTCATACGCACCTGTCGTTGGTTTATCTAAGCAGCCGATAATGTTCATTAATGTTGATTTACCAGAACCAGATGGTCCCATAATAGAAGTGAATTCTCCCTGGTTCAGTGTTACGTCAATGCCGTGTAATATTTGAACGGATTCTGCACCATTTTGGAAAGATTTCGTGATGCCTTTTAAGTTAATCATCGGGCGACGACCTCCATACCATCTTTTAAGTCTTTTTCAGGTTTAGAGATAATTTGCTCTCCTTTTTTCACTCCAGAAACTTTTGCTTCGCTATCAGTCTCGAATTCAACAGTAACAGCTTGTTCTTTCGCTTTACCGTCTTTTACAACGAAGACAATATTTTTGTCACCTTTTTTCACGATGCTGCTTTTCGGAACAATCGTACCAGTTGCTTCGCCAGATTTACTTGTTACGTAAACGTGGAAGCCGTTTTGTAATTCTTCACTATTATCTAATGTGACAGTGAATTGATAGTTAGAAACTGTTTTGTTTTCATCCATGCTCTTTAATGGTGTAGAACCGATTTCTGTTACTTTTCCTGTCCAAGTCTTACCAGCGACAGTTTTTGAGGAAACAGTTACTTCTTGCCCGACTTTCATACTAGCAAGCTCATATTCAGAAAGTTGACCTTTTACTTTAAATGGCCCAGCGTGGCGAAGTGTAATGCCGCTCATACCTGTTTTTTCATCAGCAGTTTTTACGATATCATCAATTACGCCATCAGTAGGGCTCGTTACAGAAAGTGTATTTACTTTCTCTTTTGCTGCTTTAATCATTTCATCAGATTTTTCAACTTCAAACTTTTTCATTTCAATTTGTGATTCTAATTGTTGTACTTCGATTTCTGATGCTTTTAATGCTTCAGCAGGAAGGCCTGCATTTTTATCTTTTTGTAATTTTTGTTTCGCTGTATCAATTTGTTTTTGGAACAATGTTACTTCTTTTTGTGCGATTTTCTTTTGCATTTCTGCTTCCGTTACACCTTGTTTCGCAGTAGGGTCATTATATTTAAACAGAAGCTGCCCTTTCTTAACTTCATCGCCTTTTTTAACAGCTAATTCATACGTACCTTTTGTTGGATCAAATGAAATTGTTTCGATGCCGTTTGGAATGACTTCACCGCCAAATTTTTGCGCGTTTTCAATTTGTTTTTCTGTTACTTTATATCCGCTATATGCCATTGCTACTTCTGAACTACCGCCAGCAAATGCAAAATATGATCCAGCTGCAATACCGATTGCTACTACACTAGTAATTAACACTTTATTTTTCTTCTTCATCTATTTATCACCTTTTCGTTCGTTTTAGTATCTACATTAAGTATAGAAGAGGTGAAGAATCTGACAAATCGTTTTAGCTTACAATAACCTTACAGTTTTGTAAGGTATGAATATGTAAATGTAAGGTAGAGCTTGTCCAAGTGTGAGCAAATGAATTGACTCGTCGTTTCTTTCTAACAATAATATTGTATGAAAGAGAGGAGGAGGCAAGATGGAAGCTTATTTTAGTGCGCATCCATTAAAACCATTTATTCCATACTCAAGGCAACATGTCCTTATATTATTTATTATGTTGGTGGGGATATTTTTTCTATATCAATACCAAGATTTATTGCGTCAAAATGAGTGGAATATAACGGTTCGATATGCGATTGCATTTTTATTTGTTGGGAGTGAAATTGGGCTCCATATGTGGGAATGGAAAGCGGGGATTTTTGAACTAGGCACTTCATTACCATTTGAGCTATGTACGATTAGTTTATTGTTAGCATCGATTATGATTGTAACGAAAAGTTACCGCATATATGAGATTGTATTTTTTACAGGGATTATCGGTGCATCACAAGCTATTTTAACGCCGAACGTGCAATATGCTTTTCCGCATTTTCGCTTTATAGAATTCTTCGTTGCACATGTATTACTCATTTGGGCACCACTCTTTATGACGTGGGTAGAAGGATATAGACCGACCTTGCAATCAATTAAGCGTACGATGATATTTTTAAACATAATAATTCCAATCGTTTCTTTTGTGAACTACAAAACAGGTGGCAATTATATGTTTTTAGCTCGTAAGCCAGAAACTGCTTCATTACTTGATATGTTAGGACCACACCCTTACTATATTATTTCATTAGAGCTTGCAGCGCTTATTGGATGTTTTATTTTGTATATGCCGTTTGCGAAAAGAGAAGGGCATGCGCATAAAGAATCACTAGGATCATAACCTAGTGATTTTTTTATTTGAATATTTAAAATTCAGAAAATTAAGAATAAAATTAGAGGGTAAATTATATAAAGAGAGAAGGGAAAACGTGGTCAAAAAAGTTTTTCTGAATGGGATGGAAGTGACGGTTCAATTTATTATTTCGATTTTGGGTATTATTTGTTTAGGAGCATTGCCGACATTATTTTATGGATTTGAGCTGCATGTATCAAAGTACATACAGAGTTTAAAAGAAGTGTTTGTGAACTTAATGGATATCTCCAATTTTCAATATGTGAGAGGTAAATTTTTATTTCCGCAGTTGTTCGTCCATTATAAAGAAACGATTGTGATTTTTTTGGCGGCTTTTTTCATTTCATTATTTGTAGCATTTTGTATTGTTTATGTCATTATGAGTAGTTCACCGCGTATACAGCATCGCATTAAATCATTTCTCATCTTCCTAGAATCTATTCCAGACATTCTTCTTATTTTAGTATCACAAATTTTAGTTGTATGGTTTTTTAAAAGTACAGGTTTTTTACCTTTTCAAATTGCGTCAATCGGAGGCGAATCGATTAGAGGATTGCCGATATTTTGTTTGAGTATACCGACTACGATTTTGTTTGTAAAAATGTTAGTGCTTCGTTTTGAAAATGAGCTAGAAAAAGATTATGTACTATTTGCTAAGGCGAAAGGGCTGAATCGTTTTCATATTTTAAATCGTCATGTTTTACGAAATGTGTTGCTTAGTACACTTTTCTTTGCGAAAACGAATATCTTTTTTATGTTATCTAATTTATATATTATAGAATGGATTTTTAATACGGGTGGTATTTTTATTTTTTTGAAATCGTATGAGAGTATTAGGGTTGAGGTTTTCATCGTTAGTGTGCTGCTTATTTATATTCCGATTTTTATTTTGTTTAAAGTGTTTCATTATCTCATTCCAGCTGCGATGAAGGAGAGACTATAATATGTGGACGTATATAAAACGCGATAAAAGATTTTGGATAAGCATTGGTTTTCTTCTCATATTAGTTCTTTTGAGCATCGGAAATACGATATGGAATGATGGACATATTAGACAAGTTACATTGCAATATGATGCGGATGAAAATCCACAAGTGCCACCGTTTTCACCTTCATTACAATTTTTACTTGGGACAGACCGGAAAGGATACGACCTGTTACATTTAGTCATTGAAGGTGCGAAGTGGACGATTGGTATATCTATTTTAATTGCGGCACTTAGAATGGTGATAGGTGTGTTTTTTGGTGTTGTGCTTGGAACATATGTAAAAAGAGGGTTTTCAAAAATCGAGGCTTTTTTTGATAGTTTTACAGTTATTCCAACAGTTATGATTGCGTATTTTTTTCTTCACCTTGCAAATGCATTTGGGAGTGGAGAGGAAACAACAACCTTTTTTGAAAGAGCTTCGTTTCAAGTTTTATTACTTGTAATGCTTGTGATGCCAGTTATTGCACTGTATGTTGCGAAGGAAGTCCGTAAATTGAGAACCGAAGAATTTATTGAAGCTGCGTGCATATTGGGTGGATCGAGAAGGCACATTGTTATAAAGCATATTTTCCCGCATCTCTATATGACGTTTATACTTGTATTTTTTCAGCAGTTTACGCAAACTCTTACTATTTTACTGCACTTAGGATTACTGGAAATATTCTTTGGTGGAACAGTTCAGTTTTTAGGACCGATAGAAGAAATAGAATCATACACGCATGAATGGTCAGGTTTAATTGGAGTCTATTTTAGATCATTAACAGTGAATCCATGGATTCCTCTCGTTCCCATTACATTTTTTGGACTTACTATTTTTTCAGGAAATATGATTGTAAAAAGTATAGAAGAGGCGATGATGAAAGTAAGGTTAGGAGGAGAGATAAAGAAGGACGCTATAGAAGAGGAACAATCTGCTGTGCAGTCAAAAGAAGAGTTATTTACTTTTAAACATACGATGTGAAGAACCTAGGAAACTAGGTTCTTTTATTTTGCTATATTACAATATCGTAAGAGAGATGTAATGAAAATCGATAGGGGAGAAATACAATTTCGTATACACTTCATGTATAGAGAAATGCGAGAGCGGGTGAAGGTGTACGATGGATTTTTTAGAAGTATCAAAACGTAGCATAAAACGAAATATGAAAGATTATTTTCTATACTTTATTTCATTAGTAGGCAGCATTATTATTTATTTTACATTCGTATCGATTAAACGAAATGAAAGTGTAGTAGCTCTTTTAAAAGAGTCGGATAAAGTGGAAACGACATTTACGTTTGCACAAATATTGTTAATTATCTTTTTAACGATATTTATTTTTTATTGTAATAGCTTCTTTTTGCGAAAGAAGAAAAAAGAAATTGCGCTATACAGTTTATTAGGTATCCGTAAAGAAGAAATTGCGAAGTTACTCTTTTATGAAACGTTATTAGTTGGTGGTGCGGCAAGTGTGTTAGGTATTCTTGCTGGTTTATTTATAGCGAATATGTGCGCAGGGCTTCTTGTGAAGCTAATGGGAAGTGCGTTTACGTTCACATTTACGATTTCATTTTTATCTATAGTAGAAGTTCTTATAACGATAGGCGCAATTTTCTTTATTGCATCATGGAAAAGTAAAAAGTTAATTTATGAGCATCGTTTAGTTGAATTACTATATGGTGAAAATCAGAAAGAAGAGGCACCTACGTATGCAAGTGAGAAGGCAAAACGAGCGATTGCTTTATTAATTACAGGTTATATCATTGCGCTACTTACACAAATCTTTGGGTTTGGGGCCATTTTCATTACAGGTCTACTTATTTTTGGTTGTATTGTAAAAGGTACGTTTTTACTATTTGAGCAATATACAGTGAAATCACTCCATAAAATAAAGGGAGATAAAACGAAATATTGGAATGGAACGAACATTTTATCGATTTCTTCATTGTTCTTTAGAATAAAAGGGAACGTAAAGATGCTGGCGCTATTATCTTTATTAAGTGCGGTAACATTATGTACGATTGGAATTAGTTCTAGTATGTATTATGGAGCGCAGAAGACAGCGGCATTAATGAATCCAGTTAGTTATGAATATGTAACAACTGGAAAAGGATTAGATAAGAAAGTTAGAGAAGAAATTCAAAAGCATGAGTTAGCAATTAAAAATGAAACGTCTGTAGCTATGCTGTCTATGCAAGGGAAGATAGATGGAAAACAAATATTAACAGGGTATTTAATAGGTAATGGTAATGTACAAGTTATAAAAGTGACAGATTATAATAAATCAGCTTCTATGTTAGGCAATAAACAAGTTATTCTCGGTTCTGAAAAGGAAGTTATTTTATTAGATCCATATAAATCATATAACATCGAAAAGAATTCGCTTGAAGGAAGTAATGTGTCCTTTGAAGGGATGAAGAGTGGTTTAACAATCGTTGATCACCGCGAAGAAACAGTTGTTAGTGCGAAACTTGCACCAGTGGGGCTTGTTGTTCGAGATTCGCTATTTAATAAGTTGCAGCAAGGAAAGGATGTTTCAACAGTTAGCGGATTTATCGTTGAAGGAAACGGTAATAGAGAGCTAACGAAAGAGCTAGGGACAATCATTCCTAAAGAAGTGAAATTCCAATCATTTGAAGAGGCGAGCCAATCTGAATTGCAAGATGGTGCAGTATTATTATTTGCTAGCGTATTTTTAGGGATTGTTTTTATTCTTGCAACAGGTTGTATTTTATACTTTAAACAAATAACAGAAGCGATGGCAGAGCGACCAGCGTACGGAATGTTAAAGAAAATTGGACTAACGAAAAAGGAAGCAACAGAGTCTGTAAGAAAGCAAGTGGGGGCGATATTCGTAGTACCATTACTGCTGGCAATATGTCATACATTCTTTGCATTTTTAAGTTTGATGGGCTTTACAGGAATGTTTGAATATAGCCTTCCTTTACTAGGCAGTATAGGTGTGTATATAATCATATACTTTAGTTACTATACGTTAACGGTCCGTTCGTACACAAATATTGTATGTAGCGATAGAAAATAAAAAAGAAGCAAGCATGGATTTCATGCTTGCTTCTTTTCTTTATTTTGTAGAAACTTCACCTTCAGCTTCTGTTTGAGGAATATAGTATCCGATTATACCACCAACGATTGCTGGAATAATCCAACCAATTCCTAAGTTATAAAAAGGAATGGTGTGTACGATATTAGCGATAAAACTTGGTATCATTCCCACATTATCCAGTGCATGAATACAGCTAATAATGAATGCTGCGATCATTGCTCCGATGTAGACAGAAGGTTTACGTTTCGTATATTTATCAAGAAATGATACGAAAATTAAAATGATTGTAATTGGATATAAAATAATTAATACAGGTAATGTAATTTTGATTAATAAACTTAATCCTAAGTTTGAAATCACGAAGCTAAAAATACAAACGTATAGTACGAGCTTTTTGTAAGAAACGTTTGTTAATACTGTTGCAAAATAGTTGGCGAATGCACTTACAACACCAATGGCTGTCGTTAAACAAGCGAAAATAATGGCGATACTTAATAAAACATTACCGCTTGTCCCAAAAAATTGGTACATAACAGTAGCTAACAGTTGACCACCGTTCTCGAATTGTCCCAAGTTGCCGTTTGAAGCGCCGATATAACCAAGTAAGAAATAAACAATTGTTAAGAATACAGCTGCAATGCTTCCGCAAATAATTGTATATTTCGCAATTGATTTCTTCTCTTGTATACCGTTTTGGCGAATTGCATTTACAACAATTGTTGATAATACGAGAGCACCGATTGCATCTAACGTTAAAAATCCTTCAAGAAATCCTTTGAAAAATGGAATTTCTTTATAGTCACCAATAGGTTCTGTAAACGTTCCTGGTGAAAGAATCGCTTTTGTTGCCATAATTGCAATAATTCCAAGTAAAATTGGCGTTAATATTTTTCCAATATGATCTACTAATTTTGATGGATTTAATGATAAGAAGTAAACGACTGTAAAGAAAATCGCACTAAAGATTAACATAGAGTACCATTGGTCCGGGAAAAGTGGTGCAATCCCAATTTCGTAAGATACAGATCCAGTTCGTGGAATAACAAATAGTGGGCCGATTGAAAGATAAATAATGATAGCGAATATTGCTGCGAATTTTGGATGAACACGGCTTGCTAAAGTGTTAAAACTACCACCGGCAAGGGCAACAGCGACGATAGCTAGTAAAGATAAACCGACGTCTGTAATAATAAATCCTGTAATGGAGACCCACATATTTTCTCCGGAAAAAAGACCGAGAAGGGGCGGAAAAATCATATTACCAGCACCGAAGAAAACTGCGAATAGTAATAAACTAATCGAAAGTATTTGCGCTGGCTTTAAAGTTGTACGCATATAAAGAAAATCCTCCTAATGAGTATTTTTGTCGAAAATTCAAATAATTTGTCGAGTAACTGTTACTATTTTAAAGGTCTGATGACTAGAAAGCAATAGGGAATTTTGAAAATATTAAAAAATAATACATTAAATCGAATAAATATACTATTTATATCTTTAATAGGAAGGATTTAACTTTTAACGTAAAAAACACATATCACTAGGATACGTGTTTTAAAAAAATATTTTTTTATCACGTTCTTCTTTTAAAATTTCAACTGCTTCTCGGAAACGTTGTGAATGGACAATTTCTCGTTCACGTAAGAAGCGTAGGCTGTCATTTATATCTGGATCATCTGATAAATTAATGAGCCATTGATATGTTGCACGTGCTTTTTCTTCAGCTGCGATATCCTCGTATAGATCGGCAATTGGATCACCTTTAGCCTGTATATAGGTTGCAGTAAAGGGAACACCAGCAGCATTATGGTAATGAAGTGCACTATCATGATCAACATAATGAGGATCAAGTCCAGCGGCTTTCATTTGTTCAGGAGTTGCATCTTTCGTTAGTTTATAAACCATCGTAGCAATCATTTCAAGGTGAGCAAATTCTTCTGTACCAATATCAGTAAGTAGGCCAATGACTTTATCAGGAATTGTATAACGTTGATTTAAGTAACGTAGTGCAGCAGCTAGCTCGCCATCTGCACCGCCATATTGCTCAATTAATAATTTTGCAAGTGCTGGATTGCAAGTTCCCACTTTAACTGGGTATTGTAATTTCTTTTCATAAATCCACATAGTTTCTCTCCTTTATATTTGCCATGGCCAAGGACCTTTGCTCCATTCCCAAGGAGCATTGGAATAGCTGTTTCCAAACTGTTGGAGTGGCCCGTATTTTTCTTCCATCTTTTGTTTTAATACTCGCCGTTTATAGGAAAAATCATTAAATTGATTAATCGCAGCGGTGTCATCTGGATGTGTATCTAAATAAAGAGTGAGTTCAACTAGTACAAAGTCCAGTTCTTGAAGCTCCAGTAAAAGCTGATAGTATTCTTCTGGTAGCGATTGAGTCACGTCAGTAGTCACCGCCCTTTTTTATAAGGATTTTCATAATAGTCATAAAAAATAGGCCATAAAGTCCCTTTTTGTAGCGCTTCTTTTGGCGTGAATTGTGGTAAGTTTGGCGGTTGAAAGCCTAAAAATAAATTAGGAGGAGTAGAATAATATTTTTTTCCGATAGGAGGACAAGGGTCGAGAGGACTATGATAGGGCACGAATGATCTCATATATTTATTCACGAATAAACCTCCTTAAATGTTCATTACTACGTATTGTATTCAGACATAATGAGCATTTATGACACATATAAAAAAGTAATAAGTACAGGGGGAATGAATGTGGAGAATGTAAAGAATTTAATTGTGTTAGAAGTAAAGAACTTAAAGGAAACTCTGTATTTTTACGAAGGGATTTTAGGAATAACACCTAGTTCAGAGAGGCCGCAATTAGATATTACAGGGGTTTGGTATGATACCGATTCAACGAGAATTAGTTTTGTTATGAATCGCAGCTTGGGCGGGCGTGAGAAGAGTGTTACGGACTCAGTTGATGTTCTAACGTTTTCAATTTCTAACATAGAGAATGTAAAGAAGAGGTTAGTATTTTATAAAATTGCATATACAGAAAACAAAAGTGAGAAAAGTATTGTAGTACAAGACCCAGATGGATATAAACTTCAAGTGGTAGAGAAGGATGAATAAACGGAGGGGATTTAGTGGAGAGAAATTATGAAGAAAGTGCGTTGTTTGAGCATCAATTTTGGCTAAAGGTACTTACTGATCATGCACAATTTTTACTTGATGCATTAGCTCCGAAGGAAAAAGCGGATATAAAAAAAGCTACTTACTTTGTTGAAACATTTACGAACCTGTTAAATAAAGTTCGGAATGTGAATCTGATGGCATTCTCAAAAGAGGCAGAACAAGCTGCAAAGGAAATTCGGACGTTTAAATTAAGTATTATACAGAAGCAGTTGGAAGGGAAAATTACTATTCATTTTACACCAACTTTTATTAATCATATGGTAAACGAAGTGGAAGAGTATATAACGGTTTTAGAGTTTTTGAAGAAAGGGGAAGTTCCGCCTGTTTTTCATGAATTGCATTATCATCTCGTTTGGTTAACGGATGCGGCTGGTCATGCGGGCTCTATTTCTGGTGGGCTAGATCTTGTTGAAAAAAGATTAAAAGAGAAAAGCGAAGAATTTACGAAGCATTTTGAACAATTTTACTTAAAGGCAGTTGAGATGACTGGGTATTTACGAACGGAGCTTCATCATTTTCCAGCATTAAAGAAGTTTACAAAAGATGTTTCACTTGAATTGAAATTATTTTCGCATTTTTTACATGAAGTGGAAGAGCTGGAGTTATCGCATGAAGTATTAAGTGCACTATCAGCTAGAATGGCAGATCATATGGCAAGAGAGGAATGTTATTATTTATTAAAATTAGCTCAATCATCTGGACTCGAAATGCCGAAATGTAATCCGCTTTAAAGAACAAGAGGTCAATTTCATTTGGCCTCTTGTTCTTTTTTGTTTTCTCTTTTTATTTTTGCTTGTTCAATGCTTGCCTGTAATGTCTCCATAATATTAATGATGTTCGGAGCTGGAGAGATTGTTTCAGTTTTTTCCTGTTGTTCAATTTTATTCTCGATTAATTCGGTAAGGGCTTCTGCATATTCATCTATATACATTTCTTGTTCAAAAGGATTTGTAAGGTGGTAGATTAAATTAATTGCTGCGGTGAGTTCTTGTTTTTGGATAGGGTAATTTTCATTACTTGGTAAGTTAGGTGTATTTGTTATATCGCGAATTTCATTAGGGTAGTGGATGGTTTGTAACATAAGTCCATCTTCAAAGTTACGGATAATAGCTAAATGTTGTTTTTTTCTAATAGAAATATGAATAAGCCCAAGTTTATTTGTACGTTCAAGAGCTTCTTTTAATAATAAATATGATTTTTCATGTCCTGGGATAGGGCCTATAAAATAAGAACGGTCATAAAGAACAGAATCGATTTCGTTATTTTGGATAAAAGATATAATACGAATGGATCGTGGTTCGTGAGCTTTTTGCAACGCAGCTAATTCTTTTTCATCAATAATGATGTATTTATGAGGTGCATATTCATAGGCTTTTACAATATCTTTATCATCAATTTCTTCATCCGTACAATCAGGAGCAAATTTTTTATATTTAATAGGTGTTAAGCATTCTTTATGGAGACTTAAAAATTTTATATCGGTTTCTTCTACGGCGCTATATAGTTTAATTCCTATATTTAATAGTCCGAGTGAAAGTGCACCTTTCCATACGGTATGCAAATGAAACCTCTCCTTTCATTCAAAAATGATTATGTATATTATGAGATAGTAAGAAATTTCCTATACGTTTTTTGTTTTTTACGGAAGGGTAAGCAGGAGGGATTGGGATATAAAATATATTGACAAGCCCTCTGAAATATTTTAATGTGAGTGTATAAAATTGTGTATAAAGGGGAGTAACTTATTACAATAAAGTCGTCATTACAGGGAGAAACCCTCGGCTTTATTGGCAACGTTTCGTTGTTAGTGAGACCTTTACCAGCAATGGTAAAGGCCCCTTATTGTCTTTTTTAGGACCCTTACCATATTTGGTAGGGTCCTTTTTGTATACAAAGAGAGGAGAAATAAAAATGAAAAAACTTATTAGTAGATTAAGAGTTGTATTTCATGTCCGTCGTTTCGTTCCATTCCTATTTGACTTTTTTACTTCAAAAGAGGTTTCAATAAAGAAGAAAATTTTATCTGTTGCTTTTTTAGTTGGGTATGTTGCGATGCCGCTTGATTTAATTCCAGACTTCCTGCCGTTTATCGGTATTTTAGATGATATTGGAATTGTGTTATTCATTTTGAACCGAATTGTAAAAATGGCGCCAGTTCAATTACAAGAAAAGCATAACGTAAACGTAGGATAGGAGTTAAAAATATGGAGCAAATTATTTTAGATATAATTGAGTTTTTAAAGCAGTTTTCTTATTTTGGAGTTGTGTTAGCATTAACGTTTGAATTTATTCCAGCAGAAGTAGTGTTGCCCATGGTTGGATATTGGGTGTACGAGGGGGATATGAATTTTTGGCTAGCTGTATTAGCTGGAACACTGGGGGGAACGACAGGACCATTAACGTTATACGCACTCGGTTATTACGGTGGTCGTCCTCTATTAATAAAGTACGGGAAATACTTCTTTATTAAAGAAGAACAAATTCAAAAAGCAGATGATTTCTTTGAGAAATATGGACCAGTTGTAGCATTTGTTGGACGCTTTGTGCCAGGGGTTCGAACGCTTATTTCTGTTCCATGTGGAATGGCGAAAATGAACATATGGAAATTTAGTATATATACATTTGTAGCAATGTTCCCGTTAACGACTTTGTATATTTATTTTGGGATGAAATTAGGTCCGCATTGGGAAAAAGCGGCGGATGTTGTTGGACAATATATGTTACCGATATTACTAGTCGTAGTTATTGTTGTAGGTGGTATTTTAATCTATAAATTTATGAAAAAAAGAAACAGAACGGAATCTATCTAGTCATTAGTACAGGAGTTGTCTTATTTTTTGAAAATAGATGAATAGTACAGGCAAAAGACTCTGAGGGACATACACATATAAGGAATAAGTAAGAGAGAGGGGAAACTTCTATGTCTTGTGAATGCTCAGGGGCGGCATTAACGTGTTGTCCAGATAAAAATTATGTGCAAGATAAAGTGTGTAGTCCATGGTCTGCTACTGTAGTTGCAACAGCAATTGATAATGTTCTTTATACAAATAATATTAACCAAAATGTAGTTGGTACTGGTTTTGTTAAATATGATGTTGGCCCAGGTCCAATTACTGTAGAAGCGCTTGATTCTGCTGGGGCTACAATTGATACACAAACATTAAACCCAGGAACGAGTATTGCTTTCACGTATCGTCGCTTTGATAGTATACAAGTTGTGTTACCTGCAACACCTGCTGGAACGTATCAGGGAGAATTTTGTATTACAACACGTTATCCACTTTCATAGCAGAATAGGAGAGGATCAAAATGGGAATGAGAAGTTCCGGTTTGTCTTGTTGTTCTAATAAAACACTTGTGCAAGATCAAGTATGTACAGACTGGTCTATTACAGGTGCTGGTACTCAAATTGTATATACGAATAATATTACACAAGAAGTATATGGTTCAGGTTATGTGAAATATGATGTAGGCGCGAATCCCATTACAGTTGATTTTTTAGTAGGTGCTACAGTAGTTGATACAATTACTGTACAACCACAAAGTAGTGGTACTTTCACTGTACGATATTTTACGACTGTCCGAATTACTACGACAGGAACAACTGTTAATCAAGGAGAGTTTTGTATTACTGTACGTTATCCAATTTCATAAAAAAGCATACCGTAAATGGTATGCTTTTTTTATTAAGGACGTAATGAAATTGGTATTCTATAAGCAACATGTAAATTGGCAACAGTACTTACCTTCTAAATATAGTGAAGGATTACTTTGTATATTGATAATCCTGACTGACTCTAAGTCTTTTCCTGTGTACGATATTGTATTACCAGGAAACACAGTGAAAACATTAGTTACTGCTCCAGTGATTTGAATTGTAATTGCTTCTGTGCTGCTAGTACTATTGTAAACCGAGACATTACCTGATATAAGTAGTATCCCATCACTTTGCCATAGTATCATTGACTGTAATGCACCTTTGGCAGATGGGATGGTGTTATTAGTTATGAGGAAATTCCCTGCAAATTCATTAGTTACTCGCTCGCAATTTGGATTTGGGGGAGGGGGCGGTGGACAAGGGTCTGGACAAATAATAGATAAAGGAGCGAAACAGCCAATATTTCTTTTATTCTTCAATATACCCCCTCCTTTTAAGTTGTCTTTTACTACTATTAAATGTAGAAGCATGGCCGATGTGTTAAAAAAGAAGGAAATGTTAAAAATTAAGATTGTCCAATAGGCTTAAACTTTAATTTATCATTAGTGTTATAGAAAAGATTATATGTGAATAGTCATAGGAAAAGAATGATCAGACTCTTTTAGACAAAAGGTGGTTGTATACAATAGTACGAGGAATGTTGGACTTAACTTCTAATTAACTGTATATTTACAAAAATCTAATAAAATTAATTTGTTATTTAAACGGCATTAATATGTTTTAGATAAAATAGCCCTTGTAATGAATCAATTATTATGAGGAGGATTCACGTGGAAAGAACTATTTTACGAAAAGTAAAAGGCCTTATTGGATTATTAATGGTTTTTGTATTAGCGTTCGTATCATTTCCGTGGAGTACATCAGTCAAAGCGGAAGAGAAGAAGCAAGAAAAGGCACCAAGTGAGAAGAAGATCGTTTTTCCAGTCGTAAGTGATGTACATATTAAAAATAGTGGAACGGATGATACGTTTCGCTGGAAACGAGCAATCGAGCAACTTAATACACTTGCACCTAAACAAGATGCGTTCGTAATTGTGGGAGACTTTACTGATTCAGGATCGGTACAACAATATGATCGTTTCATGCAAGTATATAATGAAAATGCAAATAAAGATGCGGTACGAATGAATTCTCTAGGCAATCATGATTATTGGAACGGTTTATCTGTAGAAGGAGCGCAGAAGCGTTTCTTAGAAAAAACAGGTATGAAATCAATTTATTATCATAACGTGGTAAAGGGTTATCACTTCCTTGTTATGTCTCCAGAGGACGGGACAACTCATGGATATTATTCAGATAAACAAATTAATTGGTTAAAAGAAGAAATGGAAAAGGCACAAAAAGATGATCCAGAAAAGCCGATTTTCGTATTTTTACACCAACATATTAAAGATACAGTATACGGTAGCCAAGAATGGGGAACAAAAGATAGTGCGAAAATTAATGAGGTATTAAAACAATACCCACAAGTTATTACGTTTTCAGGTCATTCACATTATCCGTTAGATGATCCAAGATCGATTCATCAAAAAGACTTTACATCAGTTGGCACATCTTCAGTAAGTTATATGGAGGTTGAAGGTGGTAAAGTACAAGGAAATATCCCGTCAGGAGCTAGTACATTAAGCCAAGGTTTATTAGTAGAAGTAGATGATAAAGAAGTAACGATTAATCGCCGTGATTTCCATACAAATTCTTGGACAGGCGAGCCTTGGAAAATTAAATTACCATCAAAGAAAGACACATTTACACATGTAGAAGATCGTGATAAAGAAAAGCCATACTTTGCAAAAGATGCGAAGTTGTCGGTATCAAATGTAACAGAAAATGCAGCAACAGTAACATTTCAGCAAGCGTTGGACAACCTTCTTGTTCATTCTTACCGTGTACAAGCGAGAGATAAGCAAACGGGAGAAATAAAGAATAAATTGTTAGCATTCTCAGAGTTTTATCGTGATCCAGTGCCGAAAGAACTGACATTTACGCTTGCAGGACTAGATGGCGGGAAAACATATACACTGGAAGTCGTTGCGATCGATTCATTCGGCAACGAAAGTGTACAACCATTAACGGCAGAGATTACTACGAAAAAAGATAATATTGACCCGAATGTGAAAGTACCAAAGGCGGATGTTTTTGATGTAAACTTTGCAGATGGTACATTTAAAGACAATTCATCATTTGGTACAAAAGGTGATGTTAAGGGTAATGTGACTATTGAATATGATAAAGTGTTGAAAAAGAATGTTATGAAGCTAAACGGAAAAGCAAATACATTTGGATACCTTCCATTTTCAGCAGCACAAAAAGAGAAAGTAGCAAATACATTTACATTAGAAACTGTGTTTTCAATGAATGAAATTCGCGGACAAGGTATTTTACAAAATACAGAGAGCGGCGGAATTGGTTTTGAATCTACAGGAAGTGGTTATGTAGAATTATGGGCTCATATTGGTGGAAGTTATAAACGTGTTGGCGTTCAATTAGAGGCTAATAAAACGTACCATTTAACAGGAACGTATAACGGAAGTGAAGTAGCAATTTACGTAGATGGTAAAAAAGTAAATAGCCAACCAGCTACAGGGAAAGTATATCACCCGAACGTACCATTTGCGCTTGGGGCAGACCCTGATAGTAATGGGAATGGTGGTATACCGCTAAATGGACAAATTGCGCTTGCAAAATTATATAGTAAAGCATTAAGTTCTTCAGAAGTATTAGCAGCGTATAATGAGTTTTCTAATCGTACAAAATTAGAGCAAGTAAACGCGTTATATGAAGAGCTTGGGAAAGTGAAAGAAGTGTTAGCTGGTACGTATGAGTTTGGTGACAAACCAGGTCAATATTCAAAGGAAGCATTTCAAGCACTAGAGAAAAGCTATAACACTGCAAAGCAAGCATTTGAAAATGTAGGAAGTACTGGAGAGCAAATCGTTCAAGCGTATAACGAATTAAAAACAGCTAATGTAACATTTGTACAATCTAAAGTAGCAGAAGAACAACCGAAAACACTGAAAGAAAAATTACAAATCAATATTGAAACTGCAAAAGCAGTAGTGAAAAAAGCGCAAGCTGCAAATGTAACGGACGGTTCAGTGAAATCATTGAGTCAAAAAATTACAGTGGCAGAAGCTGTATTAAAAGATGCGAAAGTAAAAGATGCACAAGTAGAAACGATGAATCGTACGATAGAATATGCGATTTCACTCGTTGAAAAAAGCATAAGCAAATAAGAGAGAAGAAAAAGAAGCTTATCATGATAGGCTTCTTTTTTGTTATACTAAAAATAGCATAGTATGAGGGAGCGAATAATTTGGAAGAGAAAAAGCTAAAAAGAATTCTTGAATATGTATGGATCGCGGTTGTGCTCCTTGTAGGATATTATTTCTTAAAAGAGAAAAGTATATGGGTTCTATTTTTAATGACGTTTTTATTAGCGGGTTTAGGCACGTTATTTATTAACTTCTTCTTTGATAGTTTAAATGCATGGAAGAAGAAAAAGAAGGGAACGAAGTAAAGGAGGGAACATATGCAAAAGTGGAAGCTTATATATCAGGTGATTATTTTCCTATTGCTTGTAGGTATTGGCGTTTTTAAATACGCCACACCGATAGGAAATTGGGCATCGTTTACAGCTTGCATCGGCATGTTTTTCATTTTACAATCGTTAACGAAAAAAAATAATCAGACATGAAGGTTGCTCGCCGTTTTATCGGCGAGCTATTTTGTTATGCTTTTTTCTTTTCATCATTTGTTTTTTCAGTAGCTAAATGACTATGTTTTCTAGAGTAGAAGAAATAGAAGCATAAGCCGACTAGAAGCCAAACTGCAAAGCTTATCCATGTCGTTTTAGACAAATTGATCATTAAATATAAACAGCAAAGAATTGCAACAACTGGTAATACAGGTACGAAAGGTGCGCGGAATCCACGTTTTAAATCAGGATGTGTTTTTCGTAAAATAAGTACAGCGCAGCAAACGAATGTGAATGCTGTTAACGTACCGATGTTTACTAAATTCGCTAGTAAATGTAAGTCTAAAAGTCCTGCTAATAAAGCTGACACAACGCCAGTAATCCACGTGTTTAATAAAGGGATTTTTACTCTTTTATTCACACGTGCTAACGCTTTTGGAAGTAAACCGTCGCGGCTCATTGCATACGAAACGCGAACTTGTCCATACATAACGACTAAGAGAACGGTTGTCATTCCAGTCATCGCCCCAACAGCGAGTAGTCCTGCAATTGTATCTTCGCCAACGAAATGTAAGGCAAACGCAACCGGATCAGAAACATCTAATTGTGTATACGGAACCATACCTGTTAAAACGAAAGATACAATCATGTATAAAACAGTACAAATAAGAAGGGAACCGATAATGCCAATTGGTAAATCGCGCTGTGGTTTTTTCGTTTCTTCTGCAGCGGTTGCGATTGCATCAAAGCCTAAGAAGGCGAAGAATACAGTGGCAGCCCCAGTAATGATACCGTCGTATCCGAATGGAATGAACGGAGTCCAATTTTCAGGTTTTACATATTTTGCCCCTGCTACGATAAAGGCGATAATAACAGCTAACTTGATAAGAACCATAATATTATTAATGCGTGCGCTTTCGCGTATACCGAAACTTAAAAGTCCCGTAATGAGTAGTAAAATACAAACAGCCGGTAAATCGATAATACCGCCTTTTCCTACGCCAGGGGCCGAGGCTATTATGGTGGGCAGATGGATGTTAAATCCTTGTAGTAAAGATTGTAAATAACCAGACCAACCGACAGCTACTGCCGCGACTGCAAGTAAATATTCGAGCATTAAACACCAGCCGACGATGAAGGCGACGACTTCTCCGACTGTCATATATGCGTAAGTGTACACACTTCCTGAGACAGGAATAGAAGAAGCAAATTCAGCATAACAAAAGGCTACACAAGCACAAGTAAATGCAGCAATAAGGAATGATAACATAATACCAGGACCAGAATGTTTCGCTGCGACAATACCTGTTAATACAAAGATCCCTGTCCCAATTACGGCGCCAATTCCTAAAAATGTTAAATCAAGTGCAGTTAAGGTTCTATCTAACTGCCGTGGTGATTCAGTACTAAGCGGTTTTTTTCGTAATAATGACTTCACTTTGGACTCTCCCCCCGTTTTTTCATTTCCATAACTGCGAATATAGTATGAGCCCACTAGAAAAGAGTATGTAAGTAAATGGAGGTACAGTTATGGTAGGTTGTTTTTTAAAATTGCTGGATTAATTTTATTATAATTCAGAATATTTTGTCAAATAAAAATGTGACAAATAAAATGCGAATGAATAGGGGAAACTACTGGCAGGAATGGACGAGGGTTAACAGAGTGACAAAACCACTCATAAAAGTTTTACTTTATAAAGTAGGAGAAGATGTTATGTTATTTTATTTTGAACTTGTCGTCATTTTACTTTGTACGAAATTAGCTGGTGATATTAGCGTTAGGCTTGGCCAGCCTTCTGTACTTGGTAAATTAATCGTTGGTATTATTATCGGTCCGGCTGTGCTTGGTATTATTAATAGTTCTGAACTCATTGATGAACTGAGTGAAATTGGTGTTTTACTACTTATGTTTATGGCAGGACTTGAAACAGATTTAGAAGAGTTAAATCGAAATTTGAAATCTGCATTCGCAGTAGCGATGGGAGGAATTATTTTCCCATTCCTTGGTGGGTATTTAGCAGGACTTGCGTTCGGAATGTTACAGTCGCATGCGATCTTTTTAGGGTTATTACTTTGTGCCACTTCCGTTAGTATTTCTGTTCAAACACTAAGAGATTTAGGGAAAATGAATACGAGAGAAAGTACGACGATTTTAGGGGCAGCTGTATTTGATGATGTAATTGTTGTTATTTTATTAGCATTTGTGATGAGTTTTTTAGGTACACAAGATGTAAATGTAACGCTTGTCATTGCAAAGAAAATTATCTTTTTTGTCAGTATCGTTTTCATCTCTTGGAAAGTTGTTCCATGGATTATGAAAATGCTCGTACCACTTCGCGTAACAGAAGCGTTAATTAGTGCAGCTCTTATTATTTGTTTCTCATTTTCGTATTACAGTGAAATGATGGGGATCGCAGGTATTATTGGGGCATTTGCAGCTGGAATTGCCATTTCGCAAACAGAGTATAAGCACGAAGTAGAACATAAAATTGAACCGATTGCTTATGCAATATTTGTACCGGTGTTCTTCGTAAGTATCGGAATGGAAATTACATTTCAAGGTATCGGAAGCCAACTTTGGTTCATTATCATCATGACGCTTATTGCAATTTTTACAAAGTTAATCGGATCAGGTTTAGGAGCAAGACTGACAGGGTTCAACCTTCAATCTTCTATTAGTATTGGTGCGGGGATGGTTTCGCGCGGAGAAGTGGCGCTTATTATCGCAGCGAATGGACTTGCGGCGAATTTATTAGCGAAAGAAAATTTCACAGCGATTGTTATTGTTGTTATATTAACGACGATTATTACGCCGCCGCTTTTGAAGAAGTATTTTGTATAGAGAGGAAGAGCTTATCTGATGTAGGTAAGCTCTTTTTTATTGGAAAAAAGCAATAGTCATATAGCGTGAATAGGTTGTAATTATGGTAAAATCTACGTATATGATAAGTCGAGGAGAGAAAATGTGTGAGGATTACGAAGGGGAAGGTTATCGGTATAATCATACTTATTGCGCTATGTATACCATTTACTGCATGGAAAGAGTCAAAAGTGAAAGACTTTCCTGTTTCTATTTTTTCTTCCTATGTAGAAGACGAAAACCCGAAAGACTATAATTATACTGCTTTTGTACCTGACTTTGCAATTTGGATACATGGATGGGAAAAACAGCGATCTGAAGGTGAAATAACGTCATATAAAAAAGGGGATCGAACTGTAATTGTTCACCATCCACCTGGTAATGATGGTTTTTATCTATACGATGTAAATGATATTAGAGAATAAACGCAACCGTAAGAAGTGGAGGTTAAATAGTGAAAGCTTCAACATTACTATTTAAAATTGAAAGTAATATGGATCAATTTTCACCAGCTGAAAAGAAGGTTGCCATGTACATAATGGAGAATGCAGAGATTGTTCCGAACTTAACGACGAAAGAAGTGTCAACGAATGCAGGCGCGAGTGAAGCAAGTGTTGTTCGCTTTTGTAAGTCAATTGGAATCGGAAGCTTTAAAGCATTTAAAATCGCGCTCGTTCGTGAATTGACGATTGCTGATTATAATATTAATGATTTTTCAGTTATGAATACGGAAGATGGACCGTATGATTTGTTTAATAAAGTTACGTATGTGAATAAAGCTGCAATTGAGGCGAGCGTTACTGCGATAGATAAAAAGGAACTTGAGAAAGCTGCAGATCGTATTGTAAATGCAGATAAAATTATATTTTATGGAGTAGGCGGATCAGCTACTCCTGCGATGGACGGGGCTTATAAATTTACAAGGCTCGGATTTACAGCGATGATGCTATCAGATTTTCATATGATGTTGCCGCTTGTGACGAATTTAAAAGAGGGCGATATATTTGTTGCCATTTCAACATCTGGTCGTACGAAAGATGTACTTGAAATGGCGCAATATGCGAAGAGACAAGGTGCAACAGTTATTGCGATTACAAAGCTTGACCAATCATCACCTTTATATAAAGAAGCGGATATTCGTCTTTGTATGCCAGATGTAGAGCAAGATCATCGTATTGCGAGTATTGCTTCGAGAATGACACAGCTGAATATGATTGATGCTTTATATGTGATTACTTTTAATCGTATTGGTAATAAAGTGCTGGATCAATTTATGGAGACAAGGGAAGAAGCTCTACGGTTACGGAAGTTAAAATGAGAAGATGGGGAAACCCATCTTTTTTTTGCGTACTGACATAAAGTGAAACTTTAATAAGTGGGGGGCATCCCCCACTTATTATTAGTTGAACCAATCGGACTTTTACAGGCAGTTGATCCCCCACCTATCTTCTTTGTTTTCGCTGAATTTGAGGTGGGGGTCTTACTGCCAGTTAAAGTGGGATAAATTCGTCATGAAAAGAAATAAAATTTCATAAAATAATAAAGTGATATTGATTTTAAATTTCTTAAAGTTATAATAAAAGTATGAAATTAAATTTCAAAGCAGGTGATAATATGTTAGAAAATTTATCGACAGAACATCGTAATGAGAAGACGATGAATTTAGATGAGATGAGTATAAAAGAAGTGTTACAAAGTATGAATGAAGAAGATCGAACTGTTGCGTTAGCAGTTGAAAATGAAATAGAAGAAATTGAAAAGGTTGTACAGATTGTCATTAAATCCTTTGAAGATGAGGGACGATTAATTTACATTGGGGCTGGTACGAGTGGCCGTTTAGGTATTTTGGATGCGGTGGAATGTCCGCCGACATTTGGCACAGATGATAAAATGGTACAAGGATTTATAGCAGGTGGATTGAAAGCGTTTACTAAGGCGGTGGAAGGTGCAGAAGACCGCGAAGAGTTAGCAGAAGAAGATTTAAAAAGTATTGGATTAAACGAGAAAGATACAGTGATTGGAATTGCGGCAAGTGGTCGAACTCCTTATGTAATTGGCGGTTTGAAGTACGCGGCTAGCGTGGGAGCGAGCACGGCGAGTATTTCTTGTAATAAAAATGCTGAAATAAGTAAATATGCAAAACTAAATGTGGAAGTAGAAACAGGCGCGGAAATTTTAACAGGCTCAACGCGTTTGAAAGCTGGTACAGCGCAAAAATTAGTACTTAATATGATTTCAACAGCTTCTATGATTGGTGTGGGGAAAGTATATAAAAACTTAATGGTAGATGTTCAATCTACAAATGAAAAGTTAGTAGAACGATCAAAACGCATTATTGTGGAAGCAACAGGTGTGAGCTATGAGATAGCAGCAGAGTGTTATGAAAAAGCAGAACGTAATGTGAAAGCTGCGATTGTTATGGTGTTACTACAGTGTGAGTATGGGGAAGCACTGGAGAAATTAAAAGAAGCGAAAGGGTTTGTAAAGAAGGCACTATAAAATAATAGGGATGGGGATTCTATTATGAAGAAAGAAGAGAGAATGGCCAAAGAAATATCAGAGCAACTTGGGGGAGTAAAAAATATTCGTGGCATTGCTCATTGTATGACGAGGCTGCGATTAACGCTTCATGATGAAAGTAAAGCGAATATGGACCTTTTGAAAAAGGTTGAAGGGGTTATGGGCGTTATTGAAGATGAGACGCTTCAAGTTGTTGTTGGCCCAGGGACAGTAAATAAAGTAGCAGCTGAAATGGAAGGTTTAACGGGACTGCGAATCGGTGAGGTGGCAGATCATCACCTTGAAGACCTTGGGCAAGAAATGAAGTCAGAGATTAAGAAGAAAAATAATACACCGGTGAAAAACTTTTTAAGAAAAATAGGAAGTATTTTCATTCCGTTAATTCCAGGTCTTGTTGCCTCAGGAATTATAAACGGGGTCGCTAACTTTGCGAAAAACGCAGGTGCTGATCCGAATGCAACGTGGCTACAAATGCTACTACTCATTGGTGGCGGTATCTTTACATTCTTAGGAATTTTAGTCGGCTGGAATACAGCGAAAGAATTTGGCGGGACACCAGTTCTTGGGGCGATTGCGGGTATTTTAATTTTTAACCCGGCGATGGCGAATGTAAAATTATTTGGTGAAGCGCTCGTACCCGGACGGGGCGGATTGTTTGCAGTTATTTTTGCAGCATGGCTTATGGTTGTAGTAGAAAGACAAGTTCGAAAAGCAGTGCCAAATGCAGTTGATATTATCGTGACACCGCTCATTACTGTGTTAGTCGTAAGTATTGTAACGATGTTAGCCATTCAGCCGGTAGCAGGTTTCTTATCTGAAGGAATTACAAGCGGAATTAATGGTATTTTAAGTATTGGCGGCGCATTTGCGGGAGCAGTACTTGCTGGAACATTTTTACCTCTCGTTATGGTCGGATTGCATCACGGTTTAACACCAATTCATATGGAGTTTATTAATCAAACGCACGTAACGCCTTTATTACCAGTACTAGCAATGGCTGGCGCTGGGCAAGTAGGAGCAGCGATTGCCATCTATGTAAAAACAAAAAACAAACGACTTCGTAACGTAATTAAAGGTGCATTACCAGTTGGATTTTTAGGAATTGGCGAACCGCTATTATACGGGGTTACATTACCACTTGGGAAACCGTTTCTTACAGCTTGTTTAGGTGCAGCAGTTGGCGGTGCATTCCAAGCAGTTATGAAAACAGCCGCACTCGGAATCGGTGTATCAGGGTTATCATTAATTCCGTTAATTGCTGATAATAAATATTTATTATATTTCCTTGGATTAGTAGTGGCATATACTTTCGGATTCATTTTTACGTACTTCTTTGGCTTTAAAGAAGAAATGGCAGAAAACATATAGAGAAAGGGATTCCTTTCTCTTTTTCTATTCATAGAAAGGGAGATTCATATGATAGGAGTTTCAATTTATCTTTCAAAAGAACGAGTAAAGAAGCAAGAAGAGTGGCTAAAAGTAGCGAAGGAAAACGGGTTTTCATCTATTTTTACATCACTTCACATTCCTGAAGATGATCCTGGTACGTACAAAGAGCTAATTCAAATACTTGGGAAACAAGCGCTCAAATATGAAATGGAATTAATGGTCGATGTTTCTCCAAAATCGTTACATCATTTAGGGATGACGTATGAAAATGTGGAGGAGCTATTAGACTGGGGCATTACAGGCTTAAGAATGGACTACGGCATCACGCCGAAAGAAATCGTACGCGTATCTCATAAAATGAAAGTAGCTTTAAATGCGAGTACGATTACAGATTCATTTTGGAAAGAGTTAATCATAGAAAATATAAAAGTAGAGAATGTAGAAGCTTGGCATAATTTTTATCCGCGTCCAGAAACAGGACTAGCAAAGTCCTTTTTACAAAAACAAAACGAATACTTACATGAGTGCGGAATAAAAACGATGGCATTTATTCCGGGAGATGGTGAAAAACGTGGTCCGCTATGTGAAGGTTTACCAACGTTAGAAAAGCACCGCAATATGCGCCCACTTGAAGCGTACTTAGAACTTGTACAAGATTGTGGTGTCGATAAGGTGTTAATCGGGGATATAAGCGGAAGTATAGAAAGTGTACAAGAGATAGCGAGTGCGAGTAGAGGAATTATTCCGCTGCGATACGAGCCATTGATAGAGAAAAGTGAAGTGTTAAAAGTGGTGGAGCGAGTGCATACAAATAGACTAGATCCAGCTCGTGATGTCATTCGTTCAGTTGAATCAAGAGAAGGAAATAAAGTGATTTTAAAGCCGATGCATACAATTGCAAGAAAGAAAGGCAGCATTACAATTGATAATGAATTGTACGGTAGATATGCAGGAGAGATGCAAGTTGCCACACATGATTTGCCTAAAGATGAGAAAGTGAATGTTGTTGGCATGGTTGTAGAAGAGGACTTGTCTTTATTGCCGTATGTTGGCGCTGGAAAAATGTTTCAACTTTTTTGTGCAATAGAGTAAAAGCTTGAATTAGCACTATTCTGTAGGAAAACATTATCCGTAAAAGGGATAATGTTTTTTGTTTTCTTAAAAAAAGTATTTGACGAATGAAATGAAATACCGTATTGTTTTGACTTGTGAATAAAAGTTCACCATAACAAAACAAAAAGGAGAGTTCAAAATGAACCAATATATTGGGAATTTAATTATTCGTATCGTGTTAGGAGTGACATTCTTTGCGCACGGTTTAGCGAAGTTTCAATCAGGTATCGATAACGTAGCAGGATGGTTTACAAGCATCGGCTTACCAGGTGGTCTTGCATACGGCGTAGCAACAGTTGAATTAGTTGGTGGTATATTATTAATTATCGGTTTAGGCGTAAGATATGTAGGACTATTATTCGCTCTTATTTTAGCTGGGGCTATCGTAAAGGTAAATGGAGCAGCAGGTTTATTAGGAGATGGAAAGAATCCAGGGTATGAATTAGATCTTGCATTATTAGCAATGGGTGCGTATTTATTCGTTGTAAAAGCAGAAGGATATGTAGATCGTTTCGTAAAAGAGAAAGTAATGAAAGCGAAGTAAACTTATTTATAAATTGTTGACTTGAATCATAATTGTAACTATAATGATTACAACTAGTTGATTAAGAATAAAACAATATAAATATTTTTTTACACAGGTTGTAACTGAGGTGGTTACGACTTGTGTAAAAAATAAATAAAACGGGAGGAAGTAACATGCCTAAATCAAATTTAGAAATTATTCGAAGCACGTATGAAGGATCAGCTTCTTCGAATGCAAAACATTTAGCAGAAGCCCTCTCTGAAAAAGTAGAATGGACAGAGGCAGAAGGATTCCCATACGGGGGAACTTATATAGGTGTAGAAGCAATAATGGAAAATGTATTTAGCCGATTAGGATCAGAATGGGATGATTTTAAGGCGAGTGTAAATATGTACCATGAAGTAAACGGAAAAGATGTAATTATTGCTGAAGGTGTTTATTCAGGAGTTTATAAAGAAACGGGAAAATCATTTGAAGCAGAGTTTGTTCATGTATGGCAACTGGAGAACGGAAAAATCGTGAAGTTTAAGCAGTATGTAGATAGTCATATTGTTAAGGAAGCGATGAAGAGCTAATGCTTTTTAAATGGATTGTAGGCATATGTATTACAATTATAGTAATTATCACGTCTATAGTTGGCGGAAAGAAATTGCTTGCATATGTGGAAAAAGAGAATAAAAATATTCAAATTGAGCGAGTGGCAAACGAAAAGGAGAAGAAAGTTGCAGAAGAAGCCCCACGAGTTAGCGAAGGTGAAATTATTTCTACTATGCACAAAATGGTACACCAAAAGGTAAAATCCTCTGAGAAATGGGGATTTGTAGAAATGACAACAAAAGAAATTTATAGCGTAAAGAAAGATATTGAAAATAGTATAGGTTTTCAATATAAAACGAGGTTACTTTCTATTATAAATAGATGGGAAAAAGGAGATTTTTCACAAACAGTTGAGGAGCATAACTTTTTGTGGGAAATTCAAGGTGGAGATACCGGCAAAGCGACGGAACGTTTATCGCCAGAAGAAGAAAAGCAGTATGTGAAAGAAATGAAAGGTAAATAAAAACATCGCCACCTTGATGGCGATGTTTTTGATTAAGAATGTTTTCGCATTAAAGCTCTAGTTGGCTGAACAGTAACCGTTTTGAAATGAGAAAATAAATAACATCCCGTCACAACGATCATTGTCCCGAAAATTTGTATCCACGTTAGTTCTTCTCCGAGGAAAAGGAATGCTAAAATAGCTGTGAAAATTGGATTGAAGTTTAGAAAAATACCGGATGTCGTAGCTCCTAATTTTTGCACGCCAATATTCCAAAACACCATACAAAGAACTGTGGAAATAAGCCCAGTATATAAAAGTGATGTTAGGAAAGAAGTATTTATGTTTGTAACAGTGAAGCTCCCTATGTTAAATGGTAGTAATAGAATAACGCCGAAAATACCAGAGTATAATGTTGCCATGAGCGGTGTAGTTGTTTTTGTTGCCCATTTACTACAAACAGAATAGATTCCCCAAATACACACAGCCGCAATCATCCATAAATCGCCGCTATTAAAATGTAGTGAAAATAAAAGTGCAAAGTTACCTTTTAATAGGACAAGAATAACCCCAAAGAATGAAAGAACCATGGATAGGATTTGAAGTGTATTTACTTTTTCTTTTAGAAATAAGACAGAAAATAGTGCAATTGAAATCGCATTTAATGTAGAAATAAGCCCTACATTCGTTGCGGATGTTTTTTCTAGTGCTAGAAATTGAAAGATGTTAAAAAGAGCGACCCCTGAAATCCCCATTAGTACTAACGGAAGTATTGCAGCACGAGGTGGAATGATTTTCTTTTCTTTAAACCAAACCATCGGTAATAAACAAACGATCGCAATCATCCATCTTAAACTTGTAAGTGTCATCGGAGACGCGTGATTAACGAGCGATTTTCCAACGACGAAATTTCCTCCCCATAATAAGCTCGTTAGTAATAGTAAAAAGACATAAAAATAAGGCATACTAAAATCCCCTTTGTTGTAATCAATGTGAATTGTAAATAATTTTAGCATTTTTCTTTATTATGTAATATATTCTTTTGTATAATGGTTAAAAGTCAATAAAATATTTTGTTTTAGATACCCTTTACAATAAAAGGTTTAGTTCTGAATAAGTTAGGGTGTGTTTTTTCGAATAATCATCGGTAAGAAAAAAGGGGGAATTGTAATGGAGTCATCTGTTATTAAAGTGTTAGATGATTTAGACGTACAAATTTTAGATATATTGCAGAAGGAGTCTCAAGTAAGTAATGCAGAGCTTGCGCGACGCGTTAATTTATCACCAGCTGCGATGCATGCGAGAATAAAAAGATTAGATGGAGAAGGGTTCATTGATAAGCAAGTAGCCATTTTAAATCAAGAAAAGCTTGGTTTTGATTTGTTATGCTTCATTTTTATGAGTACGAATATTCATCAATCGGATAAACTTGACGTGTTGGAAAAAGAATTAGAATCGATGCCGGAAGTGTTAGAGTGTCACTGTTTAACAGGAGAGTATGATTATTTATTAAAAGTTGCAAATCGTGATCGTAAAGAGCTGGAGCATTTTATTAGAAAGCTGAATAAGCTTGGTATTACAAGGATACAGACGAGTTTAGCACTTCGTGAAATTAAATATTCGACAGTATTACCGATCCGAAATGAGGAACCGAGCATCGATTAGATTGCTTGGTTTTTTGTTTGTATAAAGTGATTGACGGGGAGAAAAGAGAGATGTATTATTATATAAAATTATGTATTAAAATTCATTTTAGGTTATAAATATTAATATAGGGGACAAGGGGATATAATATGAAAATCTTTAATGCGGTTACGAGTGATGTGAAAGAAATTTATAGTCTCATTGAAGTTTATGCAAAAGAGGGAGTTGTTTTACCGCGTTCTCTTTTATCTCTCTATCAATATTTACAATGCTTATATGTTATGAAAGAAGGAGAAGAAATCGTTGGAGTTGCTGGTTTACATGTGTTAGGGGAGGACCTTGCAGAAGTCCGGTCATTAGTCGTTTCGCATACATATGTAGGGAAAGGAATCGGGCGTATGTTAGTGAACCATGTAATAAATGAGGCAGCGAAAATAAAAGTGAGTAGAGTCATTTCTTTAACATATGAAACGGAATTTTTTCAAAAGTGCGGGTTTGATTTTGTGAATAGAGAGGCGTTACCTGAGAAAGTATGGATCGATTGTAGACATTGTCCAAAAGTTGATTATTGTGATGAGGTGGCGATGATTCGATATGTTGGGCGAAATTTTCAGAGAGAAAAAAGTCCCACTATTATTTGATTAATAGTGGGACTTTTTATTTTAGGAGAAATTAAGAACTTGAATTCGTTTTTCTTACTGCAAAATTAAAAATGGGGTTTTTAAGCTCATAGTTATAAGTAGAACCATCGACAAGCCCTACAACTTTATCGCTATCGTAAAGATCAAGCATAAATTGTGCCATTTGTTTTGCAGTGTGAAATTTCGGTACAACATTATCGTATTGGAACTCATCAATATCAAATGAACGTTTTGCAAATTCTGTTTCAGTTGCACCAGGTGCTAAAACCTTTGCTTGCAGTTTTGCACCTTGTTGTTTCAATTCGTGAGATAAACCTTCTGTAAATGCACTTACATAGAATTTCGTAGCGCAATACGTAACAGCATCAGCAACGATTGTGTATCCACCGCCTGATGAAACGTTAATAAGTTGTGTGCCATCAACCATTGAATAATCTCGAACGAAAAGAGAGGAGAGTATTGTTAGTGCTTCTATATTTACATGTAACATCGTTTCTATTTTATTTAAATTTTGTTCAGCAATGGAGGCGAAATTACCAAAACCGGCGTTGTTAATCCACGTTTCAATTTGAAAGGCTTGTAGGCTTTCATACAGCTTATAAACATTTTCCGTGATAGATAAATCCGTTTTTCGAATAACAACATCCAATTCTGGATTCATTTCGTTAATTTTTAATTTTAATCCGTCTAATTCTTCTTGTCTTCGAGCTACAAGTATTAAGTTCTTTCCGCGAGCTGCAAAGGCTAAAGCCGATTCATAGCCAATTCCAGAACTAGCACCAGTAATAACAGTGTATTTCATATAAAATCCCCCTAAGTTCAAATAAAAGTATTATGGTTAGATTTTATTTGTTAGAGTATACTCTAAGTCAAATATTTTTTATGAAGTTGATAAGGCTATAAAATATATGCGGGTAAGCACGTGGAGGGAGTTAGAGTATGTACACAATTAGCGAGGCGGCTAAATTAATAGGAGTGAGTACACATACACTACGTTATTATGAAAAAGAAAATATATTAATTGCAAATCGCGATACAAATGGGAATCGAATGTATGAAGAGTCACATATAAAGTGGTTGCAGTTTGTCATGAAATTAAAACAAACGCAAATGCCAATAGCGAAAATAAGAGAATACGCTAGGTTATATTTAGAAGGGGAGCATACAACCGAAGCTCGTTTACAGCTCCTAGAAGATCATAGGAAATCTATTCAGATTCAAAGAGAAAACTTAGTCATTACAGAAAAGATGCTTGAGAATAAAATTATTGCATACAAAGCCTCTTTGGAAAATAAATAGAAAACATATATATGATAAAAATGGATTTAATCTCACAGTGTGCTGGAAAATAAAAAAGAGCAGCTAGCAAAAGCTAACTGCTCGGTAAATTGGATGTGAAAATTTAGTGTTTATATTTTCATAGTAGATAAATTATGATTTCTTGAATGTGATTTTTTACTGAAAATCGCATCTTAATACAAGGTACATAAACGAAGAAGAGCCTGATATGGCTCTCAGGCTCTTCCCTCAATAGCAAAGAGTAAGTCTTTTAATTACTCTTCTCCTATATAATACACAAGATGTATTTGGATGTGTAGAACAGGAAATTCCAATATAATTATCCGAATATAGTGTTTAAAAATAAAATCCAGATGATTTAAATAAGGAATTAAATTACAAATGTTGATTTAACGCATAATAGGAACTCATTTATATAAAAAGATGGTTAATAAAGTGATATTGCGATAATGAAATATGAAATATTGCATATCGAATTGTAGAACAAAAAAGTGAAATGGGAATCGAATGAAAATGCTATTTTGTAGAAAAGGATGTGCATCTTGAAATCTGAATAAATTAAACAACTTATTACGGATTTAGAACGAAGAAAATCAGATCTAAAATGAATCTGAAATGACTTTTCGGGAATTCATATTGAGGAATATCGTGATAGTATTGCATAAGCAAATATTTATTTTGGATCAAGTGAATATGCGATTGAATTGGATTATGAAAGATGAAAAATAAAAAGAGCAACTAGCACAAGCTAACTGCTCTATTAAAGGGATCTCTCCAAGGGGGAGTGGAGAAAATATTATGTTACTAGCAGTATTGACAGGTTATTAGGAAATATACAAATCGGATGAAAGAAATTTTAAATAATCTTTCGGCATTGACAGTTTTTAAAATATTCATGTACAATATATACATGAATGACATTCAGTCATTTTCGTGTGGCAGAATGCGGTTAGCTTGGAAATGGAACAAATATAATGGTAAATGAGGATGATAGTTGTTTATCCCGCATTAACGGGCAGTAAGACCCAAACCTCAAAATTCAGCGGAAGCAAAGAAGTTAGGTGGAGGATCAACTGCCCGTAAAAGCCCGATTGGTTCAACTAATAATCAGTGGGGGATGAACAAAACCCCCACTGATTAAAGTTTCACTTTATATATAGTAGTGATGAAGGAGTATATTTTTTTAAAACAAAAATGACTGATAGTCAGTCATAAGAGGTGAGAGGTATGAAAAATAGAGCTTGGTTATATGTCATATTAACATGTATTTTTGAAATTTTTTGGGTGTTTGGTTTTAATACAGCCGATACTTGGTGGCATTGGATTATTATTTTAGGAGTTATCGCTGTTGATTTTCACTTCCTTTCTAAAGCGTGTGAACATCTTGCGACAGGCACTGTATATGCCATTTTTGCCGGAGCTGGTACGGTAGGGACTTTCTTAATGGATGTATTCCTTTTCGGCGGAAGTTTCAGTGTAGGAAAGTTATTCTTTATCGTGATGGTTGTAGCTGGCGTTATCGGTTTAAAGTTAGCTGATAATAAAGAAGAAACTGTGGAAGGAGCTGCTTAAAGATGGGTTGGTTTTTCGTATTTTGTGCTGCAATTAGTGAAATAGTCGGTGTGATCGGTCTGAAAATGTATAGTAAAGAAAAGACGTTAGCAAATGGCGCGATTTATATAGGCGGGTTTGCTACATCCTTTGCATTCTTGTATACATCTTTCTTATTTTTACAAGTAAGTGTCGCGTATGCGGTTTGGATTGGTATTGGAACAGCAGGAGCCGTTTTATTAAACATGTTCCTATTTGGTGAGTCGAAAAGTAAAGCACGTATCATTAGTGTGGCTCTTATTGTATGCGGAGTGACAGGATTGAAGGCTCTTTCTTAAAGATATATTGTATTTTATCTCCTAATGGTTTATTAGGAGATTTTTATTATTAAAAAATGATTTCCTCTTAGAATTCACTATCATTGACAGTACAATCGATTATCTTATAAAATGAGTGACAGTCATTCAATATGTGTGTGAAAGGGTTTAGATGATGAATAAAAAAGAAAAAATTGTCTATGCAGCTATTGAAGTGTTTCAGGAGAAGGGCGTTGAAAAAACGAAGATTTCTGATATCGTGAAATTGGCTGGCATTGCACAAGGAACTTTCTATTTATATTTTCCTTCTAAGTTATCTGTTATGCCTGCAATAGCAGAAGTGATGGTTGAAAAGATGATACTTGCAGTGAAAGAAAAAGTGCAAAATGATGCGCCTTTCTCAAGTAAAGTGACGCAAGTAATAGATGCGGTGTTTCACTTTATAGCGGAATATCGTGAAATACAAGCTTTAATGTATGCGGGTCTTGCATCTACAGAACATATAAAAGAATGGGAAGCTGTGTATGAGCCTCTTTATATGTGGCTAAGCGAATTTTTAAGTAAGGCGAAAGAAGCTGGTGAAATTCGTGATTCGGTTCACGCAGAGCGAACAGCGAAGTTATTTATCGCCCTTGTTGAATCAGCAGCAGAACAAGTTTATTTATATGATCATAAAGATGAAGAGCAAGTCGAGCTACAAAAGGCAGAAGTACTAGATTTTTTAACACATGCACTACATATAAAGAAGTAGTAAGATGAACCTGTCTGAAAAGGTAGGTTCATTTTTGAGGAAAACTGAATGATAGTCATTCACCTAATGCGTATGTATGTGTGGAAGGATAGAGTGAAATTCTAATGAGTGGGCATCTCTACTCATGATTAGCCCACAAATAGCAGGATAAAGAAAAAGCTTCTTGGGCATTATTTTTTTGAGGAACTTACGGGAAGAGGTGTTAAAAAGTGAAGAAACCGATAAAAGAACAAAAGATGGTATTGGTCATTCTTTTGAGTAATATATTTATCGCTTTTTTAGGGATTGGATTAATCATTCCGGTTATGCCGTCCTTTATGAATGACATGAGTTTAACAGGGAAGACGATGGGTTATCTCGTTGCAGTATTCGCAATGGCTCAGCTCATTACGTCACCTATTACAGGCCGGTGGGTCGATCTTTACGGTAGGAAGAAAATGATCATCATTGGATTATTTATTTTTGGTGTTTCAGAACTTCTTTTTGGATTAGGAAAAGATGTGTGGATGCTTTATGCAGCACGGGTGTTAGGCGGAATTAGTGCGGCGTTTATTATGCCTGGTGTTACGGCATATGTTGCGGATATTACATCTATGCAGGAACGTCCAAAAGCGATGGGGTATTTATCAGCAGCGATTAGTACGGGTTTTATTATAGGACCTGGAATTGGCGGATTTATTGCAGAGTATGGTATACGTGTGCCGTTTTTCGTTGCAGCAGCAATTGCCTTTATAGCATGTGTAATTTCGATCTTTATTTTAAAAGAACCGTTAACGAAAGAAGAACTTGCAGAGATTTCTGCTAACACGAAAGAATCAAGTTTTATTGGTGATTTAAAGAAATCATTACATCCAATGTATGCAATTGCATTTATTATCGTATTTGTACTCGCATTCGGATTATCAGCGTATGAAACTGTGTTTAGTCTATTTTCTGATCATAAGTTTGGATTCACACCGAAAGATATTGCGGCAATTATTACGATTAGCTCCATCTTTGGGGTAGTTGTGCAAGTATTTATGTTTGGTAAATTGGTTGATATGTTCGGTGAAAAAGTGTTAATTCAAATATGTTTAATTGTAGGTGCAGTATTAGCGTTTGTTTCAACTGTAGTCTTTAATTATTGGATTGTACTTCTCGTTACTTGCTTCATTTTCTTAGCATTTGATTTGCTTCGTCCAGCTTTAACGACGTTTTTATCAAAAGCAGCTGGAAAAGAGCAAGGATTCGTTGCTGGTATGAACTCGACTTATACGAGTTTAGGAAATATTGCAGGGCCAGCGATGGGCGGAATATTATTTGATATGAATATTCATTATCCATATGCATTTTCAGGAGTTGTTTTAATAGTTGGTCTCGGCATTACATTTATGTGGAGAGAGAAACAGCTAGCTGAAAGTTTTGCGAAGTAATAAAACCCCTTACGACGGTAAGGGGTTTTTGTTTTATCCCGCTTTAATGGGCAGTAAGACCCCCACCTCAAAATTCACTGAAAGCAAAGAATTTAGGTGGGGGATGAAGAAAACCCCCACTGATTAAAGTTTCACTTTATAAGCTTAATCCAAACCGTTTTAATTCAATGAAAATCCTCTCTAATTGCTTTCCTTTATCCGTTAATGTGTACTCTACACGAGGCGGAACTTCTGGATATACTTTTCTCGTTATAATACCTTGAGATTCTAATTCTTTTAGGCGAAGTGATAATGTTTTCGGACTAATCCCGTCCATTGATTTTTGTAAATCACTAAAGCGTAATGTTCCTTCGATAAGAAGGTCGCGAATGATTAAAAACGTCCATTTTGTACGAATTACGTCAAGTGTTTTAGCGATAGGACAAGGTATGCCAGGTAAACCTTTCGTTAATTCAACTGGATCTATATTGTTCATGGAACTAGCCTCCATAAAATTTTTTTGGATGAATTTGCTTTATAGTATCACAAAACTATACTTTTGGTAACTATATGAAAAAAATATCACTACTTCCATAAAGGAAGTTAGTGCATATACAATAGAAATACGAAATACAAAGGGTTTGTATGAAGGAGGAGGTGATTTTCATGGGGATAAAAAAGTTGTTTGGATTCCTTAGTTTGTTTGTTGTTTGTATTGTACTTGTAGCATGTAGCGGGGAACAAAAAACGGAAATCCAGTTATTAAAAGAAATGCCGAAGCCAAAAGCAATGACAATTGATCCCTTACTAAGTAAAAAGGAAGCGACCGAAATGGTTCATGCAGCGCAGCGTTTTTATGCATTTTGGGATACAGGTAAGGAGGAACTTATTCTGCAAACTGTTTCTGAAAATTTTTCCGATAATACATTGCCGAAAGGGCGACCACAAGGCACTGAAGGATTAAAGTTTGCGGCACAAAATTTTCGTAAAGTCGTTCCTAATATACATTGCGAGATTGAAGATTTATTAGTCGTCGGTGATAAAGTAACAGCTCGTCTTTCTTTTACAGGAACGCATAAGGATAAGAAAATCAATTTTTTTGCAATTGATATTTTACATGTGAAAGACGGAAAGATAACGGAAGACTGGCATTTAGAAGATAATCTTACGCTGAAACAGCAACTGGGGTTAATAGCCGAGGAGTAAAATAAGGGAGAGAAAAGCGATGAAAAATATATTCATTATAAATGGACATGAAAAATACGGTACGAAAGAAGGACGATTAAATAGAACGTTAGTTGATTGTATGGTAACGGTATTAAGTGAGAAGCATCATGTGAAAACAACAACGATTCAAGATGGCTATAGTATTAAAGAAGAACAAGAGAAGTTTTTATGGGCCGATGTTGTGATTTATCAAACACCGATTTACTGGTTTAGTGTACCGGGCTTATTTAAAACGTATATGGATGAAGTATATGAATATGGTTTGTTCTTTAAAGGTGCTGATGAATATGGAACAGGTGGTTTATTAAAAGAGAAGCAGTATATGTTTTCTACAACTTGGAATGCACCTGAAAAGGCGTTTGGAGATAAGACGAAGTTCTTTGAAGGGGAAAGTTTAGAGTCAACGCTTAGCCATTTACACCGCGTGCAAAAGTTTCTTGGCATGAGTCCGTTAAAGAGCTTTGCTTGTTATGATGTGGTGAAGAATCCGAATATTGAGCAATATGTATTGAACTTGAAAGATCACTTAGATGGAGTAATTAAATAATAGTATGTGAAGAAGGTACTACTAAGGATGTAGTACCTTCTCTATCATGAAATACGTTGAAAATCTTTACTTATACAGGACTGTTTTAGTTTTTTTGATTTGATTAAATGTTTAATATCAGGGATGTTATCGTATGAAAGCTGAGTATGATAATAGTTAATGTACTCAAGTAATGCGAAAATATAAATAAATAGAGTGAATGATAGCCCGCCTAAAGGTAAGTGGGGATACCAAATTATAAAATCAATAGTAAACGTAATAAATCCTGTGATAATGAATGCTATATTTATCTTTTGAAGTATTTTTAAATATTGAACCACCCTAATAGGGGTAACAGATGTTTTCTCTTTTTTTATTCGTTTCCATTTTACGTACCAGTAAATTACTCCTTGCAATAAGATAAACTCTAAAAGAAGAAATGATCCCCAAAAAGAATATAGGGAATATAAATGTAACGTAGGATAAGCATAATTAAGTAAGTAACTTGTGAAAATAAAAGTAATGACTGAAAATAACTCACCTGTGTATAGATAAGAAAGTCTTTTTTCTAGGGTGCTTTTCATGGTTCCTCTCCTTTTATAAAAACTCACATTTTAAGGCATGGATGGCTGTATCCATAATTTCGCAAAATTTGCCCAGCCGAATGAATCAATTGTTACGTTTTTTAAGGAAGAGGGATATGTTTTTCTCTTTAAAACGTGATAGTTAAATAAAATGATGTGTTCTGCTTGTATAAATTCTTCGATCTCATACATGAGCTCATAGCGTTTTTCTTTATTTTCTTCTAATAAAAATGTATCAAGTAAACAGTTAATTTGGTTTTCATAGTGCGGGTCCATGAACCTATTTACGAAGCAACTTTTATTTTTAAATACATTTAAGAATGCAAGTTCATGATCGGCAGCAAACACTTCTCCCATGAAAATAATATCGGCGTGTTTATCGATAGAATGATCCATATAATCTGAAACGAGAAATGGATGAAGTTCTACGTGTACTCCTAATTGTTCGCAACGTTCCTTTAGGAAATGTGCGTCATTTGCACTATCTTTAAATGCGAAGAAGTAAATATGTATCGTTTCGCCATTATAGGTGCTCTTTTTTAAATACTCTTTCGCTTTTTCTAAAGAGTAGGACCTTTTAGTAGCTTTGCGGCTTCTTTCAGGGAAAAAGCTTGATGCAGCAATTGTCCGTCTACCCTCTATGCTACGAAGTATCGTTTCAACGTCATATAGTTCTCTCCAAGCTTTTCGAAAGTACATGTCGTGATGAGGACCAGGTTTTGTAAAGTTGAAGCTAGCATAAATACAACCTATTTCTTCTATTTGTATATCATGTCTTTCATTTTCTTCTTCATTTGGTAGTTCATAATCAGCATCTATTTGCACATGATCAGGAATACCCCAAAATTCAATACGGTCTAGTAACGCACGCTCTTTAAAATAATGGGTGAACGCTTCGAGTACGATATTGTCTTCAGTGTAATGAGCAAGTTTGAAAGGTCCAGTACCTACATAATGATGATTTTGAATACTAGCATCACGCGGCAAAATAGCTAGTTGCATGGAACTTACATAGTGTAAGAAAAAAAAGTTGGGTTTTGCTAAATGGAACCGTATTTGTAGTGGTGATGGTGTTTCGATTTGAACAATTTCTTCTGTTAACCATTCGAAAGGAGAGTGAACTTGCTTTAATCGTTCAAATGAAAATTGTACATCTTTAGAAGTTAAAACTGTTTCGTTATGAAAATGTATATCCTTTCGTAAATAAAAGGTCCACGTAAGCCCGTCTTCACTTAATTCCCACGTATGTGCAATGTGTGGTTCCATTTTTTCAGTAACATCGTTATAAACGACTAACGTGTCAAAAATTTGACTCGTAAGATGGCTCTCTGTAGTTACAGCCACAAAAGCCGGATCTAATGGGAATATCTTTCTTGATATAGGAATCTTTAATATGTCATACATATCATTTGAAGGTTCGTATCCAAAATGATGATGTAGTTTATTTTCTATTTTTTTTTGAAGTGCAAAGGGTAGGGGCTCTTTTAAAAGAAGAAAAATATCCTTTAACTTTTCTTGCGTTAACAGTTCATCTGTATAGGACTCAATCGCTTCTACGAAATTATGTATAAATAGGATTTCCGTTTTATTCCCGCGGCCTCGCCCGGGAGTCCAGCGAATTAATTGCTCCTCACTCATCTTCTTTAATAAAATTTTTACGTTTTTCGTACTGCAATATAACATATTCGCTAATTCTTGTAAGCTATTTCGGATATGTTGTTGATCTTGTGCGTGTAGTCTTAGTCTAATGTAATAGTCCATAATTTTCATATATACACTTCCTTATATAATAAAAGGGGAAACTCTTTAGAATATTCTAACCTTTTTCTTCCTCTTTTTCAAAGTAAAATAAGTAAGCATAAGGAGGGGGAAACAATGGGATTTTGGAGTATGCATCGAAATATAAAAATTAGAATTATAACTTCGTTTTTAACACGTACTGTGTCCACGATGATTTTTCCATTTATGGCGATTTACTTTTCAATAAAGTTAGGTAGTGCGATTGCTGGTGCGTTACTACTCATTAATGTAATAGCTTCATTAGTAATTGGTCTATACGGTGGGTATGTTGGGGATCGGCTCGGTCGTAAAAAAGTAATGATTATCGGTCAAAGTATACAAGCCATTTCAATCGCTTGTATGGGGATTGCAAATTCGGATTATGTAGATTCACCGTGGCTAACATTTGTGTTTATGTTAGTGAATAGTTTAGGGTCTGGACTTATGAATCCAGCGACGGAAGCGATGTTAATCGATGTGAGTACACCTGAAAATCGAAAAGTGATGTATAGCATTAACTACTGGGCGATTAATTTATCTATTGCAATTGGAGCGATATTTGGCGGATTACTATTTGAAAACTATAGATTACAATTGTTTATCGGATTAACAGTTATTGCAATTATTACTTTATATGTGATGGCTGTATATATGGAAGAAGTGTATGTAGCACGAAAAATAGTAGAGAAGAAAAATGTATTAAAAGATATGGCGGATAGTTATAAAGTCGTGATGAAAGATAGAACGTTTTTAATTTTTTGCGCAGCAAGTATATGTACATTATCTTTAGAGTTTCAAATTAATAATTATTTAGGGGTACGTTTGCAGCAGGAATTTGAAACAGTGCACTTTTTATTCGGGAATGGTTTTACGTTTGATTTAACAGGTATTCGAATGTTGAGCTGGATTTCAGCAGAGAATACAATTTTAGTTGTGTTATGTTCAGCACTTCTTATTAAAATGCTAAAAAGCTTCAACGATTTGAAAATTTTATATGTAGGTTTATTCATTTACACAATTGGATTTACAATACTCGGAACGAGCAATAGTTTATGGGTCTTATTAATTGCAGGGCTTTTCCAAACGGTAGGTGAGATGATGTATGTACCAGTTCGTCAATCTATTATGGCAGATATGGTGCCGAATGAGGCAAGAGGTTCATATATGGCGATTAACGGAATGGTCTTTCAAGTGGCAAAAATGAACGGAGCATTGGGTGTTATGTTGGGGTCATTTATTGCATCTTGGGGCATGAGTGCTCTGTACTTTATCGTTGGTATGAGCAGTATTTTATTATTTATGAAGGCGATTGGGAAAGAGAAGTATGAGGATGAGAGAGAGGTTTCTCAGATTGGGTAAAACTATATAAAAAGCGAACGAACTGGACTCGCTTTTTATATAATTTTTAAAACGGATCAACTTCAGCTAAATTTGGAGTAGTACTAGGCTGTAGTAAAAGATTTTTTAACGTTCCTACTTCAGAAAGAGCTACTAATATGTAGCCACTAATTAGTACAATAAGCCCAATAACGCGTAACGTTTGTAAGCTTACTTCATTATTATTCGTTTCCGTTGGATTTGGGGGCGTTGAAGGTGGATTGTTATTCATAATTAAGGCTCCCATCTTTTGTATTTATATATGTGTAAAATTATTATTTAACTTATGGATAGGAATCGTATAGTCATTTTCACTATATGAGAAATGCCTATGAAAAGTGATTAGAAATTTGGGGACGAAGAAGGGAGGAATCCACAGGTCATTAAAAATGATATTCCTTTTTAATTTTCATACAAATAAAAAGGTTAACCAAAGTAGCTAAACAGCTATTTTGGTTAACCTCTAATAACTATCCTAATATACGCAATGATTCTTCAATAAACGCTGGGATATCCTCCGGTTGTCTACTTGTTACTAGCTGATTTTGGCATACGACAACCTCTTTGTCATGAAAATTTCCGCCGGCATTTTTCAAATCGACCGCAATGGATTTATATCCAGTCACATCGCGTCCTTCAAGTGTTTGTGCAGTGATGAGTAATTGGGGTCCGTGACAAATAGCAAAAACAGGTTTTTTCGCATCCATAAATGCTTTGCTAAAGCGAACGAAACGTTCATCTGCACGAAGTATATCTGGGGAAAATCCGCCTGGTATGAAGAGGGCATCAAAGTTCTCTGGAGAAACATCATCGATACCTTTATCAATTACAACTTCACTTTTTCCTTGTTTACCGTGTACCGTTTTACCTTTTTCTGCTTCAATAGTTGTTAATTCATATCCCTTTTGTTTAAAAGCTTCTGCGGGCTCTGTGTATTCTGTGTCCTCGAAATAATCTGTTATTAAAGTAGCAATTTTTTTACTCATTCTAATCCGCTCCTTACATTATATTATCGGTTCCAGAATCGTCCTTGGGAAATGCTTTCTATAAATGATTCAATTGAAGTATCTGTTAAGTTGTAAACTCCTGCTCCATCCAGTTTAACCTTACTATGGTCTAAAGCATGAGGGTCGCTAAGGACATAGGCTATCGGTTTAAAGTGTTTAAAAGTAGTTTCTGCAAATTCTAAAACAGGGGGTTTAATGACAGATTCACTACTAAACACTAAGACTGCATCAAAAAGTGAGGAGTCTGCTGTTGTATAAGTATCCGTTACTTTAATAGAATCATTGAAATGATGAATTTTATTATCTATGATGCCATAGTTAATTCGGTGCTGTGCAAAAGCTTGAATCCATTCGAACAGAAGGGAAATGCTTGGATCGCCATTTAATAGAATTGCCACATTTTTGGAATCAGCTTTAAAAATAGTATTGGACATGCTGAGTGCAGGTGATTTTGCATCCGAATTTATTTCTTGATTTTCCTTAGGCAAGGGAGCTCCAATCATGTTAGCGACTTCCTTTGCTAATTGACGATCGACGTGGTTTAAAAGAGCAATTACATTTGCCTTCACCATGTCTGATTTGCACTTCCCAACTTCAAAGCAAAATGCGTCTTTTATGTGCTGCTTTTCAATAGCATTCATACTATTGTAGAAAAGTTTAGCCTGAGAATAAAAGTTAAGGAAGCTTTTACTGCGCCCCCTAATTTTATGTCCATCAACCTTTTCTTGATAATGTTCATATCCGCCCTGTTCGGCTTGGACGGTTGCTGGTTGATTGTTATTTAAGCCATTAGGATGATAGCTTGTTTGACCGCGATGAATCTGCATTTGATGCATACCATCACGTTGATTATTATGAAAAGGACATACAGGCTGGTTAATAGGAATTTGGTGGAAATTAGGACCTCCTAAACGAGATAATTGTGTATCTGTATAGGAGAACAATCTTCCTTGCAGAAGAGGATCATTTGAAAAATCAATACCTGGTACGACATGGCCAGGGTGAAAAGCTACCTGTTCCGTTTCGGCAAAGAAGTTATCAACATTTTTGTTCAGTGTCATTTTACCAACTAGTTTTACAGGAACTTCTTCTTCAGGCCATAGTTTCGTTGGATCTAAAATATCAAAATCAAATGCATGCTCATCTTCTTCCGGAATTAACTGTAATCCAAGCTCCCATTCCGGATAATCGCCTTTTTCAATTGCTTCGTATAAATCTTGACGATGGAAATCAGGATTTTTCCCAGCAATCCTTTGAGCCTCATCCCATACTAATGAATGAACCCCTAGGGTAGGTTTCCAGTGAAACTTTACGAAGTGGGCTTTTCCTTCTTTATTAATAAGTCGAAATGTATGAACTCCAAAACCTTCCATCATTCGTAAACTACGCGGAATTGCGCGATCACTCATCTGCCACATAACCATATGAGTAGACTCGGGATTATGCGCAACAAAATCCCAAAATGTATCATGAGCACTAGCTCCCTGAGGAATATCATTATGTGGCTCTGGTTTAACTGCATGTACAAAATCAGGAAATTTAATAGCATCTTGGATAAAGAATACTGGCATATTATTACCTACTAAATCATAGTTACCTTCATCTGTATAAAATTTTGTGGCAAATCCGCGCACATCTCTTACTGTGTCATTGGATCCTTTAGAGCCTTGAACGGTCGAGAACCGTACAAATACAGGTGTTTTTTTTGAAGGGTTAGTAAGAAAATCTGCTTTTGTATATGCCTCTAAAGATTCATAAAGCTGAAAATAACCATGTGCGCCAACTCCGCGCGCATGAACAATCCTTTCAGGAATTCGTTCATGATCAAAGTGGGTCATTTTCTCGCGAAAGTGGAAATCCTCCATTAAGGTTGGGCCTCTTAAGCCCATCTTTAAAGAAAATTCATCCTCGGCTATTTTTACTCCTTGGTTTGTTGTTAAAGCATGTTTGCATTGATTATCTGTAATGTGATGTTCCAATTGCTCCATTTTCTTATTCACAATATAGGCACCTCCTTTGCCCTGTTAATTTAATACATACCCTTTTTATTAGGACGTAAACATGTATTATCGTTTTTATATGTAAAATTATAAAATATCGATTGTGCCGATGATTCTTGTTTGAGGAGGAAAAATAAAAAAGCCAAGGAGAGAATTTATTTTCTCCTTGGCTTTTATGATAATCCCTTTCGTTAAAACGAGGAAACGCGTTGCTTCGTTTTTGGTACAATAATACATTTGATCCAGAGTAACCCGACAATCATAATGATAAGGCTATGTAAAAATTGACTTGTAGCAATGAGTATAACAATTGAAAATACAATGAGTTGAATGCTTAGCAATATAAAGATTAAGTGAAGAAATTGATTCATTCGTTTTTCAGTATCAATTGGATATAATGCTACAATAATATTTCCCGAAAAATATTTCCACAGGGAACGGAGCTGCATAGAAATCATATATAGGACGATATAAGCGATAGCGCCTTTTACGTATATGTTTGGTATAAAATATAAGGCGAAGGCACCGATCAACCCTAAACGAATATATATACCGAAATAATCATTCCCGCGTAAAAATGCTAGTGTATGTAAATAGAAGAAAGTTGCTCGTTTTTTATGTAATAAAGGTTCAATCCAATTTGTAAGCCATTTTCTTTTACTTACTTGCTTATTTAGTTGTGGAACATCGGTGAAAATGCTAGCAAATTGATAAAAACGAACGTTCATTTTTTCTTCTTGCTCGATTATGTAATCCCACGGTATTCGTTTTGTAGGCTGTTTTTTCGTGTATAGAAGTAGGAAAGCAAGTAGTAAGAGCAATCCGCCTAATATGAGAACATGTGCCGAGTAAAATAGCATGTAAATGATTAGGGCGTTACAAGCAATACGAATAATGAACCATATGTTTTTTTCATGGCTATCACGCCACATCCAATGTATGTACATGTTCCAAGCTTTCGTAATCATTAAAACGATAAAGATTGTACATAAGAAAGGTACAGTTAATTGTAATGATTGCAGGGCAAGTGGAACGAGAATAAGGAACGTAAATAATAATGGGAAAAGCTGAATGATGTAATTATATAGAAGAGATTTTTTAAAATAAGACGTTAGTTTCTCTTCTAATGCAAGCAAATAGACAGCATCAGGTTTTTGAATAAATGTACGGATAGGACATCTCGTTATAATCACTGTTAGGACGATTGTAATAAGTAATAAAGATAGTCCTTTAGAAGGAGCTGTCTTAAGAAACTTTGCGTAATAGTAAGCACCTATACAGGCAACGAAGATAAAGCTATATAGTAAACCGTTAATCATACGTGCAAAGTATGTAATGATATTTTGCATATGTTGTTGGAAGCGACTGCTCCATAGTGATTCAATTGACATGTTTTTCACCTCTTTGTTCTATTATATATGTTTTACAAAAGAAAAAACGAGCAAATTGCGTTATGCAACTTGCCCGTTTTTCTTTTCTTTATTTTTTTTCTCATCACGATTCATTAATGGATAGAAAGCAAATCCGATTACGAATAAACCAATTCCGAGAAGGAACGTTTTTATGTCGGATGCGCCGGTTTTAATAACCCATAGTGCGTAACAAAGTGCGATTACTGCGACTATGCCATCTGTAATTCTTGCCCGCATTTCATTTTTATATGTTTCACCAGTTGCGACTAGTTTTAACTGGAAGATTGGTGAAACGAGATATGGAATGAGGTAGGCTAGTGTTGATACGGTAATAACGAATGTATAAGCTTCCGCAATTGTTCCGGATAGTGTTGAGAATAAGAACACTTGTGACATAATGTTTGTTAATCGTAATGAGTAAATTGGACTTCCTTTTTTATTTGTTTTCGTAAAGAAGGAAGGGAAGAAACCTTCTTTTGCAGCTTGATAGGGTACTTCTGAGCTTAATAAAATCCAGCCCAAGATAGAACCGAATAGGGAAGTAAGAGCAAGTAATGCCATCAGTTTCCCGCCGCCATGCCCCATTGCAGCGTTTAATGCGTCTGCTAATGGACGTTCAGAAGCTTGTAATTTATCAACGTGAAGTACACCCATTGTTAAAATTGTAATTCCTAAGTAAATCGCAACTGTAATAAGTAATCCCGCAACCGTTGCGCGTTTTACTGTTTTAGGAGAGGTAGCACGGTTTGATAAAAGTACTGCTGATTCAATTCCGATAAATGCCCAAAGTGTTGTAAGAGCAGCTAAATTTACTTGTGAAAGAAGGCCGTGTGATACACCTGATTTATCGATCATCGGTGTGTACCATTGTCCAAACTTAGAAGCTTCGAATGCAAATAACGTAACGACGATGAATAAAAGGAATCCAGTTACTTTCGTTGTTGTTGCTAAGAAGTTTAGCTTTCCAGCCCCGCTTACACCGTTTGTTAATATAATATGAGTTCCCCAAAGTAAGATGGAACAAATCGTAAATGTAATTAGTTTTCCGACTTCTATGTTAAAAGAACCAATTGAAAATAGTAGTCGTGTATCTTTCATAATTGGGAAGAAGAGTGATAAATATCCCGCAAATGATGTAATGATGGCAACGTTACTTGCCCAGTTTGCTACCCAATATCCCCATACCATACTGAAACCAGCCATTTTTTTCTTTTTTGGTGTTGAGAATAAAGCATATGCATGACTTTGTGGTCCTGTCGTTAAATCAGGACGACGAATTGCTAAATTACCGAAAACAAGAGCTAGCATTAAAACACCAAACCCTGTTGTTAACCAAGCTAAAGTGACACCGAGAGGGCTTGCTGTTTGTGCCAACGTACTTGGCACCATGAAAATACCAGCGCCAACCATGTTACCGACAACGAAAGCTGTTAATACCCAAAAGCCCCATTTTTTTTGTTGCATAGAAAATACCTCCAAAGTTAGTATAACCAAGTCAAGCGAGGAGATATGTATGTCTTCTTAGTAGAGAAGAGAAGTCCCAAACAAAACAAAAAAAGCACGTAATTTGCCGCTACATGCTTTCTATCTTATAAGAAACCCACGACATACCTCTCGATAGCTCTCCACAAACGAAACGTTTGTGACAGTTCTGCACTTATTAAATGCAGACCCAGCAAGTGTGCATGGTGGACACGACTTACTTCGGCAATCATTCCTTTCTCATTCCTTCATCAATGCCACTACATCTCCTGAAATGATACTTTTAATGACTGCAACCTCTACCTCACCGAGATACGAATGAGGATTTAAATATTAAATTAACGTCTTTAAGAGTAACAAATGAATTTTTATACGTCAATGGATATAGTAATAATCAGATTATAGGGAAGAGTTTGTGATTAGGAATGGATAATTATTTGATATAAAAAGAAGCTGATCTAAAACTAGATCAGCTTCTACATATAAGATTAAACGAAGTTTAATACAGTTACTTTTTCACGTGTCATAGACTCAAGGCTCTTACGAATACCTTGTGCGCCCATACCTGAACCTTTTACACCGATGAATGGGAAGTGGTCAGGGCCGCGCTCTGTACGTCCGTTAATTTGAACAGAACCAGTTTCGATTTTGTTAGCAATTGCAAATGCTTTGTTAATGTCTTTTGTGAAGACACTTGCTTGTAAGCCGAACTCTGATTTGTTAGCAATTTCAATTGCTTGCTCATCTGAAGAAACACGGATGATTGGAAGGATTGGGCCGAATGGCTCTTCCCAAGCAACTTTCATTTCTTCTGTTACGTGGTCGATTAATGTTGGGTAAATTAAGTTACGCTCACGTTTGTTACCGATAATAATTGTTGCACCTTTTTCTACAGCGTCGTCAACTAAACCTTGAACGAAGTCAGCAGACTTGTCGTCGATTAATGGAACGATTGTGCTATCTTGTTCTGGAGATCCAACTGATAGTTCAGCTACTTGCGCTTTTAATAAGCTAACAAGCTCATCTGCTACGTTTTCGTGTACAAGTACACGTTTAATAGCTGTACAACGTTGACCAGAGTAAGAGAATGCACCGCTTACGATATGGTTTGCAGCATCTTGTAAGTCAGCATCTTCACGAACGATACCAGGGTCTTTACCACCAAGTTCTAATACAAGTGGAATCATTGCAGCTTTTTTCGCTAAATGTTTACCTGTATTTGTACCACCTGTGAACGATACCATATTGATGCCTTCGTGTTCTACTAAGTAGTCACCAATTACAGAACCACGTCCTGTAGCTACGTTTACAAGACCTTTTGGAAGGCCAGCTTTATGTAGTGCTTCAACCATTTTAATACCACTAATTGCACCTTGAGTTGCTGGTTTGAAAATAACAGCGTTACCCATAATTAATGCTGGTGCAAGTTTTGCAGCAGATAAGTTTACTGGGTAGTTAAATGGTGCGATTGCTAATACAACACCAAGTGGTGCGCGTTGGATGATCGCAAGTTTAGATTTCGTTCCGCCAGGGAAGCTATCGCCCATCATGCTTTCTCCGTGCATATGAAGAGCTTCTTCAATTGTGTAACGAATGAAATCAGCTGTACGAACAACTTCTTTCTTCGCATCTTTATATCCTTTACCGACTTCTTTCATAATGATATCGGCAATTTCATCTTGCATATTTACGAGCTCATCAGCCCATTTATATAAATATTTTGCGCGATCTTGTAGAGAAGCTTCTGCCCATGATTTTTGAGCTTCTTTTGCAGATGTAATTGCTTCATCTACTTCTCCGCGAGTAATTGCTTGTACTTGTCCAATTACTTCGTGTAAGTATGGAGATGGAATTTCGATTGTTTCTCCTGAAGAGCTTTCTCTCCATTCTCCGTCTAAATAAAATTTGTACGTATTGCTAGTTGTCATGATTAGTCCTCCTAAAATAGCAACTTGTAAGAGTGAGTATAAGGTGATTGTAGGGTGTTTGATAACATTTTTCAAATGAAATGTTTGTGAAAACGATTTCTTATTCTTTTTTTATTTTGTATGCCCTTTCTTACAGAAGATTCCCTTATTTCAAAATGATGTAGCGTATATTTTTATTCATTGTGTAAAAAAACAATTGACAGAATACTCAATAAAGTTGTAAGATTATAAATGGAAAATAAATGAAGGGGGTGTGCGTAATGATTGTAATCGTAAATGTGATGGGCTTAGCTCTGTTAAATGGCAGAAAACATTCATATCATTACGCAACCCGTGCGGATATATAAGGCATCTTTGTCTTATAAAAAGCGTACGTTGCGTATATCGTAACGTACGCTTTTATGCATTTTTGTGCATATCGTCAAGCGGCGGTATGCTTTTTTTTGTTTTCCACATTACTATATAAAATTTTGGAAGGTGGAAAAATGTGATGAGATTGTATGGATTACGAAATGTAAATGTGATGGATCTGGATAGTGGGTAAAGAAATGGGAGTGAAACGAGAACGAGAAGGGAGAGGTTACATTGTTATCAGTATTACTAAAGTTAAAATGGTTTTTTAAAGAGCATTGGAAGAGATATAGTATCGCCATTGGAGCTCTTTTAATTGTAAATATAGTTGAAGTCATTCCCCCGAAAGTGTTAGGGGTTACGATTGATAATATAAAAACAGGAACGTTAACGAATGCAGCGATTATGCAATTTATTCTTATTTTAATAGGGGTTACGGTAATTGGATATGGTCTTACTTTCGTTTGGCAACATCAATTGTTTGGGGGAGCATTCGTACTGGAGAAGACGATGCGCTCTAAATTTATGGGGCATTTACTTAAGATGACACCGACGTTTTATCATAAAAATCGTACTGGTGATTTAATGGCGAGAGCGACAAATGATTTAAAAGCAATTGCTATGACAGCTGGTTTCGGTATATTAACGCTCGTGGATTCGAGTTTATATATGCTTACGATTGTCTTTATGATGGGATTTACAATCAGTTGGGAGCTTACATTTGCGGCACTTATACCGCTTCCGATTATGGCGTATGCGATGAACATATATGGAAAGAAATTGCATGAGAGATTTACAGTTGCGCAAGATGCGTTCGGAGATATGAATGATAAAGTACTTGAATCGATCGCTGGTGTGCGCGTTATTCGTGCATACGTACAGGAAAATGCAGATGTGGGAAGGTTTCATCATTTAGGAGATGACGTCTACGAAAAAAATATGAAAGTAGCAAGAATTGATGCATTATTCCAGCCGACGGTGAAAATGCTTGTTGGCCTTAGTTATTTAATCGGTTTAGTGTACGGCGCATATCTTGTATTTCAATCAAAGGTGACACTTGGTGAACTTGTTTCATTTAACGTGTATTTAGGGATGATGATTTGGCCGATGTTTGCAATTGGCGAATTAATTAATGTTATGCAAAGAGGAAATGCTTCGCTAGACCGTGTGAATGAAACGTTAGCGTATGAACCAGATGTCAAGGATCCGAAAAATCCAAAGCTTGTACAAGAGCCGGATTATATTCAGTTCGATGACGTTACCTTTTCATATCCTTCATCAACTGAAACAAATTTAAAAAAGGTTTCATTTACATTAAAACAAGGGGAAACGCTTGGGGTTGTTGGAAAAACAGGAAGCGGAAAAACGACGCTCGTACGCCAGCTTCTTCGTCAATACCCACTTGGAGATGGGGATATTGCAGTCTCTGATGTGACGTTAGATAACATAACGAATGAAAATGTACTCGGATGGATTGGGTATGTACCTCAGGAACATATTTTGTTCTCAAAAACAGCGAGGGAAAATATTTTATTCGGAAACCGAGAAGCGACTGAAGAAGAACTCGAGAAAGCGATTGAAATTGCGGCGTTTACAAAGGATTTAGAGTTTTTACCAGAAGGGTTAGAAACGCTCGTTGGAGAGAAAGGTGTTTCTTTATCGGGAGGGCAAAAACAAAGGATCTCGATTGCGCGAGCTGTTATTCAAAATCCGGAAATATTAATTTTGGACGATTCTTTATCAGCTGTTGATGCTCGTACGGAAGCAGCAATCATTGAAAATATAAGAACAGAAAGAAGCGGAAAGACGACAATTATTACGACGCATCGTTTATCTGCCGTACAACATGCGGATTGGATTCTCGTTATGGATGAAGGTGAAGTAATGGAAGAGGGTACGCATGAACAGCTTATTCAAAGCGGAGGCTGGTATGCGGAGCAGTTTGAAAGACAACAAGGTGAAAGTGAAAGTGCGGATAGTGGGGTGAAAATATGAGTGTTTCAAAACGATTGTTTCAATATGCGATGAAAGTGAAAGGGACGATTTTTGCAGCGATGCTAATGTTATTTATTTTCGTCATCGCAGAGCTTGCTGGTCCTTTCGTCGCGAAAACGATGATTGACGATCATATCGTTGGAATAGAGAAACCGTGGTATGAAACAGAAAAGAGTGAAGAGGCTGTTTCGTATAATGGCACCTTCTATAAGCGAAGTGATCGCTTTGGAGAAGGGGAGAAAAAAGGAAAAGAAGTACGTGTGATGCAAGTTGGTTTTCAATATTATTTTGTACCGAATAAAGTAAATCTGGAAGGGTCACGTACTGTAAAAGATGATATGATTACCGTCCAAAATGGTAAGGCAGTGCAAGTGTATAAAGCGAAATCATTAACGAAAGAAGAAGTGTTTGCGTTTTATAAACCAGAAATAAACCCCCTATTATTACTTGGTGGTGGTTATTTCGCTTTATTAGTAGTTGTCTCATTATTTGCATACGGAAAGCAATTTTTCCTACAGAAGGCAGCGAACAAAATTATTCAAATTATGAGGGAAGATGTCTTTTCTCATATTCAAACGTTGCCGATTCGTTATTTCGATCATTTACCAGCAGGGAAAATTGTATCGCGTGTAACGAATGATACGGAAGCCATTCGTGATTTATACGTAACGGTACTGGCGACATTCGTTTCTAGTATCATTTATATTATTGGGATATTCGCTGCGCTATTTTTACTCGATGTAAAATTGGCGACGTTATGTTTACTTATTATCCCGATTTTAATTGTTTGGGCAATTCTTTATAGAAAGTATGCGTCTGTATACAATCATAAAATGCGCTCACGTTTATCTGATATTAACGGAACAGTGAATGAATCTATTCAAGGGATGCCGATTATTCAAGCGTTTCGTCAAGAGCGTGAAACGAAGAAAGAGTTTGAAGAATTAAATGGCGATTATTTTAAATATCAAAATAAAATTTTGAATTTAAATGCAGCAACTTCCCATAACTTAGTTTCTGTATTAAGGAATATTGCTTTCACAGGTGTGATTTGGTATTTCGGTGGTGCTTCATTAAGTGCTTCAGGCGTTATTTCTCTAGGGATACTGTATGCGTTCGTTGATTATTTAACACGATTGTTCTCGCCAATTACAAATATGGTAAATCAGCTTGCTAACTTAGAACAATCGCGTGTTGCATCAGAACGTGTTTTTGAATTGTTAGAGGAAAAAGGGGAAGCAGTAGAAGAGGAACGTATGCCTTGCTTACAAGGAAATGTAAAGTTTGATAATGTGTCGTTTTCTTATAATGGAAAAGATGAAGTGCTAAAAAATATTTCTTTTGAAGCGAAACAAGGAGAGACAGTGGCACTTGTCGGTCATACTGGATCAGGAAAAAGTTCCATTATGAATGTACTCTTCCAGTTTTACGAGTTTGAAAAAGGGAAGCTTACGATTGATGGTCACGATGTAAAAGAGATGCCGAAACAAGCAACGCGTGAACATATGGGAATCGTACTGCAAGATCCGTTTTTATTTAGCGGGACGGTCGCTTCTAATGTAAGCTTAGAGAATGAAAAAATTTCAGAAGATCGCATCGTAAAAGCATTGCGTGATGTTGGCGCTGAACGGTTTGCGAACAATATAGATGAAGAAATTACGGAGAAAGGAAGCACACTTTCAACCGGAGAACGTCAGCTTATTTCGTTTGCTAGAGCACTCGCTTTTGATCCAGCCATTTTAATTTTAGATGAAGCAACGTCTAGTATTGATACAGAAACAGAGGCGATGATCCAACAAGCGTTAGAAGTTGTGAAAAAAGGAAGAACGACATTTATTATCGCTCACCGTCTTTCAACAATTAAAAGCGCAGATCAAATTATTGTGCTTGATAGAGGAACGATTTTAGAAAAAGGCTCTCATGATGAACTAATGAAAAAGCGCGGGCGTTATTACGATATGTACAAAACGCAAATGGAAGGAAACCAGAGCGCTTAATATGTATGGAGGAGAACTTGTGATTTTCACAAGTTCTTTTTTAGTGAATCAGGGCTGTTAAATAAGAAGTATTGTTTTACCTTTTTCTTTATAAATGCTATATTAAAAAATGTTACTTATTTTTTGTATGTAGCGTTATTTTCCCCTTTTGTTTGATTATGAAGAAAAAGGATAAACTAAATAAGAACATTTTCATTGAAAAATTGTTCAAGATTGCATACAATCAATATAGTTTTTAAATTCCTATCAGAATACTTGGAGGATTACCATCATGAAAAAATTATTTTCAGTACTTGCAGTAACTACATTAGCAATCGGGATTGTAGCGGGCTGCGGTAAAGAAGAGAAAAAAGATACAGCTAATCAAGATGCGTTACAAAAGATAAAACAAAGTGGTGAACTTGTAATTGGAACAGAAGGTACATATCCACCGTTCACATTCCACGATTCAAGTAATAAATTAACTGGATTTGACGTTGAATTAGCAGAAGAAGTTGCAAAACGTTTAGGAGTAAAACCTGTATTTAAAGAAACACAATGGGATAGCTTACTTGCTGGTCTAGATGCAAAACGTTTCGACATGGTTGCGAATGAAGTTGGTATTCGTGAAGATCGTCAAAAGAAATATGACTTCTCTAGCCCATATGTTTCATCTTCAGCGGTATTAGTTATTGCGAAGGATAAAGATAAACCTGCTACATTTGCTGATGTAAAAGGATTAAAAGCAGCACAATCTTTAACAAGTAACTATGCAGATATTGCTAAGAAAAATGGTGCGGAAATCACGAATGTAGAAGGCTTTAGCCAAGCTGCAGAATTATTAAACACTGGCCGTGTTGATTTCACAATTAATGATAAATTATCAGTGTTAAATTATTTAGAAACGAAAAAAGATGCAAAAATTAAAATTGTAGATACAGAAAAAGAAGCGTCACAGAGTGGATTCTTATTCCGTAAAGGTAGCGACAAGCTAGTACAAGAAGTAAATAAAGCGTTAGAAGATATGAAAAAAGATGGTACGTACGATAAAATAGCGAAAAAATGGTTCGGTGAAAATGTATCTAAGTAGTGCGTTGGTTTCAGATCGATTGTCTACTTGGATAGATATTATGCAGTCTTCCTTCATGCCTATGCTGAAGGAAGCTGTATTTACGACAATTCCATTAACGCTTATTACATTTATTATCGGGATTATACTTGCGACGTTAACAGCGCTTGCACGTATTTCAGGTAGTCGTATTTTACAATGGATTGCTCGTATCTATGTATCTATCATTCGCGGAACGCCACTTCTTGTACAGTTATTTATTATTTTCTATGGTCTTCCAACTCTTAATATTGAAGTTGAGCCATATACAGCAGCAGTTATTGGATTTTCGTTAAATGTTGGTGCGTATGCATCTGAAATTATTCGTGCTTCTATCCTTTCAATCCCGAAAGGACAGTGGGAAGCAGCTTACACAATTGGGATGACATACCCGCAAGCATTAAAACGTGTTATTTTACCGCAGGCAACGCGAGTATCTATTCCGCCGCTCTCGAATACATTTATTAGTTTAGTGAAGGATACTTCATTAGCATCGTTAATTTTAGTAACAGAAATGTTCCGAAAAGCGCAGGAAATTGCGGCAATGAACTATGAGTTTTTAATTGTTTATTTCGAAGCAGGTCTAATTTATTGGGCAATTTGCTTCTTATTATCTATTGTGCAACAAATATTAGAAAAACGTTCAGAACGTTACACTCTAAAATAACCCTTTCATAAAAGGAGTTTTTGTTTTTATGATTTCAATTCAACATTTACAAAAAAGTTTCGGAGATAATACCGTACTAAAGCATATAGATTTATCAGTTGAGAAGGGGGAAGTTGTTGTTATTATCGGGCCATCGGGATCTGGTAAAACGACATTCTTACGTTGTCTCAACGTGTTAGAAACGCCGAACGCTGGTAATATTCGCATCGGTAATAAAGAGCTCGACTTCTCTCAAAAAGTATCGAAGAAAGATATTGTCAATCTTCGTACGCAAACAGGTATGGTATTCCAGCACCATAATCTATTCCCTCATTTAACAGCACTTCAAAATGTAATGGAAGGGCTCGTTACAGTGAAAAAGATGGGGAAAGAAGAAGCGAAGAAAAAAGCAAACTATTTCCTTGAAAAAGTTGGTCTTGCGGATAAAGTAGACTTATATCCGTTCCAATTATCAGGCGGACAACAACAGCGCGTTGGAATTGCTCGCGCGCTTGCGATGGAGCCGGAAGTATTACTATTTGATGAACCGACGTCAGCACTTGATCCTGAACTTGTTCAAGAAGTTCTGAAAGTAATGAAAGAACTTGCTAAAGAAGGCATGACGATGGTGATTGTAACGCACGAAATGCGTTTTGCGCATCAAATTGCGAACCGCGTTATTTTCATGGATGGCGGTGTCGTTGTCGAACAAGGTACACCAGAAGATGTATTTACAAATCCAAAAGAAGAACGCACGAAGAAGTTTTTACAAATGTTGCAGTAAATGAAGGAAGGTCTCAAGGCATATGCCTTGAGACCTTTTTGCCATATATATTTATTTTTGGAATCCGCCAAGGCTTTGCTCAGCCATTGCAACTAGACGTTTTGTAATTTCTCCACCAACAGAACCGTTAGCACGAGCCGTAGAATCTGCTCCTAATTGTACACCAAATTCTTGAGCGATTTCGTACTTCATTTGGTCGATTGCAGCTGTTGCTCCTGGTACTACTAATTGATTTGAAGAATTTTGGTTTGCCATAGGAATATATCCTCCTTAGAGTTATAAAAATTTTTTTTGGTTGGACTAGCTGGATTTGAACCAGATTATCGCCCCGTTTGGCGCTAATCCATCGGTAATTAAGTTTGTACTCATAGTATGGATGTTACCTAGAAAGATATACGAAATAATAATTTGTAAATTTTGTAAAAAATCTTAGTGATTTCGTAAATTATGAAATAAGAGTAATCGTTGTATTTTTTAGAAAGAAGGCTAAACTAAGAGCGATATGAAATATGTTTTTCTTTTTGTATCCCGCTATTGTGGGGCAAATCATTAACTTCTTATTTATGACTTAATAAAATTAAATCGGTAGCAACTTTATAGTTCTATTTTAAGTAGGGGGACAGGGCTCCGATGCACGGCTAGATGCTCTCTTCAATCTGCTTGTAAATGATAACGTATGGAGGAATCGTGATGGGAATTTGCCCGCTTTGCAACGCATTAGAATCACAAACATATTCTTGTCAAAATTGCCAAGGTATACTCCAAGATTATGGAAAAACTGTAGATTACATAGACGATTATAGTGCGTATATGGACCAAGAATTATTGAGTGCAGTAGATGGATTAACACATAATAATTCAAATGAATACTGCAATCATATTTTTTATTGCGGAGTATGTAACGTGGAAACAGAGGTAGTAGTGAAACTTGTGTAAATAGAAAACTTCCACCTTATGAATGAGGTGGAAGTTTTTGTTTTTGTATTTGTGAGTGAATCATAGGGGATGGGATACGTTCGGTGTTTGTTGGAGTTCCGGATTTTATTTGAGACATTTTTTCTTTTGCATCGCGTAAAGAATGTTCAGTTAAGTAGATGGCATATTCGTAAAATAATTGGCGCGTCAGTTCACTTTGTTCTTTTAACTTTTCATCTTGGAATACAGTTCGCCCAGGTTTAGAGTTTGCTTCAAAGAGCCACGGGTTTTCCCCTGTGTCTAAACCGATATCAAAACCGATTTCTCCAATATTTCCGGTTACTTGCTCATCGAGCGCGTAACTGATTTGTAAGGCTGTATGTTTTAATTTATTTTCAATTTGAACTTGTTTCGTTGAATCTGGAAAAAGTTCTTGCAGTAATTTTGTATCGCCACCGCTATTTACATGCGTTGTTAAGCTACCTTTGCCAGCAATTTTTGCAACGATTGCACTGACCATCCATTGGCCGAAATGATTTTTATTTGTATGAATGCGAAAATCAACAGGTTGCCCATCGAAGCGAAGTAAGGAAATACCTTGTTGTACGATAAACTTTTTTAAATCATGTCCTTTTAACACATGGTTCAGAAGCGTTTCTAATGATTGGTACTTTCTTAGTTTATTTTCTTCATTTTCGCGATAACGACAGTAGTAGCAATTCTCTGTTTGAGAGTAAAATATTTGATGAATGTTTCTCCCGAAGCTACCGTGTACCGGTTTCATGTAAACAGATTTATACGTGCCAAGAAAGCGTTCTACTTGTTCGAAATGTTGAAAAGCTTCCGTGTTTGGTAATAAGGGAGTAATGGATTCATCTTTCATAAGAAGTTGATGCACTTCCCATTTATTGAAAAACCCTGGGTTAAACCACGGAATGGAATAGTCATGCTCTAATTTTCTTTTTGCTCTTACGATCGGTTTATAATTTTCGGCTTTCCGATTTGGTAATCGATCATAAATGACATTTGGTAAAGGGACTTTTTTCTTAATCCACTGTTCCTCTTGAAAGAAATACCCTTCAATTGTTTCGTCTGCCCAGTTTATATGTTGCACACCAAAAACAAATACAAATGGTCGCAAGGTGAATGGTGGCGTTAGTAACTCGCTGAGAGAAGTTGAACGGTTTCCTAAAGGATTAGAAGAGTCATCGTTAAAACCAGTTGTGAAAATCCCGATTAATGGTCCGAAAATAATGGTTTCATTTTGCGTGAATGCATGGATAGTAGTGGAATGAGGAAGTAAAAGTTTCTCTGCAATTTGTTTTCCGATAATGATTTCGCGAGTAAAGGAATAATGAATTTTCACCTCTTCACTTGCAACATGGCGTACGCCGAAGGAAAGAGATGCAATTGGTGGTGTAATGGAAAAAATGTAAGGTAAAGTAATACTATTTGGATGCTCATCTGAAATGTTTAATGTATATATGTGCTCTTTCAAAATGGTGTTACCTCCTTTCATTATGGTGTGAAGCGACTAAACTTTAGTGGTCCGTGATATATTTTTTCGGCTAGTGCATCACTATGACGAATGTAATGTTCGTACGGGGGAATCGTGTTGACATACATAAGCCAAATTGCCCCTTTTTGATCCATAATGGTGGAAAGCTCTAGCTCGAATAACGAAGAATAAGATTCATCTAATGTTTGAAACACTTCATTGATAATGTCATGTAAAGCGTCCTGTAATAATTGTACACCGGTACTAGATAGTACGTATTTAATTTTTGAAAATGAATGCAGTGTAGCATCTTCAGTTGCCGAAAGTAAAAGTTGATTCGGAAATGAGCTTTTTTGTATAAATTGGCCGATAGCATTCCACTTTTGTTCTTTATTTTTTTGCAAAATGGTTCGAATATGGAGCGGGTATGTTAATTGATTTGGTGGTTGCAGCATTGTATGGATGATGTAACGTGCTGATCGTATGTTAGATTTGTACCAAGATATAAATTCATCTGTCCGTTTGATTGGAGTAGAAGTATGATAGTCATCATTTATCGTATCGATATGAAACGTTTTGTTTTTATAAGTGATCCGGTACAGACTTTCATTGGAATGTGTGTTAGTAGGCCGTATAATAATATCTTTTGTTTTTAATAACAGTTTGAAAATGTTTTGTATCGTTGCTATTTCAAATTTTGGTATATAAGGAGATAATTTTTTATTCGTGAGAAATAAATCATGAAGTTCGCTTAAGTCAATGAGTGTGTTATTTAAAAAGGTAGTGGTAGGACGGTTGTGTAATGAGTGAATAATTGATTTTGCTTTGTTGAAGTCTGTTTCCTCGTTAAAAGAAGAACGATCGTAAATATAAGAAGGAATAGGGAATATTTGCTCTTTCCATTTTCCTGTATCTGTATCATAAATAAGACCAGAGACAAGGTCTGTTTTAGGATCAATACCAAATGGCGTAAACTGGGCCACGACATTATGATAAAGCCGAGCGCGTTTAGCGATTTCGGTGTAATACATTTGCTCATAATGAGGGTGAGAAGTTAAAATACCGAGAACCAACGAAATCACTCCTTTACTAACAAAATGTTGGCATAATAGGCATAGCTATATATTGCAAATACGTTTTTATACCATTATACTTTTGTCCGTATGATGATATGCTATAGTTTTGGAGAAGCGAAAGGTTGATTGTAATGAATATATGGTTAAGTATGTTAACGACGACAGGGCTCGGAGCGATTATTGGAGGATTTACAAATCATTTAGCGATAAAAATGTTATTTCGTCCTCATCGCCCTATTTATATTGGAAAGTTTCAAGTTCCATTTACACCAGGGTTAATTCCGAAGCGCCGCGATGAACTTGCTGTTCAATTAGGAAAAATGGTTGTCGAACATTTGTTAACGCCAGAAGGAATCGGAAAGAAATTAACAAATGAAGAGTTTCAAAAAGGTTTAATTCAATGGACACAAGTAGAAGTGGATAAAGTAATTACGAATGAACAGTCGTTACGACATATGTTAGAAAAATGGAATGTAGCGTATGTAGAAAAAGAGGCGACCGGGAAAATCGAACATGTGATTACAGAAAAAATAGAGGCATTTTTAGCAGAGTATTATACATATACATGGGAACAGGCTTTACCTCATTCTGTTCATGAAAAAATAGAGAATACAATCCCAAATGTCTCGGCATTTATTTTAGAGCGAGGAATTAGTTTCTTTGAGAGTGAAGAAGGGAAAGCACGTCTTTCAAAAATGATTGATGATTTCTTTGCTTCTAGGGGAACGCTACTTAACTTAGTCGGAATGTTTTTAGGGAATGTAAGTGTAGTGGATCGTGTGCAACCAGAAGTCATTAAGTTTTTAGGGCAAGATGGAACAAAGCAGCTTTTAACTGACGTACTGCAAAAAGAGTGGGAAAAGTTAAAAGGAAGAGATGTAAAAGAAGTAGAAACGTTTGTAGAAAAAGAAATGATTGTAAGCTCCATATTGTCAGCGGTTAAAGTTGAAGAAACAGTGAGTAAATTTTTAAATCAATCTGTGCAGCAAGTATGTGAGCCAGTTCGAGAAACAATCAAGGAAAAGTTAGTCCCAAGTGCTGTAACGAAAGGCTTAAAGTGGGGGACAGAAAACGTAGAAAGTATATTAAACAATCTCCACCTTGCGGAAATTGTCCAACAAGAAGTGTCTACATTTTCAACAGAGAGACTAGAAGATTTAGTGCTGTCCATTACAAAAAATGAGCTGAAAATGATTACGTATTTAGGTGCATTATTAGGCGGAATGATTGGACTCGTGCAAGGGCTATTCCTGTTGTTCCTTATGTAGTAAAGATAAGTACATAGAAATAAAAGTGAAATTTCTTCACATCTCTTGCATAGTTTGATATGGTAAGAAGAGGTGCGTATGTAAATGCACTTAAAAGGCGGTGCGCATGATAAGCGCTAGCCTTCTAAAGGAGGAAAAATAAAATGACAAAAAACATTCATGATGTTGCATATGAATTACAAAAAGCAATCGCTGAAAACGAAGATTTCCAAACATTAAAAGCAAGCTACGCAGCAGTTCAAGCTGATGCAAATTCAAAGAACTTATTCGATGAGTTCCGCACAATGCAACTTGGCCTACAACAAAAAATGATGCAAGGTCAAGAAATCACTGAAGAAGATAACCAAAAAGCACAAGAAGTTGTAGCTCGCATTCAACAAGATGCTAAAATCACAAAGTTAATGGAAACTGAGCAACGTTTAAACATCGTTATCACTGACGTTAACAAAATTATCATGCAGCCACTTGAAGAATTATATAACGCGCAACAACAAGCGTAATAGTGGAAGACGCTCCTGTATAGGGGCGTCTTTTTTGTTTGTTATTTGTGGAAATACTCAGTCTCAATATTCTTTTCCTTCAAAAATGTTTCAATTTCTTTTTGCTTCCTACCATTAACCTTCTCAAAGCGTTTTGTAAAAGAAAAATCAGTTTTGAATAAGTTACCATCTTGCGCGAGTTTATCTAATTCTTGCTCTAGTTCCACTGAAAGTGCCGTAGACGCTGAAATGTAATCATGAATTTCCTTCGAAGGCTGTTTGTAATCATCAGGAATCGTATTGTTACTAATAAAATTAAGGAAATTTGCATCGTTTTGTTGCGCTAAATCTACTAGTTGTTTTAATTTCTTCCGATCGGATTCCGTGACTTCCTCGTCAGACATGGCTGACGAAAGTGGAACGATGTTTTCGTCTAACTCTCCGCTATAATTTAAATACGTTTTTATATTTTGTTTCATTTCGTCTTCGTTAATCGTTTCATTCTTTTTTGAGGAAGTGAATATAGTTTCTGGAATTTTTATCGTTACATCTTTAATAGATTGCACATCGTTTTCTTCCTTATGTTGTGCACGGTTTGAACAAGCTGATAGAAATAAAATTGTAAGTAACATGAGTAGATATAAAGTATACTTCTTCATTTTAATCTCCTCTTATATTCATTATTATCTTTGTAAAATAGCTATATTCCATTTCAAATACTTTACTAAAGTTGCGTATAGATGTTTTACTATTTGGTAACATATGACGGATATGAGTAAACCGCTGCAAAAAGCGATGAACACATTGTAAACATCGGAATAACTGATTTGATGAAACCCTTTAAAAAATCCTAACCCTATTAATAAAATAGGTGAAATGATTAATAGTGGAGTAGCAATGATAAGTGCTAGAAGAATCGGTAATAAAAAGAGTAGTACGAAAAAGGCGATAATGATAAAGGTAAAGTTTAAAACACTTAAGCTCATAACAGAAAATAGTGCGGTTATCATATTTTTGAAGCTTCGTTTCTTGTCAGCATTGCTTATTGCATAGGAAACATTAAGTTCTTTCGCGATCGTTTTGGGGTTTCCTAGTTTTCTAGCAATTTCTTCTTCATATTTCCCATCCTGTTTACCACTGATAAAATGAGTTTCATACTCTGAAATAATATCTTTCTTTTCTGCATTAGGCATATTCCGCAGGGAAGAATTAAGTTGTTCCAAAAATTCATTTTTGTTCATAACAATCACTTTCCTTTATAGAATGATGGATTAAAGTTGAGAATGCTATATTTTGAAAGGGGGATACGAATTACAAAGTTCGTTCCAATTAATGGGTATTCCAATATTTACAAATATATCATTTACTAGTGTTCTTTGCAAGGTACTGTTATGTTTTTAATACTGTGACAAGATGGAAGTTTTTTGTACATTTTTAGAGAAGTTTTAAAAATATTATTTTAGGATAAATAAAGGGTTGTAAGCGCATTCCTTTGCGGCTGTCAAAATAATGTTAAATTCATACTGTTGGAAAAATAATGCATTTGTAATATAATGATAAATAATACTTCACCACATTAATTAACTAGGTGAAATTAAAAATCTTTATTACACACATTATGAAATAAAGGGATGATTAGTTTGAGTACAGGTGTAAAAGCAAACGACGTGAAGACAAAAACAAAAGGAGCAGATCTTGTTGTTGATTGTTTAATTAAACAAGGTGTTACACATGTTTTTGGTATTCCAGGAGCGAAGATTGACTCTGTATTTGATGTACTGCAAGAAAGAGGACCAGAGTTAATTGTTTGTCGTCATGAACAAAACGCAGCATTTATGGCAGCTGCTATTGGTAGATTAACAGGGAAACCGGGCGTATGTCTTGTAACTTCAGGACCAGGGACATCGAATTTAGCGACAGGTCTTGTTACTGCGAATGCGGAGAGTGATCCCGTTGTTGCTTTAGCTGGTGCAGTTCCACGTACGGATCGATTAAAACGTACGCATCAATCTATGGATAATGCTGCACTATTCGAACCAATCACAAAATATAGCGTAGAAGTAGAGCATCCTGATAATGTGCCAGAAGCATTATCAAATGCATTCCGAAGTGCGACTTCCACAAATCCAGGAGCTACTTTAGTAAGTCTTCCGCAAGACGTTATGACAGCGGAAACGACTGTAGAGTCTATCGGTGCGCTTTCTAAGCCACAGCTTGGAATCGCTCCCACACATGAAATTACATATGTAGTAGAAAAAATAAAATCGGCGAAATTACCAGTTATTTTACTCGGTATGAGAGCGAGCACAAATGAAGTGACGAAAGCCGTTCGTGAATTAATTGCGGATACAGAACTTCCTGTCGTTGAAACATATCAAGCAGCTGGTGCAATTTCGCGTGAGTTAGAAGATCATTTCTTTGGCCGCGTTGGATTATTCCGTAACCAACCAGGTGATATTTTACTAGAAGAAGCAGACCTTGTTATTTCGATCGGTTATGACCCAATTGAGTATGATCCGAAATTCTGGAATAAACTTGGAGACAGAACGATTATTCATCTTGATGACCATCAAGCAGATATCGACCATGATTACCAACCAGAGCGCGAATTAATTGGCGATATCGCTTTAACTGTAAATAGCATTGCAGAAAAATTACCGAAACTTGTATTAAGTTCGAAATCAGAAGCAGTGTTAGAACGATTACGTGCGAAATTATCAGAACAAGCAGAAGTTCCAAACCGTGCTTCAGAAGGTGTTACGCATCCGCTTCAAGTGATTCGTACACTTCGTTCTTTAATTAGTGACGATACAACCGTTACATGTGACATCGGTTCACATTCTATTTGGATGGCAAGATGTTTCCGTTCTTATGAACCACGTAGATTATTATTTAGTAACGGTATGCAAACGTTAGGTGTTGCACTTCCTTGGGCAATTGCCGCTACTTTAGTTGAACCGGGCAAGAAAGTTGTTTCCGTGTCAGGTGATGGTGGTTTCTTATTCTCTTCGATGGAATTAGAAACAGCGGTACGTTTAAACGCACCGATCGTACATCTTGTATGGAGAGATGGTACATATGATATGGTTGCATTCCAACAAATGATGAAATACGGTAGAACATCAGCTACAGAGTTTGGCGATGTCGATCTTGTGAAATATGCAGAAAGTTTCGGTGCAAAGGGTCTTCGTGTAAACACGCCTGATGAATTAGAAGGTGTATTAAAAGAAGCACTAGCAGCAGACGGCCCTGTCATTATTGATGTTCCAATTGACTACCGTGACAACATTAAATTAAGCGAAAAATTATTACCAAACCAATTAAACTAATGGAGGCATGATTGAGATGACTGTTGCACAATTCATTGATATTGATGCAAAAAGAACGAAAACGAGTAATGAAGTATATCAAACATCTACAATGCTTGCGCTATTAGATGGTATATATGATGGTGTAATTAGCTTTGAGGAATTGAAAGAACGTGGTGATTTCGGCATCGGCACATTTGATCAATTAGATGGTGAAATGATTGCATTCGATAACGAATTTTATCATTTACGTTCAGACGGTTCAGCAGAAAAAGTAGAACCGGAAGAAACAACACCGTTTGCGACTGTAACGTTTTTTGAAAAAGAAATGAGTTATACAGTAGAGCGTCCGATGAATCGTGAAGAAGTTGAGGCATTATTACATGAATTAATGCCAAGTAAAAACTTATTTTACGGTATTCGAATGGACGGTACGTTCCGTGAAGTAAGAACGAGAACTGTTCCAAGACAAGAAAAACCGTATACACCGCTCGTTGAAGTGACGAAATCACAACCAATCTTTTCATTTAAACATACAGAAGGTACGCTTGCTGGATTTTGGACACCAGATTACGCGCAAGGTATTGGTGTAGCGGGTTTCCACTTACATTATATTGATGATGAAAGAAGCGGGGGAGGACATGTTTTCGATTATGTTGTTGAAAACTGTACGATCCAAATTTGTCAAAAAGCTCATATGCATTTAGCACTTCCAGAAACAGCTGATTTTATGGCGGCTGAATTATCTAGAGAAAACTTAGAGGATAATATTGCGACTGCGGAAGGTGCAGAGTAAAAAGGGAAGCCGATTCGGCTTCCCTTTTATTCTTGATTAATCCCGATATGCGGAACAATGCTCATCAGAAATGAAATAGTTCTCTTTAACAGTTAAGGCTGATACTTCTACCAATTGATGCCCAAGCCCATCCCATACTGTAACAGTATGTAAGGAGGACCATTCAATATTCCCACGAGCGAGTCGGAAAGAATAATAGTCGTTATTTGTTGTTACTAAAACTTTGTTATAAATAATATTTTTCGTTTTTTTATTTTGCAAAATAAGAACAAAGTCTAGTTTATCTTCATCTTTTGGAATTTGTAGTATTCTCGCTACAAACATTCCATTTGGGTTTTTCTTCGTTTTATAGACTTTTTCTGACTCTATTTTTTGTTCAGGTTTCCCCCTCATAGTCTCTCCCTTTACATATGTTTATTTCTTTGAAACGAACGGATTCCCCTCGTAATAAAAACGCCACGGATATTGTACAGCTTCTTCTGCATAGTCGATGTTAATACGAGGTCCTGCTGTTATTTTATATTGTGATGATATGTGTTCTTCTTCTGGGACGAGTTCAATATGTAATGTGTCGCTTTGTAAGGATACGCCTCGTTCTTCTAAAGTAATTCCGAGGGCACGGCATAGTTTGCCAGGGCCGTTCGTTAAATTTTTATACTGCGCTTTTGTAATGTCGGTTTTATTGTATCGTGCAAGTTTTATTTCTTCAATCCCGTCTACTGGCTCAAGGGCTCGAATGAGAACACCTTGTGGGGTGCCAACTGGCGCTGTAATGACGTTAAAACAATGATACATACCATAAATTAAATATACGTAAGCATGCCCCGGTGCGCCAAACATGACTTCTGTGCGATCTGTTCGTCTGCCGCCGTAACTATGTGCGGCTTTATCATCGGGCCCCTTATATGCTTCTACTTCTACAATGATTCCGCTTCGTTTTATTCCATCTACAGTATGTACAAGTTTTTGTCCGAGTAATTTCTTTGCGACTTCTAACGTATCGCCTTCATAAAAGGAAGGTGGTGCTTGCATTGTACTATCTCCTTTACTGAGTGTATATGTATATAGTAAACCAAATTTTCAGTAGTAATTCTAACTCGTTCTATTTGCTACATTTATTTCATAAATTATGGATAGAGTACAACAGCGAAGAGGGGGAGTGCGACATGATTTATCGCTTACTAGCTCTTAATATAGATGGGACACTACTATACAACAACGGAAAAATTGCAAAAGGATTACGAGAAACAATTGAATTTGTGAAAAGAAAAGATGTATACGTTACATTATTTACGAGCCGTAATTTTCAGTCTGCTCATAAAGTTGCAAAGGCGTTAAAATTAGATTCTATCCTAGTGACACACGGTGGTGCTTTCGTTTCAGCAACGTTAGATAAGCCGTACGTTCAAAGAAGATTATCGGAAGAGAAGACGTTTAACATTGTGCAAGTATTAGAGCACTTTGATTGTAACATCCGCATTTCTCATGAACGGTTTTCAATCGGAAATCGGGAGAGGAATACACCAAACTTAATTGCGCGTACTGTATTATCAAGTGCAGATCCGTTATTTTATCCAGTTCAATTTGTAGACTCATTAGGTGATGCGCTTCGTGATCATCCAGTAGCGGCTCCGAAAATTGATGTAATTTTCCAAAGTAAAGGTGAAAAAGAACGAGGGTTAAATACATTACGAAAAGCATTCCAAGATATAGAGTATATTGAGTGTGATTCAAAACGAATAGAAATTTTGCCGCAAAATGTATCAAAATTACGCGGATTACAATTGCTTGGAGAGCATTTAAATATTTCGCTAAACGAAATGGTTGCGATTGGAGATAGTTTAGAAGATCTAGAAGTAATTGAAAATGTAGGGCTTGGTGTAGCGATGGGGAACTCGCCTGTAGAATTAAAGCAAGCAGCAGACTGGATTACACGTTCAAATAGTGAGAACGGTGTAGAGTATATGATTAAAGAACATTTCCGTAAGCAATTCCCGCTTCCGTTTTTGAAAAATCATAAAAATACACCGAAACGATGAAAGAAAAACGTAGCTTTTTGGCTACGTTTTTCTTTTGGTTTTAACCTAAGTTTGAAAGCGTTTTACCCGAGATAATTGTGTCTGAGATCCATACAATTTACTTGAATCCTTTAGAAAACTGTTGTAAAGTGGATGATGTTGCCAAAAAAGTTACACCACATGAAATATTCTTCAGATTAATTTTATTGAGCTCCCATAAGTAAAAACATTTCCGCATGTTAGTTTCGTTCACGTATTATTTCAAAAATGAATTGTAGTAATGTTATTAATTCGTTGTAGAGTTTCTTTGGTTTATTTAAATGGATTATTTTAAGTTAATGTGAGTAAAGATTGGTACATATGAAATGTGCTTCTTTTCGTAAATTTAGGAATTATAAAAGGGGGGAATGAATTTTTTGAGGAAATCATTTAATCAAAAAATAAAAAAATTAAGTAGTAGTTTTATAGTTGTGTTACTAGTATGTATGAATTTTTTAATCCATTTACCGTATAAAGCAGAGGCAGCTACAACAGAATTAAAAGGCTTAGGTGATGTATCATATTACAATGCAATCATTTTTGGAGATCATAGTGCAACGAGTGCGGATATTGAAGGTGCGATGGCCATTCAAAAAAATATGAACGCATCAAGTTATACAGTCCTAGCGGCTGCAACTGGAGCGAATAATTTAGCGGGAGCAACATGGGTAGAGGAAGGATATCCAGCATTATTACTAGGTGGTCAATTTACGAAAGCGGGAACAGGACAAGTAATTATTCAAGATGGCACAGTGGCGATGACAAAAGATGGTGACCCAGAAGGTGCAATGAAATCATCATATGACCGTATCTCTTATAAAGAGCAAGCGGAGATTGATGCTAAATTTAAAGAGTTTAGAAAAGATGTTAATAGTGTAATTGAGGAGGCTGGTCAATTACATACTGATAAACCTAAACCGGGTATGACCTTTGGAATCGGTGAAGATGTAAATAATCCTAATATTTACGTTTCTTCAGGCCAAAATGGAAAGAAAACATTTGATGTAAGTGATGTTTACCTTCCGAATGTAAGTAATAAAGACTTTATTGTTATTCATTCAGATGCAGAAGAAGTGAATTTTGGTGGCGGCGCAATCTTGTATGATACAACAGATAAGGGCGGATTCACATTAGTTAATACATCTCAACCATATGATCCTAATTCCTTTTTTACTGAATTAGCTAGTAAAGTAATTTGGGTGTTTCCAAATGCTAAAAGCATAACAACTAAAGGATATGGTGTAGTAGGAAGTGTATTTGCTCCAAATGCAGTTGTAGATACAAAGGGTGGTTCAATTAACGGACAAGCCTTTCTTGGTGGATTACACCAAAGAGATGGATTTGAGGTTCATAACTTTAAATTTAATTGGCCGAAATGGAATAAGCCATCAGGTGAAAAAGTAACAGGTCAATTTGAAATTGTAAAAGTAGATGCAAGTGATGAAACAAAGTTATTACCTGGTGCAGAATTTGAAGTGTATAAAGATGGTAAACAGATAGATACATTACGAACAGATAAAACAGGTAAAGTAATCTCTAAAAAATTAGAACCAGGTAAATATACATTAAAAGAAACGAAAGCACCAGAGGGATATAAATCACTAAAAGAAGAAATTGAAGTTACTGTGGAAGAGAACAAAGTAGTACCGGTAATAGTTAAAAATGTGAAAGAGTTGGGAAGCTTACAGGTAGTCAAAAAGGATGCTGAGAGCAGAAATGTACTAGAAGGCGCCGAATTTAGACTGAAAAACGAAAATGGTCAAATAGTTGGAGAGGCGAAAACAACAAATAAAGATGGTGTTGTTACATTCGAAAACTTAGTGCCAGGTAAGTATACGTTAGAAGAAACGAAAGCGCCAGAAGGCTACAAAGCAATAGAGGTTACAGTAGAAGTAAATGTTGTAGCAAATAAAGTAGCGAAACAAGAAGTATTGAATGAAAAAGAGACAGAAAAAGGTCCAGAAAAACCAGGTGAAGAGACAGAAAA
>NZ_QORY01000026.1:0-48315 GCF_008368755.1 Bacillus sp. AR2-1
TCGTTCAGTTTTCAAAGAACTCATCTGCCGCTCAGAAGCGACTTTATTAATATAACATTTCGTTATATTTTCGTCAACAACTTTTTTCAATAAGTTGTTTTTCGTTTGTTTTACTTGTTACCTTTCGTGGCAACGAATATAAATATACCAGTTTGATTATTAAAATGCAATAGTTTTTCTAATAAAATTTTTAACTTAGTAAAAAAGTATAAAAACAGCACATTTCTTCTATATAAATATAATTTCTCGCACCATCAAGAGCTACTATCCCTACGTAGCTCATACTCAAATAAAAAAAGCTTTGGAGAAATCTCCAAAGCTTAGTCTTGTTTATGACGCATAGCAGGGAATAATAATACATCACGAATAGATGGTGCATTCGTTAACAACATAACAAGACGATCAATACCAATTCCTAGCCCACCTGTAGGAGGCATACCGTACTCAAGAGCTTCAATATAATCATCATCCATCATGTGAGCTTCATCATTACCTTGTTCGCGCTCTTTTAATTGCGCTTCAAAGCGTTCTTTTTGATCAATCGGATCATTTAGCTCAGTGAATGCATTTGCATGTTCACGTGCAACGATAAATAATTCGAAACGATCTGTGAATCGTGGATCTTCGTCATTCTTTTTCGCAAGTGGCGAAATTTCTACTGGATGACCGTAAATAAATGTTGGTTGAATTAATTTATCTTCTACTTTTTGTTCGAAGAATTCGTTTATAATATGACCAACTTCCATCGTATCCTTAATACCTACATTATGTTCTTTTGCAAGTTCACGCGCTTCTTCTACACTCATTGGATTCCAGAAATCTGCTCCAGAATGTTCCTTGATTGCATCTACCATATGAAGACGTGTCCATTCTGGTTCTAGATTAATTTCATAATCACCATATTGGATTGTTGTTGTACCTAGTACTTGCTTCGCAATATGCGCAACCATATTTTCTGTTAGTTTCATAATATCTTTATAATCAGCATACGCTTCATATAATTCAATCATTGTAAACTCTGGATTATGACGAGTTGATACACCCTCATTACGGAATACACGACCGATTTCATAAACTTTTTCTAATCCACCCACAATAAGGCGTTTTAAATGAAGTTCAATTGCGATACGCATGTATAATTCCATATCTAACGCATTATGGTGCGTAATGAAAGGACGCGCAGAAGCTCCACCTGCAATTGCATGCATCATAGGTGTTTCCACTTCAAGATAACCATTGTCATCTAAGTATCTTCTCATTTCACGAATGATTTTACTGCGAGTAACGAATGTTTCACGGCTTTCCATACTTGTGATTAAGTCTAAGTAACGTTGACGGTAGCGTTGTTCAACATCTTTTAATCCATGATATTTATCCGGTAATGGACGAAGAGATTTCGTTAATAGTGTAAAGCCCGTTGCCTTCACCGAAAGTTCTCCAACGTTCGTTTTGAACACTTTACCTTCAATACCTACTAAATCACCTAAATCTGCTGTTTTAAATAATTCGTACTCTTCATCTCCAACAGCATCTTTACGAACATAAATTTGAACTTGTCCATGTAAATCTTGAATATGTGCAAATCCAGCTTTTCCTTTACCGCGTTTTGTCATAATACGACCAGCGATAGAAACAGAGATTTCTTTCTCTTCTAATTCTTCTTTAGAGAACTCTCCATATAAGCTTAATAAGTCATTTGTTGCATTTGTACGTTCAAATCGTTTACCAAACGGATCGATTCCTTGCTCACGTAAGTTATGTAACTTTTCACGACGAACAAGCAATTGGTCGTTTAATTCTTCGTGGTTCATGTTATCCATGGTATTGATATCACTCCAGCTCTATTAATTTTTACAATATATACAGTATAGCATTTTCTACTCAACTAGAAAAACTGCCAGCAACTAGCTGGCAGTTCTTCTTTCTTTCACGTAATTATAGGAAGTGTATAGAAGAATGTCAATCTTCCCTATCTATTATTAACCAACGTGAATTGTTTGTTGTTTCGCTTCTACTTCTTCTACAAATGCACCTAATACATTCGCAAGGTCCTCACGCGTATTACAAGCATTGATACCATTACGTACAGTTGCATTACCACGAACACCCTTTAAATACCAAGCTGCATGCTTTCTCATCTCTCTTACAGCGACATTTTCGTTCTTTAAATCGATAAGACGATCTAGATGCAACATACATACGTCAATTTTCTCACGCACTGTCGGTTCCGGCATTAATTCACCTGTTTCCAAATACTTTACCGTACGATAAATCATCCACGGGTCCCCAAGGGCAGCGCGACCAATCATAACACCGTCTACACCAATTTCATCAAGCATACGCTTTGCATCTTGTGGCGTTTCGACATCACCATTTCCGATAACCGGGATATTTACAGCTTGCTTTACTTGTTTAATAATATCCCAATCCGCTTTCCCTTCATACATTTGTACTCGTGTACGTCCATGAACCGCTACCGCTTGTCCGCCAGCACGCTCAACAGCTTTTGCATTCTCAATTGCAAAAATATGATCTGCATCCCAACCAATACGCATCTTAACTGTAACCGGCTTTTCAACAGCATCTACAACTGCCGCTACCATTTCATATATTTTATTTGGGTCTAAAAGCCACTTTGCTCCCGCGTCACACTTAATGATTTTCGGTACTGGGCAACCCATATTAATATCAATAATGTCTGCTGTCGTATATTTATCTACGTATTTCGCAGCATCTACAAGAGTTTCTTTCTCTCCACCAAAAATTTGTAAACTTAATGGCTTTTCTCTTTCATCAATATATAACATATCTAATGTTCTTTTGTTATTAAGTAATATCGCTTTATCACTTACCATTTCAGCACAAACTAAACCTGCACCAAATTCTTTTACTGTTAAACGGAATGCAGAGTTACACACTCCCGCCATCGGTGCTAATACAACCGGGTTTTTCATCTCAATATTTGCAATCTTTAACACTCGACTTACTCCTTCCTTCATAGTCACTTCGGCATTAATTCCTCCACTGAAACCTTTAATGCCTTAGCAACTTCCACTACAAAATCTTGGGAAGGCGATCGATTCCCTCTCTCAACTTCACCTAAAACAGATACAGATACCCCTAACTCTTTCGCAAAACCTTCTTGTGTATAACCTTTTAGCTTTCGAAAAGCACGAATGCGTCTTCCCCATTTTTCTGCTTCCATACCGTTACTCCCTCTCGCCTTTTCATTTCTTCTACTTGTGAACGTGAAATGTTTTGTTTTATATCTTGATTAATCTCTAACAACGGAACGATAACAAAAGCTCTTTCGAACATCCGCGGATGCGGAACAATAAGATTCTCTGCTTCAATATTTTCTTGATTATATAGTAAAATGTCAAGGTCGATGGTCCTCGGCCCCCATCTAATTTCCCTTTTTCTTCCTAAATCATTCTCTACTCTTTGTGTGATTTTCAATAATTCTTGCGGTGATAAATTGGTAGAAATTTTTATAACTAAATTTAAAAAGCAACTTTGGTCAGTATAGCCAACTGGCTCTGTTTCATATACAGATGAAATATCGTTAACTTGGATATACGGGTTTTTGTTTAAAAACTGAATCGCTTCAGTTAAATACGTATAACGTTCTCCGATATTTGAACCTAATGCAATGTAAGCTATATTATTCATGGACGTTCTCTCGTAATTTCCACTGCTACAGCACGATAATGCCCAGGTATCGGCGGATCTGGTTTAATTACTTTAATTGTACAACGGAAAATACTCTCATATTGTTTTAATATATCTGCAGCAATATTTTCAGCGATACTCTCTACAAGCTTATACGTTCTATCTTCAACAACTTTTCTACATAACTCGAAAAGCTCTCCATAATTGACAGAATGCTCTAAGTCATCACTTTCTCCTGCCTGTTTCAAATCCAACTCCACCGTTAAGTCCACTTTAAATCTCTGACCCAATTTATTTTCCTCTGGGAATACACCATGATAACCGTAAAACTCCATATCATGAACATAAATTTTATCCAATTACTTTACCCCCTTACCAATCATCGCATCCATCATCTTAGCCATACGTGCCATTTCCTTCACATCATGAACACGAACAAACTCACAACCCTTTTCAATGCCGAGACAAACGGTAGCTCCTGTTCCCTCAAGACGTTCCTCTACCGGTAAATCTAACACATGTCCAATAAAGGACTTTCTTGAAGTACCTAAGAGAACTGGATAACCCAGTACGTTTAACTGTTCTAAATTACGCATCGCTTCTAAATTTTGTTCAGGTGTTTTAGCAAAACCGATGCCTGGGTCTAAAATGATATTCTCATCTCGCACGCCAGCATCTTTAGCAATTTTGATGCTTTCATATAAATCAGCAATCATATCAGCCATTAAATTGCGGTAATTCATGTTATCGCGATTATGCATCAAGATAATAGGTACATCATAATGAGCTGCAACTTCAGCGATTTTTGGTTCCGCCTTCGCTCCCCAAACGTCATTAATAATATGAGCGCCAGCTTCGATTGCTTGTTTTGCAACTTCAGCTTTATACGTGTCGATAGAAATAGGCAATTCCACTTCTTTTGCAACCGCCTGAATCATCGGAACAACTCGCTTTATTTCTTCTTCCACCGATACTTTAGCAAAACCCGGGCGAGTAGATTCACCGCCGATATCAATAATATGAGCACCTTCATCTCGCATTTCTTTCGCATGGCGCACCGCAGCCTCTACCTCGTTGTAACTCCCACCATCAGAAAAAGAATCTGGTGTTACATTTAAAATCCCCATAATTAAAGTTTTTTCATTTAAGTTCAATGTATATTCGCCGCAGCGCAAATCATAATCCCACTTCAAACTACACATCTCCTCTTCGCAATTCATTTCTGCTCCACAATTTCTCTCTCTGCATTTCATAAAGACTCATAAACCTTTTTGTAACCATACCTACTTTACCCGGGAAATCTCGTCCCTCTATATGATAAAGCGGGACAATTTCTTGAATCGAGTTTGTTACGAAGACTTCATCAGCTGAAAGTAATTCATCTTTTGTAAAGAAACCTTCCTTCACTTCGATGCCCAGCTCTTCAGCAACCTTTATAATAAACGCACGAGTGATACCATTTAAAATCCCTGTTTTTAGCGAAGGTGTATACAAAATATCACCTTTCACGAAAAAGAGATTCGAAACAATACCCTCTGCAACATAACCTGTTTCAGTAAGGAAAATACCTTCCTTATTCACAACATTTCCAATTTCACGTTTTCCTAAAATGTTATTTAAATAATGATGAGACTTTAAGCGAGACGCACCCTCTGGTGTATTTCGCACTTGTTTTAAAACAACCCCTTCTTTTTCCACTACATCTTCGGGGGCTGCTAAAGGTTTTATAAAAACAATAACAGACGGCTCTTCATACAATTCCGTTTGCAATCCAATTTCATCTATACCCGCTGATACATTAAAGCGTACATATGCATGCTCTAATTCATTCTTAACGAGTAAATTCTTCAAAATAAGCAGTACTTCATCTTTCGTCATTGTCCATTTAATTTGCAATGTATCCAGTGCATCTATTAAACGGTCATAATGATCATCCAATAAGAAAGGATGACCATTATAAATACGAAATGTCTCAAAAACTCCAAGACCATATAAATAACCATGATCATAAGGAGAAATTCTCGCTTCACTTGCTTCTACATACTCACCATTTACGTAAATTAACACGATGTCACACTTGGGCTGTATTTACGAATGAAATTCTGCAACAACTCTTTCCCGTGGGAAGTCATAATTGATTCTGGATGGAACTGTACACCTTCAATCGGTAATGTTGTATGACGGAGCGCCATAATTTCCCCTTCTTCTGTCCAAGATGTTACCTCTAAGCAATCAGGTAACGTCTCTTTCTTAACGATAAGGGAATGATAACGTGTCGCAGTAAACGGATTAGGGATATCCGAAAAAATCGTCTTTCCGTCATGATGCATAAGCGACGTTTTCCCATGCATTAAGCGCTCCGCACGTATAACCTCTCCGCCAAACACTTGTGCAATGGATTGATGTCCAAGACAAACCCCAAAAATCGGAATCTTTCCAGCAAAGTATTGAATAACCTCCATACTAATACCTGCTTCATTAGGACTACACGGACCTGGCGAAATCATTAAAAAGTCTGGTTTCATATTCTCAATATCTGAAATAGTCACTTCATCGTTACGTTTAACAACAAGCTCTTGTCCAAGTTCTCCAAGAAACTGCACTAAATTAAATGTAAAAGAATCATAATTATCAATCATTAATATCATTTCTCTCACCTAACCGTTTCTTCGCTACGTTCTTTTGCACGCCATAAAGCAATCGCCTTTTTTAACGACTCTTTATATTCATTTTCCGGATTCGAATCAATTACAATTCCCGCTCCTGCTTGTACATGCGCTTTTCCATCTTTAGCAAGCAGTGTTCTAATTACAATATTCAATTCTGTATCTCCAGAATAACCGATCCACCCGATTGAACCTGTGTAAATCCCTCGGCGAACAGGTTCTAATTCTTCAATAATTTCCATCGTACGTATTTTCGGGGCACCAGTAATTGTTCCCCCAGGGAATACAGCCTTCACTAAATCAAAAGCATCTTTATCTTCTTCCACCTCACCACGCACATTAGAAACAATATGCATAACATGTGAGTATTTCTCAATTACCATAAATTCATCTACTTCTACAGTGCCATATTTACAAACACGCCCTAAATCATTTCGTTCTAAATCCACAAGCATGACGTGCTCTGCTCTTTCTTTTTCGTTCTCAATTAACTCTTTTGCTAATTCTTCATCCTCTTGCTCATTCGCCCCTCTAGATCTCGTTCCAGCAATCGGTCTTGTACTTACTTCGGTTCCCTCTTTCTTAATTAGCAACTCTGGCGATCCACTAACAATTTGAAAATCCCCGAGCTCCAAGTAACCCATATATGGAGATGGATTAATCTCACGAAGACTTGTATAGATTTCTAGTGGGTGTGTTTGTAACGTTCTTTCTTGCCTTGTCGACAAGTTTACTTGGAACACATCACCAGCCCCAATATATTCTTGAATACATTCAACTGCCTTCATAAAACTTTCTTCTGTAAAAGCAACTGTTTCACTTTTCTCTTCAGGGCATGCAAAAGGTATATTCACTTCTGGCGCTTCTGTCGCCCAAAGAATCTTCCATTCATTTAATCGCTCTTTTGCCTCTTCATGCTTATCTACATAATGTGTAATAATCCATAATACTTTTTCTTTTTGATCATAAACAAACACATCATCAAATAATAAAAAGAATATATCAGGTATATTAATGTCATCCTCCGCATGGGAAGGGAGTTTTTCAATATAACGGATGCAATCATAACTAAAGTAACCAATTGCACCACCTTGAAATGGAGGGTATTCCGGATTATAGTCCGTTTTCCATCGCTCCATATATTCCTGCATTAAATCTAATGGGTTTCCTTGTTTTATTGTTTCCTTACCACTTTCGCTTATATGTAACGTTTCACCCTTCCCTCGGATTACCGCTACTGGGTTCAACCCCACAATGTTATAACGACCGCCACGTCCACTCTCTAACAAAATATGTTGCGGTTTATCCTTAGAAAGAAATTTATACTGCTTAAAGAAATCTAACTGATATGGAATAGAAAGCGCTAAAGATTTTCTTCGTTGCATATCAACACCCCGTCTTCTTTTATCCCACCCTCTTAGATTAACCACCTCAAACTACATTCGTTATATATATAAAGTGGTTATACTCGAAGGCTAGTGAAAATAAATTAATTATACTACCTCTTATTTTACATGAAGTTTTCTAGTCATTCACTCTTTTCCTATTTCCAATCCAAAAAGAAAAAGCATCCTTTTCAAGGATGCTTTTTCAATCACATATAATTAAGACTCAAATTGATAAAGCGGTGTACTTAAATAACGTTCACCGTTACTTGGGATAATAACAAGTACCTTTTTCCCTTTACCTAACTTTTTCGCAATTTCTGTTGCTGCATAAATAACTGCTCCAGAAGAGATACCCACTAAAATACCTTCCTCTTTAGCCACTCTTCTTGCATATTCAAATGCTTGCTCTGCTTTTACTTGAATAATTTCATCATATACCTCTACATCCAATGTCTCTGGGATGAATCCCGCACCGATTCCTTGGATTTTATGTGGACCCGGTTTCCCACCAGATAGTACTGGTGAATCCGCAGGTTCTACTGCATAAATTTTAATATCTTTATACGCTTCCTTCAACACTTCACCAGCACCAGTAATCGTTCCACCTGTACCAATACCTGCAATAAACGCATCTAATTGGTCACCCATTTGTTCAACAATTTCTGGCCCTGTTGTTAAACGATGAATTTCTGGATTCGATTGGTTTTTGAACTGTTGTGGTATAAAGTAGCCATGCTCTTTTGCTAATTCAGTCGCTTGACGAATCGCTCCACCCATTCCTTCAGGCCCTGGAGTCAATACTAATTCCGCACCGTAAGCACGTAATAAATTACGACGCTCAATACTCATTGTTTCTGGCATTACTAAAATTGCCTTATATCCTTTAGCGGCCGCTACCATCGCTAAACCAATTCCTGTGTTACCACTTGTTGGCTCAATGATTGTATCGCCTTCTTTTAATAATCCTTTTTTTTCAGCATCTTCAATCATAGCTAATGCAATACGATCTTTAACACTGCTCCCTGGATTCATAAATTCTAATTTTAAGTATATATCTGCGCTGTTTGATTCTACGATGCGGTTCAACTTAACGATCGGCGTTTTCCCGATTAATTCTGAAACTGATTGTGCCACTCGCATTCCTGTCACTCCTAACACCGAGTATTTTTATTGGTTTTATCTATATTTAGATTTTGTCAGAAAATTCCCTGTTTGTCAATCTATTTAGAGGGTGGATTCCCTCACTTCCCTTATTACAAACTCTCAATTAAATTTGTAATATCTTCTTTAGAGAACTTGTATCGCTCATTACAGAAATGACAATGAACTTCTGTCTCTTCTTCTTCTTCGCGAATTTGCTCTAACTCTGTTTTACCTAAACTAATTAACACACTCTCAATACGTTCGCGTGAGCATGTGCAATTAAATTGAACATCCATCGTTTCTAACACTTTCACTTTATCTTCTCCAAGAACTGCATACAGTAACTCTTCTGGAGAAAGCCCTTGTTCAATTAACGTTGATACAGGAGGAATCTTCTGCAAACGATCTTCAATGAATGAAATTGTTTCTTCCTGTGCACCTGGCATAATTTGAAGGATAAATCCACCTGCCGCTAATACGCTGTCATCTCCATTTACAAGAACGCCAACTCCTACAGAAGAAGGTGTTTGCTCAGAAACTGCAAAATAATACGTGAAGTCTTCCCCTAATTCTCCTGAAACAATTGGAGATTGACCAATAAACGGCTCACGCATACCAATATCTTTAATTACTGTTACAAATCCCTCAGTACCTACCGCTTGATATACACGTAATTTCCCTTGTTCCGTTCCTTCAAAATCAACATGTGGATTCGTTACATAACCACGTACATCCCCATTTGCATGAGCATCTACTAAGATAGGACCAATCGGACCATTACCTTCTACCTTAATCGTTAACTTTTGGTCACCTTTTAACATCGCGCCCATCATTGTACCTGCAGTTAAAGAACGACCAAGTGCCGCCGAAGCTGTTCTCCATGTATCATGACGTCTTTGCGCCTCACTTACTGTGTTTGTAGTACGCACACTATATGCACGCACTTCTCCATCAAATGCTAACGCTTTTACTAAATAATCTTTCATACTCATTTATTCACCTTTCTCATGCTGTAAATTTGCATTACGCTCGTATAACATATACAAACCTTTTAATGTTAAAAATGGATCTACAACGTCAATTACATTCGATTCTTCTGAAATTAATTTCGCCAATCCACCTGTTGCAATAACTTTCGGTTCTTGTTTAGCTTCCTCTTTCATACGCTTAACAATACCTTCCACTTGTCCAACATAACCATAAAGAATACCAGATTGCATTGCACTTACCGTATTCTTTCCAACAACACTGCTTGGTTTTGTAATTTCAATACGAGGAAGTTTTGCCGCTCTACTATATAAAGCCTCTGCTGAAATCATAATTCCCGGCGTAATAACTCCACCCATATAATGCTTTTCTTCGTTAATATAACAATATGTAGTAGCCGTACCGAAATCGACAATAATAAGCGGACTTCCATACAAGTGGATTCCTGCTACCGCATTTACAATTCGGTCCGCGCCTACTTCACGTGGATTTTCATATTTAATATTTAGCCCCGTTTTTATTCCAGGACCTACTACAAGCGGTTTAATTTTAAAATACTTTTCACACATGCGCTCTAATGCAAACATAATTGGTGGTACGACTGAAGACACGATAATACCTTTCACATCTTCAAACGAAAGACCTTCATGCTCAAGCAACTGCTTTACAAGCATTCCATATTCATCTTCTGTCTTATGACGATCTGTTTCCATGCGCCAATGTTGACGAAGTTCCCCCTCTTCAAACACGCCTAGCACAGCATTTGTGTTCCCTACATCCAATACAAAAATCATATTCTCACCACTTATCTTATTTAATCTATATTTGTGCAGTATGTATAAAACTTATAAAAACATCATATCACACATACTTATATAATCAGCTTTTCTATCCTCATCATTTTACAAAAAGATTACGCTCTATTTCAATTTTTAATACCAGATTTACTTAAATTTTTTTCTACTTCATTTCGTTCCACAAATAAAAAAAGGAGTGACCATCGTCACTCCTTCATCTCTTACTTATCTTCTGATTCTTCATCGTCCTTCTTCATATTGATGTTTACTTTCACATCATCTGAAGATGTTGGACGCTCTGGCAATCTGCCGTAATCATATAAATGATTAATTTGCTCTGCATCTAACGTTTCTACTTCAAGTAACGTTTTCGCAATAATATCTAGCTTATCACGTTTTTCAGTAAGAATTTGTTTCGCGCGAGCATAACATTCTTTTATAATAGTTTGCATTTCCACATCGATTTCATGTGCAATTGCATCACTGTAGTTTTGTTCTGAATGGAAGTCTCTTCCTAAGAACACTTGACCACCTTGTGAGCTACCGAATTGCATCGGTCCAAGCTTATCACTCATACCGAATTCCGTAACCATACGTCTTGCAATACCAGTCGCACGTTGGAAGTCGTTGTGAGCACCTGTACTTGCTTCACCAAACACAATCTCTTCAGCTACTCGACCACCAAGTAAACCAGTGATTTTATCAAGTAACTCTGGTTTTGTCATGAAGTAACGATCTTCTTTCGGAAGCATTACTGCATATCCACCAGCTTGACCACGAGGGACAATTGTTACTTTATGAACGATATCTGCTTCATCAAGGACAACACCAATTACAGTATGGCCAGCTTCATGGAATGCAACGATATTACGTTCTTTTTCAGAGATAACACGACTTTTCTTAGCTGGACCTGCAATAACACGATCCGTTGCTTCATCAATGTCACTCATATCAATTTTCTTCTTATCTTGACGCGCAGCCACTAAAGCAGCTTCGTTTAATAAGTTTTCAAGATCCGCACCAGAGAACCCTGGTGTACGAGTTGCAATTGCTCTTAAGTTGATATGATCATCAAGCGGTTTATTACGAGCATGTACTTTCAGCACAGCTTCACGGCCATTTACATCTGGACGATCTACTGTAATTTGACGGTCAAAACGACCTGGACGTAATAACGCTGGATCAAGAATATCAGGACGGTTTGTTGCAGCGATGATAATAATACCTTCGTTTGCACCGAATCCATCCATTTCAACAAGTAATTGGTTCAACGTTTGCTCACGCTCATCATGGCCACCACCAAGACCTGCGCCACGTTGACGTCCTACCGCATCAATTTCATCAATGAAAATGATACAAGGAGCATTTTTCTTTGCATTTTCGAATAAATCACGTACACGTGATGCACCGACACCGACGAACATCTCTACGAAATCAGAACCACTGATAGAGAAGAATGGAACGCCTGCCTCACCTGCAACGGCACGTGCTAGTAAAGTTTTACCTGTACCTGGAGGTCCTACTAATAGAACACCCTTCGGAATACGGGCACCAACTTCAGCGAACTTACGAGGATCTTTCAAGAATTCAACTACCTCAACAAGCTCTTGTTTCTCTTCATCCGCTCCAGCAACATCTCTGAAACGAACTTTTTTCTTTTCGTCATTATATAACTTCGCCTTACTTTTCCCGAAGTTCATAACACGGCTACCGCCGCCCTGAGCCTGGTTTAATAAGAAGAAGAATAAAATGAAGATAATGACGAACGGAATGATAGAAGTAAAGAACGTTACCCAAGCACTTGTTTCTTCTGCTGGTTGATACTTAACTTCAGCACCTTGCGCTTTGTCATTAATTTTCTTTTGTAATTCCTCAGTATTTGGTGCATAAGTAACAAATTGTTCTCCTTGGCTAGAGTTGTTAAATTGTCCTTTTACCTCAAATACACCATTTTTCGGTTGAAGTTGCACATTACGCACTTCACCTTTTTCTAGTTTAGTAATGAATTTATCGTAGCTAACTGATGTCGTTTTTTGTGTCGAACCATTAAAATAGCTCACGATTCCAATTACTACTAGGAATATCAGTAAATAAAAGATGGTATTACGGAAGATACGATTCATTCCTAACCTCCTCTCACGGCATAAACACTATAGTAAATCGTAACATAGAAAAACTTTCCTATACAATTGTGACGCCTGCATTTAATTAATTTGAGTAAACACTCGGTTTTAATACTCCTACATAAGGAAGATTACGGTACTGCTCTTTATAATCTAATCCATACCCTACAACAAATTCATGTGGAACAGTAAACCCAACATAATCCGCTTTCAAATCTACCTTACGGCCTGTCGGCTTATCTAATAACGTAACAATTTTTACAGACTTCGCTTTACGATATTTGAATAGGTCTACTAAGTAACTTAGCGTAAGACCGCTATCAATAATATCTTCAACGATTAAAATATCGCGACCCTCTACAGAAGTATCAAGGTCTTTTAAAATTTTCACTTCGCCTGTTGAAACAGTAGAGTGACCGTAACTAGATACAGCCATAAAATCCATTTCAAGATATGTATCTGTTCTCTTTAATAAATCTGCCATGAATGGCATTGCGCCCTTTAATACACCAATCGCAAGAGGTATTGTGTTTTTATAATCCTCTGCAATAACCGCACCTAATTCGCGCACCTTTTCTTGTATTTGTTCTTCAGAAATTAATACTTTTTCGATATCTTGATTCATCATTTCATTATCCTCCCGGAAGACTCCTTGCTTTTGTAGTGAATAATCATATATTTATCCTTCTTTGCCGCCTCTTTCGAGATAGCAAATGCAGATCGCTTCAACAAGGGTACCCAAATAATATTCCCACTTGCATCACAAACGACCGGCCATTCTTCTCTTTTTTCTCTTGGTACTTTTGCTTCGATAAAAATAGTTTTTATCTTTTTTGTGCCATTCATACCTTGTATTGACATGCGATCTCCATTTTCTCTAGAACGAATACGAAGTGGATATGATATATCATTATACTTAGCAACAAATACTGTTTCATTCATGTTACTTGGTATGTCTTCGCTCACCTCTGTTACAAGCTTATCCCCGTTCGATAGCGTAATTGTCCCGGGCACTGATAAATCTTGTGAAAAAGGAGAAACAATTTCTTGTTTAAATCCAAAGCTGCACTCCTCGTATGCGCGAACAATTTTTAAATCACCTGGGAAATCAAGTGAACCCGAAGGTTGTGTCCGCTTAAAAAACTCGATCACTTTGTCAATATGTATAGAGGAAAGAGAAGATGGAATCTTATATTCATAAAGATAGTTTAATATTAGTTGAATCCCTCTTCTTTGTAAAGGCATAGACATGGATTCAAAGGCAGGAATTGATAAGCTAATTTGTTTATCACTTTTTTTTGTAATTACTTTATTCATTTTCTCAAAAGCTAATTCCTGCAAATACGCCTCATCCTCTTGCATCTGCATGCTAAATTTTTGGAATTTCTCATGCACTTGTGAATTTTCTTCTTTCAAATGAGGAAGAACATATTTACGTAATCGATTCCTTGTATATACTTCCTTTTTATTACTTGGATCTATACGGGGAATTATTTTTAGCTTATTACAGTAATCAACAATCTCTTCCTTCGTTACTCCAAGTAACGGCCTAATTAAATATCCATTATGAAAAGGACGCTTCACCGCAATTCCTGCATATCCTTTCGGAGTACTCCCTCGTACAAGGCGCATTAAAATCGTCTCTACTTGATCATCACCATGATGTCCAAGAGCTACATATCTCGCATCATATTTCTTCATTATTCTTTCCAAAAATGCATATCTGCATTCTCTAGCAGCAACCTGTGCATTCATTCCGTGTTGCTGTTGATATTGCGACACATTAATCCTTATCGTTTCGCAAATAACTCCCAGCCCTTTACAAAGGTCCTGCACAAACTGTAGGTCCTCATGAGATTCATCACCTCTAAACATATGGTCCACATGTGCCACTACAATTTCGAACTGTTTTGCTGCTCTTTTTTCTAACAAATAATATAGAAGAGCCAAAGAGTCAGGACCACCAGAAACCCCTACAATAATTGTTGAACGTTCCTTTAATACATCATGCTGCTTTACAAAGTCATCTACCTTTTCAACAAATGTATCTTTCAACTTCGTAATCACCTTTCATTAAACAAGAACAGCAACGTTAGTTACCTTGTTTATAATGGTACAACTTTTAGAAACATTGTGCAAAAAAAAGATATACAAAAATTACATTTTTATCTTACATCATCCGTACATATTCACAAAAATAATAACATTATCTTTTAAAGTAAAAAAACCTAGGCATCCACCTAGGTTTTTAGAAAGAAACAGTGATAAAGAAACATCACACTTAAAATTTATTGTGCCTGCATTCCTACAATTGGAATCGTAGCCCACTTCGGCATATTTTTCTTCACTTTCGCCACAACGATAGTCATATCATCATTTATATAACCATCACAAGAGCGAATCACCTCTTCCATAATGATATCAGCAATTTCTTGCGGATCTTCGGTTTGTAATTCTTTAATTTTTCGTTTCATCCATAGTTCATGATTTTCTACATGTTGCGCTCCCTCGAAAATCCCATCGCTCATCATAATAAGGATATCGCCCGTTTTTAATTGTTCACCTACTACATCAACTTCAACATCCTCAATAATGCCCATCGGCAAATTACTTGCCTCAATTTTCAAAATATTATTCGCACGTTTAACAAAACTCGGCGTCGATCCAATCTTTAAAAATTTCGCACTCGCATCCCGCAAATCCACCATAGCTAAATCTAACGTCGTAAACATCTCTTCTGTTGTTCTTAAAGAAAGAATAGAATTGATAGATTTAATCGCTATTTCCTCATCAATGCCTGATTGAAGTATTTTTTGTAATAATTTTACCGTTTCTTTACTCTCCATATGAGCTCTTTGCCCATTTCCCATACCATCACTAATTGCAAGCGCATATTTACCAACACTTAAATCCATCATCGCATAAGAGTCACCAGAAACAAACCCACCGCCTTTTGCAGCTGTGGCCAACCCAGTATCAAGAGAATACGTTTTTGCCGAACCAAATGATATTAAGCTGTGGCCGTTCGGATAAGAAGATTTTTCTTCATGTTTAACAACAATATTTTCCTTTAGAATGTCAGAAAGCATCGGCGCAACTAACTTTTCACATTCTCCATGTTCATTAGATGCAACTGGAATCAACATTTCAATATCAATACTTCCTCTATCTAAACAATATATATCAACATGCTCTACTTCTACGCCAAAATCACGAAACGCTTGCATAATCTGTTCTTCCTGCACTTGATGATTTTCTCGTTCTCTTTGGATCTCCTTAGCAAAATCCTCCATAACTTTTGATACACCTAATAGTTGCTCCGCTACTATTCTACGGTTTTCTTTCATTTGTTTTCGTAATTTTTGTCCTTCATAGAAGTGATCTAATTCACCCGCTACTAAATCCGTCACTTTCTTCCCTCTCACACAATGCTTGTCCCATTCACGAACTAACTTCCGATTATGCTGCAACGTCCCTTCTTCCGTTTCACTCATTATTTGTTTCATATAATCGTACGTTTTGTCGAAATTTACTACCCAGCATTGGTCCTTTTTAAAGCATGTTTGACATGTTTTTGCAGTTATTGTACTTAAGAACAAATCCGCTTCTGTCTCTTTATCTTCCTCCTCCACATATCCATATACAGAAAAGCTATTAGATAAAGCAGCAAATACATTGGCAAATTGATTAATTTTATTCGCTGTAACATCACGCATCCTTCTTAAATACTGTTGTTGATCTTGCGAATGTTCCTGTGTGCCTGGCATGAATTTAGCAATACGATCCATAACAAGTTTCGGTGTTAATAAGAAGAACATAATCGCCACACCAGATTCAATTAAAGTTGTCACAATGTTTGTTTGCTTGTCTACATATAGCGTAATCAAGCTCGTCCCAATTAATAAACCTAAACTAACACCTAAACGCTTCCCTTCTTTTAACAAACCACCAAGCAACCCAGAAAAAGCAAGTAGACTAAGTTGAGACAAACTGGAGACATTGGCTAAACTTAATATTAATCCAGTGACGACCCCCACTGTAGATCCTGTAGCAGCCCCCGCAATAAATGCAAACACGAGCACTAAATACCTAGTAAAAATATGTTGAATAGAAGCGTCATATACAAACCAATCTGTTGTCCCTGTTAAAACAGATGCTAGTAATATAATTAAACAAACAATTTCTTCTGTCTCTAGCGCTTGTTGTTTACCTTTTCGTTCTACTAAAAGCGGAACACTTTGTAAAAATATCATAGTTAATACGAAGCTAAGCCCTGCCTCAATCGTACTAACGAGTAAATCGTACATGGTGACAGTTTGTTGCGCGAAATATACGACAACTAAATGTGCGGTTAATGCGGAGATAAATACTTGGAATGGAACAAGTCCAACAGTTTTACGTGTAAACCGACTAAAGAAGATATTATAAATGAAGAAAGTAAAAATAGATGCAAAGGTAAAGAATAAATTATCTATCGAAACTGAAAGTGCGCCCCCCATAAGAGCCAAGAACGCGAGCGGCATTTTATCCCGCTTCATAACATAAACAGCAGCAAAAAACGGCAGTGCAAACGGTAAAATGTTTGTTAATATATATGCTCGTCCCAAAAGAAAACCAATAACAACAATAATAAATCCCCATCTAAAGAAAACCTGTTCAAACTTCATTCGCAACTTACTCGTCCACTTTACTGCTCCAAGCTGACTCTCATTCATTGCCAATGCACTTGTATTCATAGTATTCCTTCCTGCTTTAGGCATATTTTTAACACCACCTGCATAGTTTAATTACTGTCATTATAAAAGATGATTATTGGGATTTTTGTCAAAACAACAGTTTTCACTTTTATAATCGTTCGACTTTTTATTCGAAATAACTCTACATATATACACGGTATGTAATTTATTCTCACTATTTTAATTGAACATTCAGAAAATATAGGGTGATTTTGTAGAAGTGTTGTATGTCTTAATTTATTTAACAAAAAAAAGATCATGCAAATTTGCATGATCTTTTTAGGATGACCCGTACGGGATTCGAACCCGTGTTACCGCCGTGAAAGGGCGGTGTCTTAACCACTTGACCAACGGGCCGTTAAATTAAATATAGCGGCGGAGGGGATCGAACCCCCGACCTCACGGGTATGAACCGTACGCTCTAGCCAGCTGAGCTACACCGCCATGTCGTCTTATTTAACGGACAATTAGTATCTTACCTCAGATATATTTTAAAGTCAACACATCTTGAAAACTTTTTTAAAAATATATTTTCACATATAAAAAAGCACCCCGAGCAATCGCCCTGGGTACCTCTCTATATGCTAAGAATTAAACGTTCTTATTATCCGCGACGTGCGCCACGGCCACCACGTTTAGATTCTGTGTTACGCTTTAAAGAAGTTAAACGATCTTCACTGTCCTTTAAGAAACGTGCCATCTTTTGCTCGAATGTTTCTTTTGGAGCTCGTTCGTTACCGCCGCCACGGTTATCTCTGTTGAAAGAACGATTACGTTGTGGACGTCCAGAACGTTGTTGATCGCCACCGCCACCGCGTTGGTATTCACCACGTGGACGATCTCCTTCTGTTTTTTCACGCTCTTTCGCTTTTTTAATAGATAGACCGATCTTACCATCTTTTTCAACGTTAATAACTTTTACTTCTACTTGGTCGCCCACTTTTAAGTGATCGTTAATATCTTTCACATAATTATCAGCAACTTCACTAATATGAACAAGACCCGTTAAGCCTTCTGGCAGCTCCACAAAAGCCCCAAAATTTGTAATACCTGTTACTTTACCCTGTAACTTGCTGCCTACCTCGATTGACATAAAAAAAATGCTCCTCCTTAGTGGTTAAAAAGTCAAATTTTACTTTATTATATATAATCCTAAAATATAGTGTCAATAAGACATACTCTACTTAGAAACAGGAAAAATTATCTCCCCTTTTCCAGAGAAGAAATAATCCCTTCTAGCAATCTTTAATACGTACTCTTCATCATTCAACTTTTGAACTTCGTCTTTTAGACTCTTTTCTTTATTCGTTAATGAATCCAGTTCTTTTTTCATGTCCTTAACTTTTGCTTCTTTTGCTCTAATGGAACTGTTTTGTTGATAAAACGTTACACTAATACTCGCAATAATTGTAAAAGCAAAGACAAGAAAAACCGCTAAACGGCGATAAAGTCGCTTCCTGTTCTCATCCGTTTGTATTATATGCTCTTTAACAGGATTTGGACTCTGTTTTTCGATTGTTCTTTGTCTCAGTTCCCTCATTTCCGAGGTCCCCCTAACTTCTTTTTTATACGCCCCCATAATTGGAAGATGTGTCCCTTCAATTTTGCTATATATTGCAGGAACCCTACATGTTTCATTATAAAAAGTTTAACACGATTAGGGAGAAGTTTCCATATGAGCGAAGCAATAAATCGAACAGGCCAGAAAAAAACTTTCCATATGAAAAGTAATATCCAAATCACCATTTTCCATAACACATGTCCAATTGAAAGCAGTATACGAAATAAGAATAATATAAATGCAATAAATAGCTGCGCTATAATAATAACAGGTTTTATCATGAGTAGCTTTATAATTTGAACAAAAAAATGTGTTGTTTGCATAAAAATATAGATGAGAAAATTTAACAGTCTCATGTATATTGCTTTCAATAAGCTTTGATATGCCGCAAAACCACATAATAATGCCAAAAATACATATATACGTAGTTCAGCTTCATTTACAAGAAGTAGTACATAAAAAACGAATAATGCTTGGACAATCCAAAATAGTATATCATGTATAAATACAAGCCAACGTTTACGTTCTTGCCGCTTTAAAAATCGTTGGTATGTATCTAAAGACGCTCCAATCCAAGCACCCATTCCGATCATTGAGAGCATCGTATACAACTGAATTGTTAGGCTCATTTAAACAACTTACTAAAGAATCCTTTAGTTTTCTCCCCTTGATTCTCATCAATATACAGCATCTCATGAACTTTCCCTTTAATCGATACAACACCTTTTTCTACATCTAAATTTTTCATTTGCAAATTTTGACCACGAATTGTTAAAAAACCCATTACGGTCTCAAGTAAAAACTCCTCGCTATCAAAACTCTCTACCTGCTTTACACCGGTAATATCAATTACACGCCTGCCACGCATAATAATATCATGCTCTACCGAAACATTTTGTTGATTAGAAGACATAGGTGAGTAACCATTATTCACGTAAATCCCCCCATAGATTTATACTAGCTAATAGTAATGTATGAAGGGATAATTGATTTTAGAACAAGCCTTCTTCAGCCTTTACTTTTTCTTCGCGAACTAAACTATACATATTTGCTGCATCTTCTTTTTTAGTCGTTTCTTTCAATTCGTTTATTTTTACAGTTACTATTTTTTGACCAAAACGAATTGTTAATTCATCAGCTACTTTTACATCTGAACTCGCCTTTGCCACTTGACCATTAATTGATATTCTTCCTTGATCAGCTACTTCTTTCGCTAATGTTCTTCTTTTAATTAAACGTGATACTTTTAAAAACTTATCTAGACGCATATCAAATCCCCCTATTAACGCTCTGTTTGTTTTGCCTCTTCCCATAAAACGTCTAACTGCTCTAATGATAAATCTTGCATCTCTTTATTCATTTCAGCTACCTTTGCTTCCATGTATAAGAAACGACCGACGAATTTCTCATTCGTTGAACGTAACGCCTCTTCGGGATCTATTTTATAATGACGAGCTATATTCACAAACGCAAATAGTAAATCGCCAAATTCACCTAACATTTTCGCCTCATCCATATTTGTAACTTCTTGTTGGAACTCTTGCCATTCTTCTAAGGCTTTCTCTATCATCGGTTGTACATTAACCCAATCGAAACCAACTTTGCCAGCTTTTTTCTGGATTTCATAGGCGCGTAGTAACTGTGGCAAACTTTTTGGAACCCCATTTAAAACAGATTCTTTCACGAATCCTTTTTCTTGTTTTTTAATTTCTTCCCAATTGGCAATTACTTCATCGGCATTATTTACATCCGTATTCCCAAATACATGCGGGTGGCGGCGAACCATTTTCTCAGATAAAGTTCGAATAATATCATCTATAGAGAACCAACCTTCATCCTCCCCGATTTGAGCATGCAACATAACTTGTAATAATATATCACCCAGTTCTTCTACTAAGTGATCATCATCCTCTTCATCAATTGCTTCCAACACTTCATAAGCTTCCTCAATTAAATACTTCTTTAAAGATTGATGTGTTTGCTTTTTATCCCACGGACAACCATTCGGTCCACGAAGGTCTGCAATAATTTCTCTAAGCACATCAAACTGTTGATACAAGGACGCACGTTCTTTAACTGGTGGTACATATACACTCGTTAAATTATTCAACTCTGTTTCATGATCTAACATGTACAACGGCACCTTTTTAACTTGTTCAAATGAAGTCCCTGCAGCTGTTACGATATACACTTCATAATCATCTGATAGCATCTCCATTAATGTTAATTTCACATCAGATGCAACGAATGCGTCATATACTTGGCAAAAGATTAAATGTTGACGTAATTCTAATTGTCCTCTTTCAAATGATGTGGCGTCAATTAATTGGAATCCTTCAATCGGATCAATCTTTAGACTCGCAAACATAGGATCAAGGAAACTTTGTCCACCTTCAATGCGCACTTCAACATTCGCTACTTCGCCTTTTTCCAACAGTAGCTGAACCGTTCTTTCCGCTACAAGCGGATGCCCTGGCACGGCATAGATGATTTCTGTGCCTTCAGCTTGTTCTAACAATGTATTGGCGATTGTTTCATATACAATTTCAAATGTATCATGCGCTTCATATACACTGTCAAAGGCTGTATATTGTATACCTTCTTTCTCCAACTCTTCTATAACGGGATGTTCCTTCGTTCTAACAAACATGTGATCTGCTTCTTTTATTTTTCGATATACACCCATCGTTAACTGATCTAACTCACCAGCACCTAATCCTAAAATAGTAATGATTCCACTCACAACCTGCCACCTCTATCCACTCTTCTTCAATGAACCTTCTTTTTTCTCTTTTTTCATAACGGTTCCTATTTCCGCTTTTGTAAATACACGTAATTTTAAAATTAAAAACACATATGTTAATCCACCGATAGCTACACCTAACAATGCCTCAAGTGTTGCAATTCCTCTATGCCTTGTATCAATTACTAATCCAGACATTTGCATCAAACGTATAAATATTATTAATACAAACCCCATACCGATACCACTAATAACTACACCTAACATATTACGCTTATCGATAAGCGATTCGGATACAGCTTGCATAAGTAATGCACTATTTAGCACAGAAATTACAATTAACGCAACTAGTGTTGCAATTGCAGCTCCCTTCGCACCAAAATACGGCATTAATGTATAATTTAAAGCTAACTTTAAACAACCCCCAAATATAACGAATATTGCTGGTTTTAATGTTTGTCCTAACCCTTGCAAAATAGAAGCAGTTGTAATCGACAATGAACTAAATAAAATAGATAAAGATAAAATGGATAAAACATCTGACCCATCACTATTTTCAAACAACATAATATTCGTAGGCTGAATAATACAAGTTAATCCAATGGCAGCTGCAAATCCAATAACAAATGTTATTTTCATTGCTAACTTTACCTTTTCTCGAATAAAGGAAAGATCTCCTCTTTCCTTCGCCGCTGTAATAATTGGAATAAGTGACAATGAGAAAGAAGTTGTCACGACAGTACCTAATTGCATAAGCGGGATACTTCTGTCGTAAACACCTTTTAATACCTTTGCACTTTCAGCTTGCTCTCCTGCCCCAATAAGTAAGGAATAGAAGGAAATGGAATCCGCCATTTGTATAAAAATAAGTACTAAGTTACTAACACAAATCGCCAATCCCTGCCAAAACAGAATTTTAATGATCCTCTTTTTTCCCTTAATTCTCTTTACACTCTTGAAAAATATAGAACGAAAGTCATGACGCATATAAAGTACAAGTACGATAATCCCAATTAGTCCGCCTGCGATTGAACCTAACATAGCACCTGCACCGACTGTATATAAATCAAATCCGCGAGCAATTAGGAATAGAGATAAAAATACAATAATAGAAACACGAATTGTTTGTTCTATCACTTGCGAAACAGCTGTTGGCATCATATTATTGAACCCCTGAAAATATCCTCTTGCTACAGATAAAAACGGCATCAATATGAATGAAAATGAAATAACACGTAATAACTTATCTAAGTGTATATCACCCATGGCTGCTGCAATTGTTTCGGCACCAAAAAACAATGTAAAAAAGCCTACGAAACCAATTCCTAATAAAAACCAAAAAGATACACAGATAATTTCTTCTGCTTCTTGTTGTTTCCCTCGCTCTAATCGTTCCGCAACCATTTTTGAAATTATAATGGGGAACCCATAAGTAGCTAAAATTAAACAAAATCCATAAAACGGATAGATTTGTTGGTAAATATAGAAACCAATATCACCCGCTATATTTTGATATGGAATACGGTAAAAAGCGCTTAATACCTTTGTAACAAAACTTGCGATTGTTAATATAATAGCCCCACGCCAAAAGGCTTGATACTTCTTCGATTCCATACAAGAAAACTCCTTTTTCTATTCTCACCCCTCGTATTATATCATAAAGAAAAGGACAAGCTTCCTTGCCTACACGAGTAATAATACGTTCGTGCAACGCTAGAAATGTTCAACGAAAAAAGGTAGCAAAGCGCTACCTTCATTCAATATACATATATCTCCAAATATTTGATTTCTCAAAAAGAAATATCATAATTAGGAAAGATTGCTACTTCTAAAATTCGATATAGCCTTACTGCTCCATTTGTTTCGCTAAAAAGCTTGCAGCTGTATTTACTGACTTATGCTCTACTTCACTTATAATATCCTCTTTAGAGAAGATAACAACAGCTCCAATTGGATCCCCATTCGCAACAATCGGGCCAATTGTATAGGAACTCACTTTTTCTGTTACTCCATCAATAATTGAAATTTCGCTTTCATCTGTCATAATTACAGACTTACGCTCTTCCATTGTCTTCTCAATTAAATCGCCAACACTTTTATTTAAGTATTCTTTTTTAGATACGCCTGCTACTGCGATAATAGAATCACGATCGCATACAAGCACATTATGTCCTAAGCTATCGTATAAAGCTTCCGTATATTCCTTTGCAAAATTACCTAGTTCACTAATTGGAGAATATTTTTTCAAAATCACTTCTCCATCGCGATCAACAAATATTTCTAGTGGGTCTCCTTCTCGAATACGTAAAGTTCTACGAATTTCCTTCGGGATTACTACCCTACCTAAATCATCAATTCGACGTACGATTCCAGTTGCTTTCATTCTAATGCTGCCTCACTTTCTACTGATGATCAAAGTGGTGAATTTACCTGTTCATGTAAAAATCACCAACTGTTAGACATAGTATTTTACACATTAGTTCTTCTATGCACGCCGAATTGTATTTTTTTATCTTATATTAGGCATTTATGACTTCTTTTTTTACATCTGGTAGGCCTTTTAATAAATTTTCAGCAATTGTTAACCACTTCGATGTCTCTAAACCATTTGTTTTCATAACGATTTTCAATTGCGATCCTTCCATTCCTAGACCAATCATACGTCCAAAACTATTTCCAAGCATGAATAATTTTCCGCCATCAATATTTTGACTTGCTTGTTCTGAGAACAGAATTGTCACTTCAAATTTATTTTGCTTAATTAACTCAATTTGTTCTTTCATTGCCAATACTTTAATATTTGCAATTTGCAATAAGTAACCAACTTCTTGCGGGTAATCACCAAATCTATCTATCATCTCTTCCTGCAACTCTTCAATATCCTCAATTGCAGAAACACCTCTAAACTGTTTATACATCATAATCTTTTGTTTACTATCTGAAATATAAGCATCTGGTAAATATGCATCTACTTCTAAATCAATTTCAACATTAACTGTATTTTCAACCCCATCTGTTCCTCTACGCTGTTCAATTGCATCTTTTAACATTTGAGAATATAGATCAAATCCGACAGAATCAATAAATCCATGCTGTTCGGCTCCTAACAAGTTACCTGCACCACGAATGGATAAGTCTCTCATCGCAATTTTGAAACCTGACCCAAGCTCTGTGAACTCTTTAATGGCTTGCAGACGCTTCTCTGCAACTTCTGATAACACTTTATCTCGTTTGTATGCAAAGTATGCATATGCAACACGATTAGAACGTCCAACACGACCACGAAGCTGATACAGCTGCGATAATCCCATACGATCTGCATCAAATACAATTAACGTATTTACATTCGGAATATCTACACCCGTCTCAATAATTGTTGTACTTACAAGAACATCATGCTGCCCTTCTAAAAACGATAGCATAACAGACTCTAATTCACCTTCGTTCATTTTCCCATGTGCATACGTTACACGCGCGTCTGGAACTAACATCGAAATTTCATCTGCTTTTCTTTCGATATCCTCCACACGATTATATAGGAAGTAAATTTGCCCACCTCTTGCAAGCTCTCGTTCTATCGCTTCTCGCATTAACGCTGGATTATACTCTACTACATACGTTTGGACTGGGAAACGATTTTCTGGTGGTGTCTCAATAACAGATAAGTCACGCACACCAAGCATAGACATATGGAGTGTACGCGGAATCGGAGTTGCCGTTAATGTTAACACGTCAACATTTGCTTTTAATTGTTTAATTTTTTCTTTATGCGTTACACCAAACCTTTGTTCTTCATCAATAATAAGAAGACCTAAATCTTTATAAGTAACGTCTTTAGATAAAATACGATGCGTTCCGATTACGATATCTACCGTACCATCTTTTAAGCCTTTAATTGTTTCATTTTGCTGTTTTCTCGTACGGAATCTACTTAATAATCCTATATTGATTGGATAATCTTGAAAACGCTCTCGAATTGTTTCATAGTGTTGTTGTGCAAGGATCGTTGTCGGCACTAAAATTGCAACTTGTTTTTCATCCATAATTGCCTTAAATGCCGCACGGATAGCTACTTCCGTCTTTCCATATCCTACATCACCACAAAGAAGCCTATCCATCGGACGTCCACGTTCCATATCTTTCTTAATCTCGTCAATAGAACGTAATTGATCCTCTGTCTCTTGATATGGGAAAGAAGATTCAAATTCTTGTTGTTCTGCCGTATCTGGTGTATATGCATAACCTTTTGAAGCTTCGCGCTCAGCATATAATTTAATTAGGTCATCCGCAATGTCTTGTACAGATTTTTCAACTTTCGTTTTGACCTTTTTCCAATCATTTCCGCCCAATTTATAAACTTTAGGATCCTTACCTTCAGATCCTACATATTTCTGCACTTGGTCAATTTGTTCAATTGGAACGTATAACTTATCATTACCTTGATATTTAATATTCAAGTAATCTTTATGAACACCATTAATCTCTAGTGTCTCGATACCTAAGAATTTACCTATACCATGATTTACATGAACTACATAATCTCCAACTTTTAATTCCGAATAACTTTTAATACGTTCAGCATTAGATAACTTCTGCTTACGTTGTGATTTTTTAACTTTTTTATGAAAAAGCTCTTTTTCAGTAATAACAACAAGCTTTTGCATCGGCATTTCAAATCCTGCATGTAAATCACCTACAGCAATTTGCAACCTTCCAGGCAATAATATATCTGTGCCCTCTACGATATCTGCCTCAATATCATAATCACTTAAAATATGTTGTAGTTTTTTTACACGTTCATCATCTGTGCCGAGCACAACAGTCGTAAAATGCCCTTCGTTCCATCTATCAATTTCAGTTTTCAACAACTGCATCTGCCCATGGAAATCTTGCATTGTTTTACATGTCACATTCACAATATTTTGCGGATGTGTATGTGCTATATGACGTAAGAATAACGTTAAATATACAAAACTTCTTTTTTTATGATGAAGAAATTCCTCAAACGAGTGTGAGAAAGATAAATCTTGAATAATTGTTCCCTCACCAAGAAGTGATATATACCATTCCGCCTCTTCCGTTTCAAGATGTGATGCCGTTTCTTGAATACGAGAAATCTCATCCAAAACCACAATACCATCTTCAGGTAAATAATCTATCAGACTAGCAGGTTCTTTATAGAAAATAGATAAATATTTAAACATCTGTTCTATACTTTGCCCGTTTTTTAACATCTCAATTTCATGACTTACCGTTTCAAGCACTGTAGTCTTCAATTTATCATCGGAAAGTTTTTGCATCGTCTTAGTCAAGCCTTCCTCAAGATGCTCAATTCCCGACTTCAATTCTTCCTGTGAAAATAAAAACTCTGTTGCTGGACCAAATCTAACACTTTCTTTTTTATCTTGAGAGCGCTGTTCATCCACATCAAATAATCGAATAGAATCAACTTCTGTATCGAAAAATTCAATACGAAATGGTAACTCTTCAGTTAATGGGTAAATATCTAATATCCCCCCGCGCAAACTGAATTCCCCAGGAGCTTCTACCATCGACTTACGCTCATAACCAATATGATGTAAAGTATGCAAGAATGTATCTAAATCAATCTCTTGCCCTAGATTGATTTCGATTTGCCTTTGCTTCCACAACTCTTTCATTGGTAAAAATCTGCGTAGTCCTGCAACTGGCGCTACAATAATCCCGTTCTCTCCTGCCGCTAAACGATTCAATACTTCAATACGTTGCGCCTTCAATTCTGGGCTTGCAACACCAATTTCTGATGCTATCAATTCATTTACTGGGTATAACCACACATCTTTTTCACCAAGTAACGCCACTAAATCTTCATGCACTTTTTGTGCTTGATATAAATTATGCGTCACAATAAGTTGTGATTTTTTTGTTTTTTTATATAAGGCCGCCATTAATAACGAACGAGAAGAGGTTGCCATACCTGATACAAGTTGTTCTTTTAAACCATCTTCTAGTCCATTAATAACCGATTGGATCTCTTCATTTTTATAAAATTGCTCTAATAAACCTATCATTTTCAAAACCCCTCTCAACATAAAGAGCAAGCCACTATATTTTATGCAAATATTTTGGAAAAAGAAAACAGAAAAATGCTTTGGACATGCCAAAGCGACAACATTTTATTGCAGAAATTTTTCATATTCATAATACTCAGGATAAGATGCGAGCGTTTCTTGACACGATTCACAAATCGTTTTTATATATATATTTCCATTCTCATGAAAATGAATCATCTCTACTACTTCTTGCTCTGTTAGTTGAAATAAAACGTCGCTATACACTTTTTCTGCAGTAACGGAGCCTACATTACTCCCGCAATGTCTGCAATAATAATACCCTTCCATACTAGCCTCCTAAAAATCCAATTACTACTAGTATGGGTAAAAACAAGACAAAATATTCCCAATCATACCCTTAACTATTGAAGGTATTCATGATTTGAAGAAAAGGTTTATTTAACCATTCTTCACATGCATCCGCTGCTTTTTCAATAGAATGACTCACATCAGGAATTTCTTCCGATGTAAAACGTCCTAATACGTAATCTACTACCTTCATGCCATTTTTCGGACGATCAATTCCCATGCGGATACGTTGAAACTCTTGTGTTCCTAAATGTGAAATTGTTGATTTCACACCATTATGTCCACCAGCACTACCTTTCATACGAAGGCGTAATTTACCTACAGGGATGTCTAAATCATCGTACAGAACAACGAAGTCCTCAACATCAATTTTATAGTAATCCATGAGTGGTCGAATACTTTCCCCAGATAAATTCATATATGTAAGTGGCTTTAATAAGATTACTTTTTCTCCATTAACAAATCCTGCACCAAATACTCCTTTAAATTTTTGTTCATTCAAAGAAATATTCCAACGCTTTGCAAGTTCATCAATCGCCATAAATCCAATATTATGCCTTGTTAATTCATATTCTCTACCCGGGTTCCCAAGTCCTACTATCAATTTCATTCTTGTACCACTACTTTCTTTTTTCGATACGAAAAGACGTAACCAATCTTGGTTACGTCTCATTCTATCCAATTAATTGAATAATACACTTACAGATTCTTCTTCGTATACACGAATGATTGCTTCTCCGATTAGTGGAGCAACTGAAAGTTCATGTACTTTGTCGATTTTCTTCTCTTCTGGTAATACGATAGAGTTCGTTACAACTAACTCTTTAATATTTGAGTTTTGGATACGCTCAATTGCTGGACCAGATAATACTGGGTGTGTACAGCAAGCATATACTTCAGAAGCACCGTTCTCAACAAGAGCGTTTGCTGCTAATGTAATTGTACCAGCTGTATCAATGATGTCATCAATTAAAATTGCTGTTTTACCTTCAATATTACCGATAATGTTCATTACCTCTGATACGTTCGGACGAGGACGACGCTTATCAATAATAGCGATTGGTGCTTTTAGGCGATCTGCCATTTTTCTAGCACGAGTTACCCCACCGTGGTCAGGTGACACGATTACGATATCTTTAAGACCTTTTGTTTCAAAGTAATCTGAAAGAATCGGTACACCCATTAAGTGGTCGATTGGGATATCAAAGAACCCTTGAATTTGTGGAGCATGTAAATCTAGAGTGATTACACGAGTTGCACCTGCTGTTTCAAGCAAGTTTGCTACAAGTTTCGATGTAATTGGTTCACGAGAACGCGCTTTACGGTCTTGACGCGCATAACCATAGTAAGGAATAACAATATTAATTGTTTTTGCAGATGCACGTTTTAATGCATCGATCATAATAAGTAATTCCATGATATGTTCGTTTACTGGGAAGCTTGTAGATTGAATAATGAATACATCGCAACCACGGATACTTTCTTCAATGTTAATTTGAACTTCTCCATCACTAAAACGATCAACAGAACATTTTCCTAGTCCTACTCCAATGTGCTTTGCAATTTGCTCAGCAAGTTCCTTATTAGAGTTTAAAGAGAATACTTTCAAATTAGAATTTAGATATTGAGTCGACATCTAGATTAACCCTCCACATTATGATTTTTTCTTATTCAGCAATTGATCAACATAGTCTTCTTTGTTAACTTGACGTGCACGTGCTACAGATAATGCTTTTGATGGAACATTCTCTGTAATTGTAGAGCCTGCTGCCACATAAGCACCATCTTCAACTGTTACAGGAGCGACAAGGTTTGAATTACATCCAATAAATACCCCGTTACCAATCACAGTTTTGAATTTATTCTTACCGTCATAGTTCACCGTAATTGAACCACAACCAAGATTCACGTCTTCTCCAACTTGTGCATCCCCGATATAACTTAAGTGTGAAGCTTTACTTCTATTACCAAAAACAGTTTTTTTGATTTCCACGAAGTTTCCAACGCGTACTTCATCTCCAATAACTGAATCTGGGCGAATATGTGCAAATGGACCAACCGATACTTCTGTACCAAGTTTACTATCATGTACAGTAGATTGTCGAATTGTCGTACGATCTCCAATTTCACTATCGCGAATTACTGTGTGCGGTCCAATTTCACAATCAGAACCAATTACAGTATTCCCCTCAATAATTGTTCCTGGATGAAGAACTGTATCACTACCGATAATTGCATCAGCAGAAATATACGTGTTACTTGGATCAATAATTGTAACACCATTTACCATGTTCTTACGGTTGATACGGTTTTTCATAATAATTTCCGCTTGCGATAGAGCGACTCTGTCGTTAACACCTAACGTTTCATCGAAGTGCTCTGTTTGATAAGCCGATACGATATGACCTTCATTTTTTAAAATCTCAATAACATCTGGCAGGTAATATTCACCTTGTACGTTATCATTTGAAACTTTAGAAAGTGAGGCGAATAAAGCTTTATTATCAAAACAATACGTACCTGTATTGATTTCTTTAATAGCTAATTCTTTCTCATTTGCATCCTTATGCTCAACAATCTTTTCAACATGACCATTCTCATTACGAACGATACGACCATATCCAGCAGGTTCTTCTATGTAAGCTGTTAGCACCGTTGCCATTGCCCCTGCTTCTTTATGTTGCTGAAGCAATGCTTCCATCGTTTCAGCAGTTATTAGCGGCGTATCACCACAAATAACTAAAGTTGTTCCTTCTTCATTTGCAAGTACACTTGCAGCTTGATCGACAGCGTGCGCTGTACCAAGTTGTTCTGCTTGTAATGCAAACTCACTTACGTTTCCTAGCTGTTCTTGTACCATTTCAGCACCATGTCCTACGACTGTTACAAGTTTCTGCAATCCTAATTGCGTTACTTGATCGACAACATGTTGTACCATAGGTTTTCCACATACAGGATGAAGCACTTTGTATAGCTTAGACTTCATACGTGTGCCTTTGCCTGCAGCTAGAATCACTGCAAATCTGTTTGACATATAGACCCTCCATCGCAACCTATTTATCCATTAACGATATTATCCTAAATCATCATATATTTCAAGAAACACATTTTAACTATTAAATTTTACCATAATTCTTATACGATGTTTTACTCTTTAGTATCTTTTTTAAGAAATAAGCTATACTATTTAAAATGATTTTGAAAAAATTAGAAGTTTTCCTCTTCACTTTAATAAATTCAGAATTTTCCGTACAAAAAATAGATAAAACCACACAAAAAAAACAAACTCCTGTAAATGCTTACAGGAGTTTGTTGCAAAATTATAGGGATTTCTTTAAAAAGCCCTTTTCATTCGAATTTTACGAAGCACCCGCTTCTTCAAACTCAACCTCTTCTAACTCGCCTAAACGATGATACTCTGTTAAAACCGCATCTTGAATTTTAGAGCGTGTATTAGAATTAATTGGATGTGCAATGTCACGGAATTCTCCATCTGGAGTACGTTTACTTGGCATTGCTACAAATAATCCATTATTACCATCAATTACACGAATATCATGAACAACAAATTCATGGTCTAGAGTAATAGAGGCAATTGCTCTCATGCGGCCTTCTGTGTTTACGCGGCGTAATCTTACGTCAGTCACTTCCATCTTGTGTTCACCACCCTTTTCTAAATAAGCGATATATTTGTATAAATTCCACAAAATTTCTATTTTCCCTTTAATTTTTTAAAAATTTTTAAGATAAAAATTTTTAATGTAATTGAATATAGAGATTAGTGGAGGTTATCGCTTACAAAAGATTACTTAACTAGGGCAATTACTTCGATTTCAATTGAAACATCTTTCGGTAATTTTGCTACTTGTACACAAGAACGAGCTGGCTTATGAGTAGAGAAATAAGAGCCGTATACTTCATTAACAGCATTAAAATCATCCATATCTTTTAAGAATACTGTTGTTTTTACTACTGTATCAAATGAAGCACCTGCTTCTTCTAATACCGCTTGTAAATTTTGAAATACTTGCTCTGTTTGTACTGTCACGTCTCCTGCTACAAGCTCTCCACTTGCAGTTAACGGAATTTGTCCTGAACTGTAAAACATATTATTTACAATAATCCCTTGTGAATATGGTCCAATTGCTTGTGGTGCATTGCTTGTTTGAACAACTTTCATATTTTTTCACCCTTTTATTATTTATTTTTACTCTTTAAAAATAGTGCACGAAAAGCAGTTTGTCCATCTATTTTATAATTTATAAATAGAATAAAAAAAAGATAAAGCGATCTGCTTTACCTTTTTACTCAGCCTCTACAAGCCCTTCATCAAATGGTGCCAGTGAATAATTTCCCTTTTCCACTTGAATCGCTTTTTCTTTCACATCAACTTCTGATAGACGAATTAATGATACAAAATTATTAATTAGTCGTTCTTCAATATCCGTGGATTCTACTAATACACCAATACCAACAACATTAGCCTTAAACTCTTCTAACATACTCATCATACCTTGAATTGTCCCGCCAGCTTTCATGAAGTCATCAATAATTAAAACATTTGATCCCTCTGGAAGGCTACGCTTTGCTAACGTCATTGTTTGAATTCGCTTAGAAGAACCTGATACATAGTTAATACTAACAGTTGGGCCTTCTGTTACCTTATTATCTTTCCTTGCGATTACTACCGGTACATCTAAGTAATTTGCCACCGCATAAGCAAGTGGAATCCCCTTCGTTGCCACCGTCATAACCGCATCAATTGGTTGCCTAGCAAAAACAGAAGCAAACAAACGACCTGCGCCATTAATATGGCGAGGATTACTTAAAAGATCTGTCATATATAAGTAACCACCGGGCAAAATACGATCTGGATTTTCAAATAAGCTACAAAGCTCACCAATAATTAGATCTGCCTCTTCCTCACTTATATATGGTATATATTTCACTCCTCCTGCTGCTCCTGGTACCGTTTGCAATGTGCCGACCCCTTGTTGTTCAAACGTTTGCTTAATAATAACTAAATCTTCACTAATGGAAGACTTAGCCGATTGATACCTTTCAGCAAAAAAAGTGAGAGAAACTAGCTGACGAGGGTTTTGTAACAAGTAATACGTCATATCGACTAATCTTGTACTTCGTCTAATTTTCATACTCTCACCTCAAATCACGAATATTCTAAACAAATCATAACGTATTATACGTCTTTATTCAAGCGTTTCTCGCTCTCCTAATAAACGTACTGCGTATACTTGTTCACAAAATCCTTTTAATCCGTTATATATACGATGCATTCGCGAATCATGGTGCACAAGACCAAATACGGTTGGGCCACTTCCACTCATTAATACGGCATCCGCCCCAAATCGCTTCATCTGTGCCTTAATACGTGCAACTTCAGGATGCATCGCAAACGTTACATCTTCTAAAACATTACCAACAGTATCACAAATCCCTTTGTAGTCCCCAGCATTTATGACGTTAACCATTTTATCTACATTTGGATGTGTAACTCGATTTAACTTTAAATTTCCATACACATCAGCAGTAGATACACCAATATGGGGTTTTGCTAAAATAACCCAACAAGAAGGTGGAGTTTTTATGTGCTCAATTTGCTCTCCTCTTCCAGTGGCAATTGCTGTCCCACCATATACACAAAACGATACATCTGATCCGATTTTTGCGCCAAGCTCTGCTAACTGATCAATTGTAAGCCCTAAATTCCATAATTTATTAAGGCCACGTAATGTCGCTGCTGCATCACTACTTCCACCTGCTAATCCAGCTGCTACTGGAATCGTTTTTTCAATAGTAATAGATACGCCTTTTTTCACATTAAACTTCTCTTTTAATAATTTCGCTGCTTGATAAGCTAAATTTCTTTGGTCGTCTGGGACATACCGATTATGGGATAAAATTTCAATACGGTCTTCTGCTAATTCCATTAGTTCTAAACGATCCGCTAAATCAATTGTTGTCATAATCATTTTCACTTCATGATATCCGTCTTGTCTTTTTCCCAGTACATCTAACGACAGATTAATCTTTGCTGGTGCTTTCACTAGTAGCTTCAATCTATTCACCCACTCTATGTACTCAATCTTTTATCGTTTATTTTACCATAAATTTATAGTAAGACGATGACACTTCCCTAATTATAACGAAAAGCATTCAGAATGAAACTACTTATGTAAAATGATGGCACCTTTTCGAGTACAAAAAGCCGAGGAATCACTCCTCGGCTACCGTAGCATAGAAAGTATCTTACAACTACTGGTTTTGTTTCATTAATTGCTGTTCTGCAATTTCTATAGCACGTTTCACCATGTTACCAGCATCTTTCGCACGAATTCCGCCCCATCCTTCTTTCTGAACAACATCATAAAAGCCTAGCTCTTTTGCAAGCTCTTCTTTAAATTGATTTGACATGACACCTCTTCGTCTACTCAATGCAGAGTCCCTCCTTATTTTGCTACGGTATAATTAGTATGCAAAATAATATAGCTTTTCATTTGTGGGAATATATGTAACGATACATGAATTATAAAATCACTTCATTATGAGGTTCACCATAAAACGTTAACTCTACTGTCTCTGTTAAAACATCTGCATAGCTATATGATACACGTTGCAACGCATCTTCTTGCTGATCCAATTGTACAACAAAAACAGAACGGTACGTTTCTGCAAGTACACCTGATTGTTCTACTGTTTTTCTTCTCCCACTATTTGCCTTTAACATCAGTCTCTGTCCAAGATGGTGATCTAATTCGCTTTTAATTTCATCTAAACGTTTTGACATATACTTTGTTACACCTCGCTGTAATTTAGATTGAACACTTAAAACACGATATATCTATCCCAATTATTAACCGCAACTCACAGACAATATCATTATAAAAGCATCATGCGTTCAAATAGATAGAAGAAATACTATATTGTAAAAGTATCATTATGTAGTCTGCGCGTTCTTGTCTCTTTTTATCCAAGTTGATTTAAATCCTTCCCATACAAAAAAGCAAGATACATATGTACCTTGCTTATTCTTCATAATGTTGAAAGGGTAATCCAGTTCGTAAAATCCCCCTCGTCTCAATCCCGCCAAGTCCCTTTTCGCCGGTAATCGTATTACGTACAACATCCCATACATTTACTCTTTCCATAAATGACGTAAAACTAATTTTACCAACCACATATACAGGATCTAGTGCGTGAATATTAATTCTAGATGGTGAACTAGCAAAGTTAGCACCTGCTCGAATTAATGCTTCAAAGTGTGATTGGCATGCCCCAGCAAAAATAACGAGTTGATCCAATGATGGATATTTTTTTCTCACTTCTCGAACAGCCTGTACAAAATGCCTTGAATGCCTATATGCTGCTAAATCTCCCTTTACCCCTTTTGATTTTGTATATGCATCGTGCCCCGTAATAACTAAAATGTCTGGACGAAAATGATCTATTAAATCTACTACCTTTTCATGCATCTCTGTTTCTTTACAATGAATACCTTGTACAGGAACACCAATTTTATTATATAAGTCTAAGCACTTGCGCAAATATAACGGGTCCCCATCTATATGCAATACACGTCCTGGCATTTGAAAATAATTCACCTCACTTGTATATCCACCCGTTGAAGTGTGTTCATGCCTTTGTTTCATTAATACATAATCTTGTTGAAACAAACGATACGTACGCTCCATCGTTTCTTTCTCACGCTTCGCTCTTTTTTTATGCTCTCGTTGATCTATACTAATTAAATCTTCAAGTGGCGCATCTGCCACCAGTCTAATTTCCTCTCCAAATAATATAGCTATCTCGCCTTTTATTTCTATAATACGAAAAAGGATATCCCTATTATGAGAATATCGTTCCACTAATTCTCCAACATGTAAAGCCATTCTCCTACCTCCAAACTCGTTAGGCCATCTTACCTGTTTTTAAAGTATGAATGTAGGAGAGGAAAGGTGACAAAAGGGACAGTTCAAGTTGAACTGTCCCTTTTCTATTCTTATGACAATTTATGAAGAACTAATGCATTACTTAATGTTGCAAACTCCTCGATAGATAGCGTTTCGCCTCTTCGTTTTGGATCAATTCCTACTTCTGTTAAAATTCGACCCAACAGCTCTTTATCTTTCGGGAAACCATTTAAATTATTTGATAAATTATTCATTAAAGTTTTACGACGCTGTGCAAAACTTGCTCGTACTACTTCAAAGAAGAATGTCTCATCTGTTACTTCTACAACTGGTTTCGGGCGCTTTAGGAGACGAATAATCGCAGAATCAACATTTGGTTGTGGCACAAACACTGTACGTGGTACAGTCATAACTGTTTCTACCTCTGTATAATACTGAATAGCAATGGATAAAGAACCATACTCTTTCGTTCCAGGTTTAGCAGCTAAACGATCTCCAACTTCTTTTTGCATCATAACAACAAATCCACGAACCGGTAATTTCTCTTCCAACAATTTAAATAAAATTGGCGTTGTAATATAGTACGGTAAGTTCGCTACTACCATTACATCTTGCCCTTCCTCAAATTGCTCACTAAACACCTCATGTACATCCGCTTTTAGTACATCTTTATTTATAACTGTAACGTTACTATATGGAGCTAACGTCTCATCTAAAATCGGTAATAACCTCTGATCAATTTCAAAAGCTACTACTTTTTTAGCACGCTTCGCTAATTGTTCTGTTAACGCACCGATACCTGGTCCAATTTCAATTGCACCACTTTCTGAACTAATTTCAGCGTGATCGACAATACGATTTAATACATTCGTATCAATTAAAAAATTTTGTCCTAAACTTTTTTTGAATGAAAATCCATACTTTTCAACAATGTCTTTCGTACGATTTGGCGTTGCGATATCCTTCATTTTCTTTCCTCCTGTATGACTTGCTTATAAGCTTCTGCAAAAGATTCTTTTGAAACTTGAAACATTTGTAAACGTTTATGTAACTGTTTTGCGTTTGTATAACCGATCTTTAATAGCTTACCCATTCTTTCTCTGCGACTCTTTGACATTTCTCCGCCCACTAAGCCTGCATCGACTAAATCGCTCCAACTAATTTCACTTGTGTAAGCTTCCATTTCTTCATGTATATTCTCTAAAGCACGGCGAATTGATTCATTAGAAGCATGTTCAATCCCGACACCCTTTTTCCTTTTGGCAAGTGCTTCTTCCTTCGGTAAAAAAGCATGTTTACATCCAGGCACCTTATCAGAAATAATTTTTCGAATACGCTCTCCAGGATAATCCGGATCTGTGAAAATAATAACGCCCCGTTTTTGCAGCGCTAATTTAACTTGCTCAATAACATGATCACCGATTGCTGAACCGTTCGTTTCAATTGTATCCGCATCAACAGCACGCTTAATCGCAACTGTATCATCTTTACCTTCTACAACGATAATCTCTTTAATTTTCATGCTTGCCTCCACACTCGTTTCGTCTCTACTTAGTAAAACAAAAAAATGACGACTTTTCCATTATTATTTTCCCCATTCTTACATTTTAAAAAATAGAATGTCCAAAACTTTGTTCTCTCTCCTTATTGTAACACTTCCTCATTCGCCCTTATTTTTTCACAAAAATAAAAAAGGATGGGTTCTCCCACTCCTTTTTATTCAACACCAAATAAAGCTTTTGCATTTTTTGTTGTTATTTCTGCTACTTCCTCATAAGAAATTCCTTTTAAATTCGCAATTTCTTCTGCTACGAGTTTTACATAACTCGGTTCATTTCGTTTTCCTCGAAATGGATGTGGTGTTAAATATGGACAATCTGTCTCTATTAACAATTTCTCTAATGGAATCTCCACAGCAACTTCTTTCGGCTTCTTAGCATTTTTAAATGTAACTGGTCCGCCTAATGAAATTAAAAAGTTCATATCAACACATCGCTCTGCTACTTCTACGCTGCCGCTAAAGCAATGCATAATGCCTCCCACTTCAGCTGCATTCTCTTCTTCTAGAATATCAACAATATCTTGAGTTGCATCGCGGTTATGTATAATAATCGGCAATTTCACTTTTTTGGCTAATGCAATTTGTTTACGGAATACTTCCTTCTGTATTTCTTTTGGAGATTTATCCCAATGATAATCTAATCCCATCTCTCCAAGTGCAACGACTTTAGGATGAGAAGCAAGTTCTTCTAACCAAGCTAGATGTTCTTCTGTCATGTCAATTGCATCAACTGGATGCCATCCAACCGCAGCGTAAATAAAATCATAAGTTTCAGCTAATTCAATCGCCTTTTTTATCGTTATTTCATCAAAACCAACAACAACTGTATAGGTAACTCCCGCTTCTTTCATTCGTGCAATAACCTCTTGCAAATCTTCTTCAAATTGCTCTGCATTCAAATGTGAATGTGTATCAAACAACATAATACATAACTCCTTTTATATTGAAATCAAGTTTATTCTAAAAAATAAGCTCTTTAATAACTTAACGATAACAATACTATAATTTTAATGCAAAAATAGAGAGTGTAAAAAGAAAAAAGACGCTTCACACATGTTACACGTGAAACATCTCTTTTCTTGTCTTAATTACTTGATTTTTGTACCGTTTGGTAGATTTTGGTCGATTGATGCTAATGACAATACGCCATTCTCTTCACCCGCTAAAATCATACCTTGTGATAATTCACCGCGTAATTTTACAGGTTTTAAGTTTGTTACACAAATAACCTTTTTACCTTTTAGGTCTTCCGGCGAATAGAATTTTGCAATTCCTGAAACAACTTGACGCTTTTCTGTACCTAAATCCAGCTGAATTTTTAACAACTTATCTGCTTTTTTCACAGGTTCAGCTGATAGTACTTCAGCTACGCGTAATTCTACTTTAAAGAAATCATCAATTGTAATTTCTTCTGCTTTCGGTTCTTCTTCTTTTTTCTCCTCTACTTTAGGAGCAGAGCTTTTCATTTGTTCTTTAATGTACCCTACTTCTACTTCCATTTCTAAACGCGGGAAAATCGGGTTTCCTTTTTCTACTTTTGTTCCAGCTGGAATACAGCCAATTGTAGATAGGCTTTCCCAAGATTTATGTGCCTCTTCAGTAAGTCCAAGCTGAGCAAACATCTTACTTGGTGCTACTGTTAGGAACGGCATAAGCATAATACCTGTTTGACGAAGCACTTCTGCTAAGTGAGCCATTACAGAAGCTAATTTTTCACGATCATTCTCATCTTTCGCTAATACCCACGGTTGTGTTTCATCAATATATTTATTTGCACGGCTAACCAATTGCCAAATTGAGCTTAGCGCTACAGAGAATTCCATATTCTCCATTGCCTCTTCTACTTTTTTCAATGTATCTTTTGCAAACGTTACTAACGTTTCATCGAATTCCGTTACATTTTCTTTAAATGCAGGGATTTCTCCGTTAAAGTACTTATCAATCATAGCTACTGTACGATTTAATAAGTTACCTAAGTCATTTGCTAAATCGAAATTAATGCGCTCCACAAATCCTTCTGGTGTGAATACGCCATCAGATCCGAATGGAACTTCACGAAGTAAGTAATAACGTAATGCATCTAATCCGTAACGATCGATTAAAGTAACTGGATCTACTACGTTTCCTTTTGACTTACTCATCTTTCCATCCTTCATTAAAATCCAACCATGAGCAAAGATTTTTTTCGGAAGAGGTAAATCTAATGCCATTAAAATGATTGGCCAATAAATTGTATGGAAACGAACGATTTCTTTTCCAACTAAATGTACATCAGCTGGCCAGAATTTCTTATACATCTCTTCATTTTCTGTTCCATAACCTAATGCTGTAATGTAGTTAGATAATGCGTCAACCCATACGTAAATAACGTGTTTCGGGTTACCTGGAACACGAACTCCCCAGTCAAATGAAGTACGAGAAACAGCTAAATCTTCTAGGCCTGGTTTAATGAAGTTATTAATCATCTCATTCTTACGAGACTCTGGCTGAATGAAATGTGGATTATCTTCATAGAATTTTAATAGTCTGTCGACATATTTACCCATTCTAAAGAAATACGATTCTTCACGAACAAGTTCTACATCATGACCACTATCTGGGCTTTTTCCTCCAACTACTTTTTCACCTTCCATAATTGGATCTACTAATTGATGCTCTGTATAGAATGTCTCATCTTGTACAGAATACCAACCTTCATATTCATCAAGATAAATATCACCTTGATCTACTAGTTGCTTGAAGATTTTTTCAACAACATCTTTATGACGATCTTCAGTTGTACGAATAAAATCATCATAAGATATATCCATTTTCTCCCAAAGCTCTTTAATTCCTGCAACAATGTTATCCACATATGCTTGTGGTGTAACATTCAATTCTTCTGCTTTCTTTTGGATCTTCTGTCCATGCTCATCAGTTCCTGTTAAATAATGAACATTGTATCCTTGCATACGCTTATATCGTGCCATCGCATCTCCTGCTACTGTTGTATAAGCATGTCCAATGTGTAATTTTCCACTTGGATAATAAATTGGGGTAGTAATATAAAAGGACTTATTTTCCTCTGTCATTGTTTTGGACCTCCCGGATAACCTCATATGTATTTATAAATAGTATATCAAAAACTTATATATAAAGTGAAACTTTAATCTGTTGGGGTTTTGTTCACTCCCGCGGATTATTAGCCCGCACCAATCAGGCTTTTACGAGCAATCCGACTCCAACTTAACTTCTTTGCTCTAGCCAAATTTTAAATTTAGAATCTTACTGCTTGTTAATGCGGGATAAAAACGAGTTAATACTTAATATCTTTATCATCTATTGCTCATATTTCAAGAAAATATACAGTCCTTACTTACAGTCCATAAATTTTTCTGAAAATAAAGTGAAATAATAGTAGAAATTACTCTCATTCTATTATATATAAGAAGTAAGAAATCTATAAATCTTTTTAAAAAATATAGAATTAAAGAATTGACGGAAATGTAAATGATTGGTATCATATGTCCATAGGGTATTTTGTCGAAAAATGACGAATCTAGAAAATAGACTCGAAACTTATAAACTATTTCTTTAGGAGGAAAAGAATTATGAAATCTACTGGTATCGTTCGTAAAGTTGATGAATTAGGTCGTGTAGTAATTCCAATCGAATTACGCCGTACTTTAGGTATTGCAGAAAAGGATGCTCTTGAAATCTACGTTGATGACGAGAAAATCATCTTAAAAAAATATAAGCCAAACATGACTTGCCAAGTAACTGGTGAAGTATCTGATGGTAACCTATCTTTAGCTGAAGGTAAAATTATCTTAAGCAAAGAAGGCGCTGAGCGAATCTTAAACGAACTTCAAGATTATATCGAAACAGCAAAATAAGCTTCTCAATTATGAGAAGCTTATTTTTTATCGACATGATAGATTTGATATACATCGCGTTTCGACAAATCTCGATCTTTAGCGACTGTTTTTATTGCCTCTTTTGAATTCATACCTTTTTCGTTTATATAATGTTCAATATGATCATATACCGAAATAGATTCCCACCATTGTTCTTCTGGGGTAGGTTCTTCCGTTGAACCAGCTACTAAAATACAAAACTCGCCACGAACTTCATTTTGTTTCGTCCACTCAATTGCTTCCTCAACTGTTCCACGAATAAATTCCTCAAATTTTTTCGTTAACTCTCGACATAATACAATTTCTCTATTTCCCAACACTTCTTGCATCGAGATTAAAGTATCATCTAAACGATGGGGCGCTTCATAAAACATCATTGTAGTTTGTACATAACGAAGCTTCTCTAACTCCATTTTTCTTTCTTTTTTATTTCTTTGTAAAAATCCATAGAAATAAAATTGTTTTGTTTCAAGACCTGATGCAATTAATGCTGTAAGGGCTGCATTTGCCCCAGGAAGCGGGATTACATGATACTGTTCTGCTACAGCCTCTACAACAATATCGTAACCTGGATCGGAAATACAAGGCATACCAGCATCACTAACAAGCGCTACAGTCTTTCCTTCGTCTAACTTCCCTAATATTTTCTTACCACTTACTTCCTTATTATGCTCATGGTAACTCATAACGGGGGTTTCAATTTCGAAATAATTACAAAGTTTTTTCGTTTGTCTCGTATCTTCAGCAGCAATTAAATCAGCTTCTTTTAAAATTCGGATTGCACGAAATGTCATATCTTCTAAATTTCCAATAGGAGTTGGTACTAAATATAAAACTCCCTTTTCATTTTGTTGAAAGCTTTTTTGTTGCCACATAGCGTTCTCCTTTTTGCATATATTCTTCTTTTTGTTTTCTATTTAACTGCTTAAAATAATACTCTGCTTGCATAGCTGTACGCTTATCTTCATGAAATTCTATGTATTTTAAAACAACAGGAAGTCTAGCACGCGTATACCTAGCCCCTTTTCCACTATTATGGGTCTGAATCCGCTTCTCTATATGATTTGTATATCCTGCATAATAACTTCCGTCAGAGCACTCTACTACATAAAAACAATGCTTATTCTTCTCCATATAAAATTGAACGAATCTCCTTTGTATATTCATTATTTTCTTCATATACAAAAAGGGGTGGCAATATTTTCAAATCTGCGTTTCCGTCTTTAATCCCTTCAATTAACAATGTATTTGCTTCTTTCCCTGCCTTAGGATAAATAAATCGTACACGCTTTGGTTCAATTTTGTATTTACGCATTAATGTAACAATATCTAGCAAACGACCTGGACGATGTACAAATGCTACTTTCCCGCCTTGCTTTACTAATTGACTACTTGCAGAAACAACATCCTCTAATGTACACATAATTTCATGACGAGCTATCGCTAAATGTTCATTCATATTTTTCTCAGAAGTTGCAGGTGTTTGAAAATAAGGGGGATTACATGTAACTACATCATATTGATGACGTCCAAGTTTCTCCGGCATATCTTTCAAATCCCCATGTATTAAGTGAATTCTTTCTTCTAACTTATTGTATTGAACGCTTCTGATTCCCATATCATATAAACGTTCTTGAATTTCTACACCTGTAATGTTTCCCTTTGTTCTTGTACTTAATAAAAGGGGGACAACTGCGTTACCTGTACACAGATCAAGTACATTACCTTTTTGAATCGGCACCCAAGCAAAGTCTGCAAGTAAAACAGCATCTAACGAGAAATTGAATACTGATGGGCTTTGTACAATCTTCATATCTTGCGCTAATAAGTAATCTAAACGTTCATCTTCATATAAATTCATATGTTACTCCTTTTCTTACACTTAACCTACCCTATTTCTTCTTCTACTAATAAAAAAACATATTTCATTCTACTCTCATGTATAAAAAATTACCTTTCCAATTATCATTGGAAAGGTAATTTCACTTTTTATTTAAAAATGACAGGCAGAATAAACAATCTCCCTCTTTACGTACACTTCCATAATGCAGATTACAAATATGAAAACCTTCTTGATATAGCCTTGCTAAATTATCGTAGCCTTCGCCAATATCAGTTGTCTTCGGCTTCACTTCTTTACGTTTTTGAGTTTTTTGTTTTTCCTTAATCTGCACTTCTTCAAAGCGGTGTCGCAAATTTTCATTTTCCATTTTTATATGTTGGTTCTCTTCCAACAACTCTGCAAGATGTTGTTTTAATTCTCCCAACTGTTTGTATAAATGTCCAATTTGCTCTTCCATACTAGAAACCGATGCAAAAATATCTTTTTTCTCCACAAGCACCCACCTCATTAATCTGTGGTTTGACTCGAAACGACCCCTTTATTCACTAACTCATCTAACGTATATTCTACTATCCGTTCCTTGTCTACTAGTTCCACTTGAATTAATCTTTCTAAAATATTTAATCCGATAACACGGCCAGTACCATGCGGGGTTTGTATACGTTGATCTAAATCAGGAAGTTGTTCCTTTGCTGCCTCATATTCATCATTCTCATATTTTAAGCAACACATTAAGCGACCACATAAACCAGAGATTTTTGCAGGATTTAATGATAAATTTTGATCCTTTGCCATCTTAATGGATACAGGTTCAAAATCTCCTAAAAAAGTAGAACAACAAAGCATACGACCACACGGACCAATACCACCAAGCATCTTCGCTTCATCACGAACACCAATTTGTCTTAGTTCAATTCTTGTCCTAAAAATTGCCGCTAAGTCCTTCACTAGTTCGCGGAAATCAATCCGACCATCCGCAGTAAAGTAGAAAATAATCTTATTTCGATCGAACGTATACTCTACATCTACAAGTTTCATATCAAGATTATGCTCTACTACCTTTTGCTGACAAACTTGATATGCTTCTTTCGCAGCATGTTTGTTCTCTTCAACAATGGTACGATCATTTTCATTTGCAATACGAATAACCTTTTTTAGCGGTAATACAACGTCGTTTTCATCAACTTGCTTTTTGGTAATAACTACTTTTCCGTACTCAATACCTCTTACTGTTTCTACAATTACAAACTCATTTTCAGAGATATCGAACTGATTCGGATCGAAGTAATATACCTTTCCGGCCTTCTTAAAGCGAACACCTACTACATCATACAAAACGGTCATCCCTCCTGCAACCGCAACACTAACTGTTCGAACACAAGCTGCGCATTTACATTAGCGTTGATTCTATTTTTTGCCTCTAATATATTAAAGAGAGCTGATACAATGCGCTTCTGAGCATAGGAGAAAGATTCAAACATCTCTTTCTGCTCATGAAAAACAAGACGATCTTCTTCTCCAAGTTGAACATATAATAAATCCTTATAAATAAGGAGCAACATATCTAAACCTTGCTGTAATTGTTCTTTCTCTCTAAAGTGTTTCCCCCATTTTTCTTGTACAAAAAAAATAGAGGCTTTATCCTTTTCGAGCGCTTCACATAATTTTATCACTAAAGCTCGTGCTTGTGCAAACCATTCATCACTACATAAAGCTAAAGCTTCATCAAAACTATTCGTGAGTTGCGCAGCAAGTGTCGATAAAGATGCCGTAATACCTTCATCCTGTAATCTTCTAATTAAAGATTCCGTAGGTAACGGTCTAAATGTAACAACTTGACAGCGAGATAAAATCGTATTTAAAATTTGATGACTTTGTTCAGTAAGTAAAATAGCTGTTGTATCACTACTTGGTTCTTCTAAAAATTTTAAAAGTGTATTCGCTGCATTTGCTGTCATACGATCTGCGTGCTCAATAATATATACTTTTTTATTTGCTTCTAATCCTGTTTTTGAAAACTCTTCTTGTAAATCATGAATTTGCTGCTTCTTAATAGATAATCCGTCTGGTTTTACAATATGTAAGTTAGGGTGGTTACCTGAATCAATTCGCTTACAATTTGTACATACGTGACAAGGCTCTACCCCATTCCGCCCAGAACAGAGGAAACTCTTTGCCATTTGAATTGCCGTTGCAAACTTTCCAGTCCCTTTCCCTCCCTCTAACAAGTAAGCGTGGGATATACGCTCTTTTGCAATGCTATTCATCAACATTTTTACACCGATGGGTTGTATAGCAGAAAGCTGCTCCCACGTCTTCGTCATAATGCATACCTCACTTATTTCATTCTTTCCTTCTATTATAACAATTTATCTTCTATAATCTGAACAACTTCTTCTATAAGTTTTTCCATTGGTTGATCAGCATTTACCAATACAATACGATCTGAGAAACGTTCTACAACTTGTAAATATCCTTCACGGACACGTTTATGGAAAGAGATATCTTCCATATCTAATCGATTCACTTCACGTCCTGCATCTTTTTCAATGCGAGCTAAACCAATCTCTGGTTCAATGTCTAGGTAAATCGTTAAACTAGGCATACAGTCCTCTGTTGCGAAACGATTTATTTCAAATACTTTATCCATACCTAATCCTCTTGCATATCCTTGATACGCTAAAGAGCTATCTATAAAACGATCACATAATACAAGGTAGTCCTCGTTAAGTGCCGGCATAACCTTTTCCACCAAATGTTGTCTACGTGCAGCAGCATACAGAAGCGCCTCTGTACGTGCCTCCATCATCGTATATTCTTGTTTATGTAAAATTGTTCTAATATCCTCTGAAATTGCAATGCCACCTGGTTCTCTCGTCGCCATTACCTTTTGTTCTTTTTGTTCAAAGTACGGCAATAAACTTTTAATTAACGTTGTTTTACCCGAACCTTCTGGACCTTCAATTGTTACAAATAATCCCTTCATTCTAAAACCTACTTTCTATATCATACACTTTCATATATTTCGTGCTACCTTGAAAACGAGCGCCTGATTGCTCTAAATACATAATTTGCTCTTTATGTTCTGAAGTAATTCTTTCTCCATACATAATCAATGGAATTCCAGGTGGGTACGGAATTACCATTTCTGCCGCTATCATCCCAACTGCTTCTTCTACAGATACTACTTTTGTTTCATATCCTTCCAGTTGTTTATATGTATACGGTAAAGGAGAAAATTCTCCTTTATAAGTATAACGAATAGATTCCTTCTTGTCTTTCACCTCATAATATTGCAATGCCTCTCGGATCATCTCTATAGCCTTCATATACCCCTTATTTACTTGCAAGGGCAAAATAAATAGAACATTATATGGATCCGCCATTTCTGTATATATACCGACCTTTTCAAATACAGACTGTAATTCGTATCCTGATAACTGACAACGTGTCTGTACAGTAACCTTTAACTCGTCTTGTAATGGATATTGTAAAATAGCTATTTGTGGAATAGAACATAATTCGTCTTTAAATCCCCGTAAAAACTCGACAATTTCATCATGTCCCTTTTCTTTTATACGTGCTATTGTAAAGCGTGCAATATCAAGAGAAGTCATAATTGGATACGATGGACTACTAGATTGTAGCATACTTAAATAGGTAGAAACTTTTTCTTCTTTCACTAAGCGACTATTTATATGTAAATAGGACCCCATTGTCATCGCGGGTAATGTTTTATGTGCAGAATGAACTACAATATCTGCACCATATGCTAATGCTGACTTTGGAAATGCTCCCCCTAAACAAAAATGGGCTCCATGTGCTTCATCTACTAAAACGGGGATTTTATGTGCATGTGCATAAGCGATGCTTGCCTCTAGATCCATCCCCATACCATAATAATTAGGATGCGTTAAAATGAGTGCTTTAGCATTTGGATATTTTTCAATTGCTTCCTTAATAATTTCCTCATGAATTCCCACTGGTACATTATAAGCTTCATCAATCCATGGATCTAAAAAAATTGGATTTGCGCCCGCTAATTTTAAACCATTAATAATTGATTTATGACAATTTCTTTGTACAAGAACAATATCATGTTCCCCACAACAAGACAAAATCATTGCTAGGTTCCCTACTGTTGAACCATTAATTAAAAAATAACTTTTTTTCACTCCATATACATCAGCTAATAACTGTTGTGCCTCATCTATACATTCAAACGGACTATGTAAATCATCTAACCCTGACAACTCAGTTACATCGATAGATAGTATATCTTTAAACTCCCCTACAGCTTCCTGAGGGAAGTTTAAACCATTTTTATGACCTGGAACATGAAAGGATAACGGCCCTCTTTCTTTAAACTCTGTTAATGCCTCATATAGAGGTATGCGATTTTGATTCATCTATATCTCTTCCTTATTATTTCATTCTTCCTCTATTATACAGAACAAAAAAAATAATAGGCATATGCCTATTTAAAAATATGATACTTCTAATTTCCGAAGCTGTTTTAAATAATATATATACTTCGGATCATTTGTCTCCGTATTCACCATATCCTTTTCACATTCATAACATATTAAATTATTATAAACATATATCCCTTCTTTTCTTTCTGTCTCACAAACAATACAAACTTCATTTTGTGCTTTCATAATCTTCCCTCCCTATTTAAATGGACATATTTTATACTTCTATTCCTTAACAATTTACAGAAAAATATACATCCATCTCTTATATAATATGATTAACCCTTGGGCAACGTGTTTGTATTACCATTACTTCTTTTTTCGTACTGTTTGAAAACAGAAAAAAACACAAGTCAAAAGACTTGTGTTTTTAGTTGCTTGGCGACGTCCTACTC
>NZ_QORY01000027.1:0-8797 GCF_008368755.1 Bacillus sp. AR2-1
TACCCGCTATATCTAAAGAACGTATATTGGCTGTTGTACCCAATCCAGATGAAACAAAAGTACGAAGCATATCAGTAATCATATATGCAGTAGAATCCTTCATAACTCGTTTCGGCTTTTGCTCAAAGCTTTTTAATTTACCATCTGGATAAACGACTTTCTTAACAAAATGTGGCTTCGTATACTTACCATCATTACCAAATGCCGCATAAGCACCTGCAATTTCAGTTGGTGACGCTTCATTTGTACCAATCGCTGTTGATTCGGTCGGTGCTATATTAAATGTAATACCTAGCTTTTCAGAGAAAGCTTTTGATTTATTAATTCCTACTTCTTTTGCGGTTTTAATTGCCGGGATATTTCGGGACGTTTTCAATGCATCACGCATTGTAATTGGTCCTAAATGCTTTCTATCTGCATTTCTAACTTCTTGTCCTGTTGAATACTTAAATGGAGAGTCATCAATTTGATGGTAAGTAGCCCATTTTAAATATTCAATTGCAGGAGCGTAATCAAAAATTGGTTTCATCGTTGAACCTGCTGATCGATTTAATTCAATCGCCATATTATGTCCTTTAAATACAGCTTTATTTTCACCACGTCCGCTACCAATTGCACGAACTTCTCCTGTTTTCGTATCCAAAAATGTGAAAGCACCTTGGAATTCCTCATTTGGATAATTAATAATATTTTCATTTAAAAGCTTGTCCGCAAAATCTTGTGCCTTTGGGTCTAATGTTGTATAAATTTCTAAACCATCAGATCCAATATTAACATCTGGCAACTCTTTTTCAGCTTCTTTCACAACCGCATCCATAAACGCAGGATATGGCATTTCTTGTTGTTCAGTTGCTTCTTTAATTCCTTCTGTTACTGGAACTTTTGATGCTTCTTCCACTTCTTTTTTTGTAATATAACCATGTCGATTCATTAATTCAAGTACAACATTTCTTCTTTCTGTTGCCTTTTGAATATTTTGTTCTTTCGTTGGATTATAGTTATTCGGTGCTTTCGGTAAACCAGCAAGCATCGCAACTTCTGGTAATGTTAAATCTTTCAATTCTTTACCATAGTAGTTTTGTGCTGCTGTTGCGATTCCATATGAACGGTTACCTAAATTAATTTTATTTAAATACATCTCTAATATTTCATGTTTTGAATATTGATGTTCTAGCTTATACGCTAAATATATTTCCTGAACCTTACGCTTTGACGTTTTTTCCATCGATAAGAAGTAATTTTTAATAACTTGCTGCGTTATCGTACTTCCACCTTGAGAGCCATAATCTCCTTTAAGACTAACTAAAACCGCACGTGCAGTACCCTTAAAGTCTACTCCGCTATGCTCATAAAAGCGTGCATCTTCTGTTGCTAAAAATGCATTTTCTACTAATTTAGGAATTTGATCATGCGTAACATTCGTTCGCTTTTCTTTCCCATATTCATATACCAAATTCCCGTCTTTATCATAAATTTTTGAGGATAACGGATTAACAAGTTTTGATTTCTCAAGTTTTGGTGCATCCTTTATCATAACGAAAAAGGTAGCAACCCCTGCCACTAAACCTACAATACCAAGTAGTAAACAACTGATTAAAAATTTACGAAAAAACGATGTTTTACCTTTTGGTTTTGTTTTTTTAGAGGCTGGCTGTTTTTTCTTTCGAACTTGTCGTCGCTCCTCTCGAGAACGATAATTTTCTGACATGTTACTTTCTCCTGCCTTTCAATTCTCCCATTGATTTACATAAAATATTGAGGTCACCTTCAGAAATATACTTATATTTAAAAAGTGTGTTACCGGAAGCAGTCAATATTTCCCTAATCTATGGATTATAAAACTTAAATTAACTCTTGAACAAACTATTTTCATTTTTATTCTTTATAATAATGCTGCCCCTTAAAGCAAGGAAATTGTAAGCTGTTCTTCATCTCTTTATACTATATCTAATATTTGTAATAGTGAGTTGTTGGATCACTCATCTCATATAATGGTTCTTGTTAGCATAATCGTAATGACAAGAATATAAAAAAACGATTCTTTTGATATAAAAAGGAATCGACTTCCAATTTTATTCCATAGATGGTATGGAATATAGGGAATCAGAAAGCCCATGTAAATTCATCAATAGGATAGTGTAGTAACAATACCCCTGCACCTAGAGCTTTAAAGGTAGATGCGTAAACAAACCGTTCATTAGGTGGTCGATAAGTAACTGCCCTGTCTTTCCTTTCCTTCAACTTACAATGTACCTCCTGTAAGGAGTTCTAGACTGGCAAGACTTAAACCTAATATACCAACACATATTCCTACTTTTAACAGCCTCCTGTTTTTCGAAATCATCATTTTTTAAAACTTTTAATACTGAAAACAAATATTAAACTCAATACATTGTATCCAATTTAAATATCTGTTTTTATACGTACACTTAATAGACAATCTAAGAAACAAGTTTGTTCCATACATAAAAAACGCTCTTAACTAGCAGAAAAGGTATTATCTAAAAATGTGAAATAGCAACCCTAATAGCTGCTATCCCACACTTTAAATCTACTATCTCGTATTCTCATTTTTGATCTAAACTGAATCTCTTAAAATCCTAACAATCAATCTCTTTACTAGGTAGAAATATGCAAAAATTTCACTTCTTCTGATTAGAGCTATCGGTATTGTTATTTTCACCATTTATACGTTGGTTTTTCAAATCAAAGTATGCGTCTAAAATATCTTTTCCAATTAATGAGTTGATACCACTTTTATCATCATGAACCCATGGGACCACTACAGAAAAAGCTACTTCTGGATTATCGTATGGAGCATATCCAACTAGTGTTATATTGTAACACTCAATACGCTCACCTTCTGCATTTCTTCCAATTTCATTATCCCCACCATATACTGTTTGAGCTGTTCCCGTCTTACCTGCTGGCTTATAAGAGGCATCCTTAAAATACCTTACACCAGTTCCATCACCTTCTTGAAATACCAATCTAAATCCCTCTTTTACTCGATTGATATATTCTTTCTCCATATCAACTTGATTTAATACAACAGGTTCTAAAGATTGTACAACTTTACCAATATCTTCGGCTTTTGTTGTTTGTTCTCGAATCTCTTGTACAATTTGAGGCTTCATTCGATATCCACCATTTGCAATCGTTGAAACATATTGCGCCAATTGCAGTGGTGTGTACGTATCATACTGCCCAATGGAAAAATCTAGTAAAAATCCAGGCTTGGTATCTTTCTGTCTCGTTTGTCCAGTTATTTCATTTGGTAAATCAATTCCTGTTGGAACTCCTAAACCAAATTGTTTAAAATAATAACGCATTGTGTCAAATGCTGTTTGTTTAATATCTAATGAGCCATTTGGTACATAATTAACCCCAGCAATTTGTAAAGCTGTATGGAACATATATACATTAGAAGATACTTGTAAAGCTCTTAAATCATTAATATTCCCAAAACCAGATACATTCCATGACTTTTTAGCTTGTGTACCTTTAAAGTTCATAGGTGCATCATAAAATGTATCTCCTGGCTTTATAGCTCCTGTTTGGTATCCAGTTAATAAGGTAGCACCTTTTACAGCTGAACCTAACTCATAAGAAGTTACGATGTTACCCAAGGCAAAGTCTTCCAGTTCTGTCCCCCCATCTTTTTCAGCTAATTTTTTTCCAGCCATAGATAAAATTTGTCCCGTTTTAGGGTTCATCATAACAACAAAAGCACGATCCAATAATGGTTCCGAACCTTTAAAGTCTCTTAAATTTTTCTCAATACTTTCTTCCACCTTCTTTTGCAATTCCATATCAATTGTTAATATTAAATCATTACCACTTTTCCCTTTCGACACTGTTTCTGTTTTGATAATATTTCCAAGTTTATCAGTAATATTTGTCACTTCTTCTTTTTTACCATGTAATACATCTTCATATCTTTGTTCAATATAGCTCTTTCCAACCCGATCATTACGATTGTATCCACGCACTAAATACGAATCTAAGTGTTCTTTAGGCAATCCTTCTTCCATGCTTGTTATATTCCCTAATACAGAACGAAATAAATCACCATTTACATAATTACGCTCCCAGTCAACTGTTGCGTCCACACCTGGAAAATCTGCTAGGTTTTCGCTTATCCGTGCATACTCCTGTTCTGTCGCATCGCTTTTAATAATTTGAGGAGTCATTTGATAACCAGAACTCATCTTACTTTTAATCGCTAACACTTTTAAATCTTGCAGCGTTAATTCTGCTAATTCTTCTTCTGTAATACGATTTCGTCTTAACTCTTCAATTTTCTTGTCTAACTCTTTCCCTTCTATGCTCTTCTTTCTCAGATTTTCTTCATCTTGTTTAGTGACTTTTTCTTTGGCTTGCTCCTTATTTAATTGCATCCAAAAATCTTTTTTATCTATCTCAGTTAACTTATTTATGTCTTCGTCCGGAATTTCAAGTACATTTGCTAGATCTTTCGCTGTTTTTAGCATATCCTCAAGTTTTATCCCCTTTAACCTTGTATACGTAATAGAACGAAGGGGGCGATTATCCACGACTGGTTTCCCTTCTCGATCAAAAACCTTCCCACGAGGTACTGGAAGTCCTATTACTTCATTGTTATTTTTTTCCACTTCTCTTTTGTAAGTCTCTCCATCAGCAATTTGTAAAATTCCTAGCTGGACAATAATAGCTGAAAATAATAAAAATATACAAAGAAATAAAACGTTTAATCGGAGAGGTATATAGGGCTTTTTCTTTTCTTTTTGCTTTTTCATACATACTCCTTTTGTATCTTTAATGCGTTTCTTAAATGCAGCTTTTACATTAGCCAAAACTTATCTATTACATACGGTAGAAAGCATAAAAATAAGGTTTTTTTCTATCGATATAATGTATCCATTCCTTTGAAGGTATTTGTGAAAAAGAAACACCCTTCTCTTGATTTATATAGGAAGCCTGTTTTATTTTTTCTACAGCTTTCACTCGAATGGCTACATTGGTAAGTTGACTTACTTCTAAAACAGTTATACATATACATACTTTTAAAACTATCCTTCATAATGATATGGTTACCTCTATACGCAAACAAAGAGAAAAGTCATGAGTGACCGTAGAGTAAGGAAATTGGATTAGTTTCCTCTTTATGTATTTATAAAAGGAAATAGGCAGACAAGTTCTGATTTTTATGCAAGAGGAGCCTATCATGTTTCCTGTTAGGCCCCTTCCTTAAATAGAAAAAATTTCAGATGTGGAGAGTTATACCTTGAATCGTTTCAATCCCCTTTTATAACCATTGAAGGTTGCAAAAAAATTTAACAACCTGAGTTCATTTCAATATAGAACCCAGGTCGCTTAGTGTTGTTTTTTGGAATTCTGTCTACTTTACAGGAATCACATTATTATTACAGATTTCGCGATGTGGGAAAGCACATATTGGACTTTAGTCCGCCTTTAGGCATGGGATGAAAGTATCGCTTTTTCATAGAAAAACAGTTGTGTTTTGGTTATACTTGCACGATAGATAAGCACAAATCTTTAAAACCCTATGTGTTCCTTGAAAACAAGATATCATATGGAGTTCGATAGCCGAATTCACGCTATCGGTAAAATGATATGTGTCGTCAAGAACAAGACGCTAAAATATATGAACACGCAACGATCTGTACGGTATGGTTTATAGTACCGTAGCTCACGAGCCTATACGGTCTGTCGTGAGAGTGGTGATGGCACACCGCAATCTTGCACGTCAGTGATACCAGAAATGGACTTCGCCTTTGGTAGCAAGAATCTCACTGACGTTTGTCAGCTTGTCCCTTTAGGGGTGGGAGTGCCAATATCTTTTACTACTAAATTCTTCTTGCTCAAATAAACTGCTCGATCCGATTTTTTTGCAACTTCTTGTGAATGCGTCACAACAATTACACATTTATTTTCTTGATGAGCAAGCTCTTGGAACAAATCAATAATGTCATTTGCTGTTTCTTCATCAAGATTTCCTGTAGGCTCATCAGCAATCAGTAAATCCACATTGCAAGATAGCGCTCGAGCAATCGCTACACGTTGTTGTTGTCCACCACTTAGTTGCAAGACATTTCGTTTCGCTTCTATTTCTGTGAGTCCTACTTTCTCTAATAATTCTAATACCCTTTCCTTTTTATTTTGTACCTTAACACCTGTAATTTCCATTGCCGTTAGTACATTTTGAAGAGCAGTCATATAGGTAATCAAATTATAGGATTGGAAAATTACAGATACATATTGATTACGGTATTGATCCAAACCAATTTTTCGAATATCCTTGCCTTTATACAGTACATACCCATTTTTAGGTATATCCAGCCCACAACCTAAGCTAAGCGTTGTGGTTTTACCAGATCCAGATGGTCCTAAAATGGTGTAGAAATGCCCTGTTTGAAAAGAAAAATTAACACTATCTAGTATCGTTACTTTCTTTCCGTTACTTTCATAATAATAATTTAAGTTTTTAAATTGTAAAATTGTCTCCATACCGGGCCTCCTTATTCATCTTTTAAAAGGATTTGTTTTGGATTTAAACGAAGAATTGATAATGCTGGAAGAATCGTTGCCAGGATAGCGATCCCTAATCCAATTCCCCCTATTTCCCCTAAATCTTTAGTTGAAATACTTACATCAATATTATCTACTGGAGCTACTTCTGCAGTAGGATTTCCACTAAGTAGTGCTATAGGGTCTTCTGGTTTATCTTCATTCTTTGCTATTTCACTAGATAGCAGATTATCACCGATTTTTTGAGAGATTGTCTCTCCTGTTGATAAAGATAAACCAAATGCTAATATAGCAATACATACTATCTCAACTAGTAATTGGCCCATTAACTTCCACTTTTTCTCGCCTATAGATAACAAAATCCCCATTTCTTTTCTACGTTCCTTAATAGATAACATAATAATTAATCCTAAAATAGTTGCACCTGCAATGGAGGCAATAATTACAATCATTTTCGAAAAGGATGCAATATTTTCGATTGGACCAATCATTTGTTTATATACCATATCTTGTGCATCCAATTCATAGTAATCTGGTAATCCTAATTTTTTTGCTTCCTCCTTAAATGCATCAATATCCTTAGGGTCCTTTAATGAATACATTGCATTTTCCAATGAACTCATTAAAGAATACGGTACATATATTTGATTAGCAGGCTCTAATAAAGCAAAAGATTGTCCTCCAAAAGATGAGGCCTCTTCTTTAGACTCATATATACCTATAATTTCTAGCTCTTTCGTGGTAAGTTCCTGATCCATTACTTCACCTATTTGCAGTTTATCACCCACTTTTAAATTGTTTTTTTCAGCTAGTCTTTTTTCAATCATAGCAACGTTTTTCCCTACTGTTTTTGGCGTAATTCCCTTTCCTTCAACTAGTTTTAATTTTCTGTCTTGAGCAGCTTCTAATAAAGAAAAGTCTCTAACACCCTGTAAAGTGAAATTTAAATTATTATTTGGGCCAAATGATTGAGCTCCTCCAAGTGATTCGACATAATGGAGCTCTTTCAGCTCAGCATTAGCACTTTTTAGATAATTATAGTGAGCTAAATACTTAGAGTTCTTTAATTTATCAGCTTCTTTCACTTCGATAGCAGGTACCATTCCTGCTCCACCAGTATTTTGATCACTTTTTATATATTTATTTATATCTATTATCAAATTAGCATTTGCTCCTAATTGTTGTCTGGCCGAATCGGTGGCTTTACTTGATGCACTTTTAATTGTAAATCCAGCAAACACCAAATTAATTACAACTAGAAAAATAGCAAGTAATATAAGTGCCTTTCCTTTTCTTAATTTTAAACTTAAAAATGATCGTTTGATAAAATTCATGTTTTTAACCTCCTAGAGATTTAGCATAAAGTAGTAATCTGTAGGTGGTATGGAGTTAAACTGGTTCTTTTGTAAAGATTAAAAAAAGTTTGATAGAACACATAGAATATCATCATACTAAAAAGTCGGGTGCAACCCATGTTAGTAAATAGGGCATCCTTTTCTATAGTATGGACACATTGCTTTACTTTTCAGAATTAACATTATTTTACAAATAGTTAAAGAGCTCTTATTTACTTCTAAATTTTTGTCAATTTATCTTCTTTCACTATACTTATCTATTTTCTTTTTATAACTCAAACTTCTTCGAATCGTACTTTTCTAGAGTTTGTTGCAATTCATTTTGTTCATATGGAATATGTTTATCTGTCTGTACATCTTCAACATTTGCTCCACCTGCTAATAATCTCCTGTACTTAAAAGAGTGCCCTGTTAATACTGTTGTAATCATTTTGTATTGCCCTTCTTTTGTTTGATTACTTGTATCATAAAACAAGTATCTGAAGTTGATATGTAGTCTATCTAGAGTGTATGTAAATTTAAAAAATCTCTAACAAAATGTTTGTATTGTAACATTACCACCAAAACTATTGCTCTAAACACAATAATTTGAAGAAACAGTACCCCATGTTCTAAGCCTCAATTCCTCCTACAGCTCTATATTGAGTAAAACTAGTTGATCCCTATAATATAAAAAGAGCACCCCTTTTTGGATGCTCTTCGTTATAACTATATATTATTTAATTTCCTTCTTTTGTTTCTACCATTTTTCCTTCTTCAGAATCTGTACCTGTACCTTCTGTTTTTTCAACAGTTTTTGCCGTTTTTCAGGGGCTCCCACTTTTGTTTCTACCATTTTTCCTTCTTCAGAATCTGTACCTGTACCTTTTGTTTTTTCAACAGTTTTTGCACCTTCTCGTTTTTCAGCTGTC
>NZ_QORY01000027.1:8857-11127 GCF_008368755.1 Bacillus sp. AR2-1
GAATCTGTACCTGTACCTTTTGTTTTTTCAACAGTTTTTGCACCTTCTCGTTTTTCAGGGGCTCCCACTTTTGTTTCTACCATTTTTCCTTCTTCAGAATCTGTACCTGTACCTTTTGTTTTTTCAACAGTTTTTGCACCTTCTTTAGGAGTTGCTGGCACTGCATCTTTAGGTAAATCAAAGTTTTGTGAGAAAGACGTTGTTCCATCTGCACTCTGTGTAATTACTTGACTTGAACCATTTTCATTTGACTTTAAATTGTCCATTTTCGCATCATCTGCACCTGCTGCACCTCCCGCTACCAATCCTGTACTTAAAAGTGCTCCTGCTAATAATGTTTTAATCATTTTTCATTACCTCCTGTTTATTTGTAATATTCATCAAAAAAGTATCTAGAGTTAATGTTTTAATCATTATCTTTATCTACTTGCTTTTTGATTACATTTAGCATAAGACAAGAATCTATAGTTGATATGGACTGTATCTGGAGATTATGTAAAGAAAAATAGATAATCAGTTGCATATCCTAATGGGTGTTTAGACAGGATTGAAACTTTATATGAGTTTGATAATTGAGTTACCCTTTGTTTTTGGTCGTAAGGTTTATGGCTGGGGTGAAGCCTATCGAGGATCTAACCTTTTCTGATTTGAAAGTAAACTTTTGGCTAAAAGTTTACTTTCGAAAATAGATAAAAATAATTTGTTATTCATATCATTGGCAAACATAAATATCCAATAAAGATACTTAATTACAAATATAATTATTTGATTTATAATTATATTTAGAAAATAGAATAGAAAGGTCTTGGTAATATGTTGGGTATTGATGTTATAAAAACAACAGAGGAATTAATTATTAAGTGGCAATTAGCAAAAGTTAATATTCCATTAAATGAAATTATTGAGGTTACTGAAGATGATACTTATGCTGGCGTTGAAAAAAATGATGCAATTCGAATTGGGACACCTTATGGTACAACCGATCGCATCTTAATTAAAACTAAAAAGCAAGATTATGTATTATTTACTACTAATAAAGTTTCAATTTTAAATAAAATAAATGCTTAATAACTTAATTGGTTTAATATAATTTTTTAGAAAAAAGGCGACTAATGTAAAGTCATTTTTTTTCTTGGGGGCCCGCCACATGCCCATCAAGCTAAGATTTTGAAGTATCCCCAAAACGAAAATTTTATAATTCTACTAGTACGCGAAAGTTTAGAAAATTCTTTACGAGAATTTAGACCATTAAAATAGGAATTAGTTTATATTAAAATTAGTTTCATAGATTGAATATTGGAGGTATAGAATTAAATTGGAAAAAGAATTTATGGTAATCAATAGCTTTTCTGGTGAAAATTTAACTGGCAATCCTGCTGCTGTTTTTTTTGATCCCAACGGTTTAGATGATAATACTTTGCAAAACATCGCTAAACAGATAAACCTTGTGGAGACAGTATTTGTCTATCCCTCTTATAATGCGGATTTTCTATTTCGTTATTTTACTCCTAATAAAGAAGTATCGCTTGCTGGACATCCAACAATAGCAGCATTTATGGCACTAGTAAATTCCAAGAAGATTGATCCCAGTAAAAAGAAAATATATCAAATTGAAACTCAAAGTGGCATACGTGAAGTTGTTATTGAAAACGTTAGAAATCAAGTGCTTGTAAAAATGAAGCAAAGCTCTCCTAATTTTATTTCGCCAATAATAAACAAAAAGACAATCGCCAATACTTTGGGAATTAATGAAGCAGATATTGCTTTCAATCTTCCAATTCAAACGATTGATTTAGGCGTGAAATATTTAGTGATAGCAGTAAATTCTTTAAGTGCATTAATGTCAGTTAAACGCGACGCTCAATTGTTACAAGAGTTGTGTGAGAATTTGGGTGTCCGTGAGGTGCAAATATTCACATTTGATACTTATGGAGAGGATTTTGATTTTCACACTAGAAATCTGTGCCCCAGGGAAGGTATGGAAGATCCTGCTTGTGGTATGGGGAACGCTGCTGTTGGAGCATATCTTGCCAAGAATTATTATAGTAAACAAAAATGTATTCACCTTCTAGCTGAGCAAGGTATGATTATAAAAATGCCTTGTCTAATAGAATTGTTTATATCTAAAAAAGAAAAAGATATAGAACTTTATATAGGTGGTACTGGTAAAAAAGTGGTTGAGGGTAAGTTCTTTATTTAATTTATAATAGGACCATCCATCTAAGATGAATTTATATCTATAATTCCAAAAAAACGCTATTCTTTTTGTA
>NZ_QORY01000028.1:0-121080 GCF_008368755.1 Bacillus sp. AR2-1
GAAATTGGGCTTTTGTTTATTAGAATTTTACTGACTGTTCCCTTAAGAAAATCCCTCTTACGCCTTTTCAGTAAACAGCATTTGCTCTATCGCTTCTTGCAACAAATGCTTTGTCTCTTCCAAGTTATAATTCTTCTTTTCTCCTAGTTGTACCGTATAAAACTCGGCAAACGAGCGCTCTTTATATCTCGGTACGACATGCATATGATAATGCGTTAACTCATTAAAGATTCCACCATTTTGACAAATTGTAACGCCATCTGGTTTATATAATAGCTTAATCGCTTTTGCAATAAACTTGGAAGCATCCATAATCGATTTCGCTACAATATCATCCAATTCGTCCACTTCTACAACATGCTGCTTTGGCACAATTAAAGTATGACCTGGATAAAAAGGTTCATGATCTAAAAAACATGTTACATAGTCATCTTCATATATTTTATATATAATTTCTTGTTCGTTGGCTAATTTACATCCTAAACATTCCATTACACTTTCTCCTCTCTCTAAAACATAAAAACGTGAGAGCCGTATTCTCACGTTTTTATGTTTCACTTTATTAGTTCAATTGTTTCCGTAACTTTTATACTATCTTTTACCGATTGAACAATCGTGCAATTTTTCACTGCAAGTTGTAGTGCCTTGTCCAATTGCTCTTCTGTAACGTTTTGTGCTTTAATTTTATAGTGCAAATGAACACTTTCAACTGGTTTTGATAAAGCTTCACTTCTACCAATTTCCGTTTCGATTGTAAACGTATCGTATGTAATACGTTTCTTTTCTAAAATTGTTTGAAAGACAATTGCACTACATCCTGCGATAGAAGAAACGAGTAATTGTAACGGTGAATACCCATTTTCTTTTCCAATTGCTAATGGACCATACGATAAATCTGCCTCTATACCATCATGCTTAATTTTTATTTTCATACTTCGCTTCCATCTCCACTTTCATCGGTTTCTTCCGTCTCTTACTCATATAATAATATATATAGCAGAAAATGATAAATGGAATACCACAGTATAACGCCATTCTTTGTTCTGGAATAAACGCTAAACTAATAACAACGATGCTATTTGTAATTAAAGCTAAAATAGGAACAATTGGATATAACGGTGTTCTATACTTTAAGTCCTCTAACTTTCCTCCGCCTTTTATATACTGACTTCTAAAGCGAAGTTGCGATAAAGCAATAATGATCCAACTTGAAACAGCTGATAAACCAGCTATAGATAATAAGTACATGTATACTGTATCTTCTGCAAGGAAACTTGTGAATAAAGAAAGGCCAGCTACTGCAATCGTTACAACCAGTGCTGTAATTGGAATACCACGCTTATTTACTTTCTGGAACGATGTTGGTGCCATTCCTTCATTTGCAAGTGACCATAATATACGAGTTGCCGCATATAATCCTGAATTCGCTACAGATAGTAACGCTGTAATAATAACGAAGTTCATAATATCAGCTGCGTATGGAATACCGATTTTATCAAATACGACTACGAATGGACTTTCAATTACCCCTGCTTCTTTCCAAGAAATTAATCCTACTAAAATCGTCATTGTTAAAATGAAGAATAACATAATGCGCCATACTGTATTACGAATTGCACGTGGAATTGTTTTTTCTGGATTTTCACTTTCTCCCGCTGCAATCCCGATTAACTCTGTTCCTTGGAATGAGAAGTTAACCGTAATCATTGTAAGTAATACGGCAGCTAGTCCATTCGGGAATAATCCACCATCGCTTACAAAGTTAGAGAAAAGAGGTGCTGCTTCTTTTCCGTCATATGATATAAACCCTAATAATGCACCACCACCAAGAACAACAAACGCAAGAATTGTCACTACTTTAATACTAGAGAACCAGAATTCTAATTCAGCATAACTTTTCGCCGAAATTGCGTTTGACGCATATAGAATAACGCCGAATACGAGACACCATACCCAAACATCAACATTCGGAAACCATCTTTTCATCATTAAACCGATTGACGTTAATTCTAGTCCTACTGTCACTGCCCAACCAAGCCAATATAGCCAGCCAATCATAAAGCCCGTTCCTGGCCCAATAAACTTCGTCGCATACTTTTGGAAAGAACCTGAAACCGGCATTGCTACCGTTAACTCTCCAAGACAAAGCATTGTTAAATACATAATAAATCCGCCCACTAAATATGAAAGGATGGCTCCCCCTGGTCCAGCCTGATTAATGGTATAACCTGAACCTAAGAAAAAACCAGTCCCGATTACACCACCTAGTGCGATCATAAATAAATGTCTACTCTTCATCGTACGATGTAATTTCTCATTCGTTGATTGCTGCATCTAAATCCTCCCCCTACCGATACCCCTATATCTTGTTAAAATTTTCTGATAATAAAAATATACACGAAAGCGATTACAATTTCTATATAAAATTAAAACTTTTCTGATAAAACAATATAAAAAATCGAATTATCGCGAGATTTAGATTATAATTAAAGGAAAATAAGGAGAAACTAGGAAAAACCCTTACATATATTGTAAAGGTTAACGGATTTCTAATCTTCTCGATAAAATTGATAAACTATAATTTATGATAAAGTACATACAAGCTACTACTATAAACGTTGGAATCATATAATTCACATTCTGTCCGCTAATAATTTGAGCATTATGCATAAGCTCTGGCAGTGATATAACAACTGCTAATGATGTATCTTTCAGCAATGAAATAAACTGACTAACAAGCGGCGGGACCATTCTTCTTAATGCTTGTGGTAAAATAATGTGCCAAAGCGCTTGAACATACGTTAATCCTGAAGATCTTGCAGCCTCAATCTGTCCTTTTTCAATAGATAATAAACCACTTCGAACAATTTCAGATATCATTGCTGCTTCAAATATTGTTAAAGCAACAATTGTAGCTGTTATAATTTCTAATTTCAAGCCTGCTTCTGGAAGTGCAAAATACGTGAAAAATATAATTAAAAGTAGTGGTAAATTTCGAATTACTTCAACGATAATTCCTAATACTTGTGAGACGATAGGTATTTTCATATACCGCAATATCCCTATTACACTACCAATAATAAAGCTAAGTACAATCGCTACGAGCGCTACCTCTAGCGTTATAAGTAATCCTTTTAATAAAAACAGAATATGATCTCCTGTAATTGCTCCCTTAAAATCCATTTACACCGCCTCCTTTGCTAAGCGTTTTTCTAAATAACGCACTAGCATACTGAGCGGAATTGTTAATATTAAATAAAACATCCCGACAAATATATAGACGTCGAACGTAACCAATGTCTTCGTTGAAATTAAGTCTCCTTGATACATTAAATCCGTACCAGCGATAATTCCGAGTATGGAAGAGTTTTTTACTAAATTGAGAAATTGATTTCCTAGAGGAGGAATTACGATTTTCATCGCTTGGGGTAAAACGATATGGTACATTGCTTGCGTATAAGTCAATCCTGAGGAACGTGCTGCTTCCATTTGACCTTTTGCGACTGATAAAATACCAGCGCGAATAACTTCCGCAATAAACGCTGCCGTATATACGGTAAGCGTAACTGTTCCTGCTACAAACCCATTTAAAGTAATTCCTATTACAGGTAAAGCAAAATAGAATATAAATGCAATTAATACAAGTGGAATATTTCTTACAAACTCCACAAAAACTGATCCTATCCAATTTAAAATACGAATAGGTGCAATACGCATTACAGCCAAAATTACTCCTAAAATAAAGCTTCCTATTAATGCAATTACACTAGACATAACTGTATACTTAAAGCCTTCTAAATACATATCAATGTTATTCGTTAATATAGAAAAATCAGGCACATATTCTCCCCTCTTTCTTTACAAGAAGAGGATGAGCATCCCTCATCCTCTCACTGTTACTATTCACTAGAAATAAAGCCCCACTAATTAAAGTTTCACTTTACTTCTCTTGTTTTTGTCCAATCCATTTTTCATACAATTTATCGTATTCCCCATTCGCTTTCATATCTTTTAGTAAGCTATTAATCTCTTTCGTCAAATCATCTGCACCTTTTTGCACTGCAATTCCGTACGGTTCATCCGTAAAAATTTTCCCTACAACTTCATAATTTGAATCTTGTTTTGCCATGCCGTAAAGAATCGCATTATCTGTCGTTAAAACATCGCCTTTCCCCGCTTTTAACGCCGTAAATGCCTCACTGTAATTTTCAAATTCTAATACAGTCGCTTCTGGTGACTTTTGACGAATATTATTTGTAGACGTTGAACCTTTTACAGCTAACACTTTCACACCCTTTTTCACATCATCAATACTTTTAATATCGCTCCCTTTTTTCACAAGTAACGATTGCCCCGCTTTAAAATATACATCTGAAAAATCCACTTCTTTTTTACGTTCTTCTGTAATTGTCATTGTTGCGATAATTGCATCAATATCACCGTTTTTCAATAGTGGAATACGCGTTTTAGATGTTACTTCTTTTAATTCTAGTTTCTTTTCATCTCCGAGAATTTTTTTCGCAAGTGCTTTCGCGACATCAACATCAAATCCTTCTACCTGCCCAGTGGAAGGATTTTTTAATCCAAATAAGTTCGTATCATTCTTCACCCCAACTACTAGTTTCCCGCGCTTTTTAATTTGCTCAACAGCCCCACCTTGCTTCGTATTCGTTTCTTTCGCCTCATCTTTTTTACTTCCACATCCGGCAACGACAAGTACGAATAAACATGAGAATACGATTAACGTAAACAGCTTTTTCATTTTAAGCATGAAATTCCTCCTTTAATGATTTAACACTCGGCTTAAAAATAGACGAGCTCTTTCCTGTTCAGGATTTGCAAAAAATTGTGTTGGTGTCGTATCTTCAATAATTTGACCATCATCCATAAATAAGATCCGATCTGCTACTTCTCGCGCAAATCCCATTTCATGCGTGACAACGACCATTGTCATTCCTTCTTTAGCTAGTGTTTTCATAACATCAAGTACTTCCCCAATCATCTCCGGATCAAGAGCAGACGTAGGCTCATCGAATAGCATAATTTCCGGCTGCATTGCCAATCCCCTAGCAATCGCTACCCTTTGCTGTTGTCCTCCGGATAATTGATGCGGGTATACACTAGCCTTCTCCGGAATTCCTACTTTCTCTAAATAAAACATCGCTGTTTGCTCAGCTTCCTCTTTTGAAACTTTATTTACTTTAATCGGTGCTAGTGTAATATTTTGAAGAACCGTTTTATGTGGATATAAATAAAAATGTTGAAAGACCATCCCAATATTCCGGCGTAATTCATTCATATCTGTTTTTGTATTGTGTACCTCCGTATTTTGTACAAGTAACTCTCCATCTGTAATTGTCTCTAGCTGATTTATACACCGAAGCAACGTGCTTTTTCCTGATCCTGAAGGACCAACAACTACTACCACTTCACCTTTTTTCACTTGCACATTAATATCTTTTAAAACTTGAAAGTTGCCATAATATTTATTTACATTACGAAACTCTATCAACATACTCTCCCCCTCCTTCCCCTAACAAAGCATGTACATTCTTTTTATATTCAAAAATAGGCAAAAAAATAACTTCCAGCCTCATTTTGTCCATAAAAAAAGCAAAGGGATTTCCCTTTGCTTCTTCATTTCTATTCTATTAAGATACTTCTTCTTTCTTATCTTTCCCGTATTCATGCTCCCAGAAATCAGCATTTTTAATTCCTAATGGCCCTGGATCGAATACCGGATCTTTTCCTTCTTTTTTCTGCTTTTCATAATCCTTTAATGCAACTAATGCAGGTTTTTGTAATAGTAAAATCGCAATGATATTTACCCATGCCATAATTCCTACACCGATGTCACCTAAAGCCCACGCCGTTGCTGCTGTTTTTATACAACCGTAGAATACAGCTCCTAAAAATACAAATTTTAGTACCATAGACAGCCAAGGACGGTCTTTATCACGATTTAAGTATGCGATATTCGTTTCTGCAATGTAGTAATACGCCATAATTGTTGTAAATGCAAAGAATAGTAACGAGATTGCAACGAAACCGTTTCCAAATCCAGGGAAAACAGATTCTACCGCAGCTTGTGTATATCCCGGTCCTGGCTGAGCACCATTTAATTTATTTACGATAAAGTTTTTTCCGCTTGCATCAAATACGTTATACATGCCTGTAATAATCATCATAAATGCTGTTGCTGAACAAACAAATAATGTATCAATGTAAACGGAAAATGCTTGCACTAAACCTTGTTTAGCTGGATGTGATACTTCCGCAGCAGCTGCTGCATGTGGTCCAGTTCCTTGCCCTGCTTCATTGGAATAAATACCACGTTTTACTCCCCAAGAAATTGCTAAACCGATAATACCACCGAAAGCCGCCTCTAATGCAAAAGCACTTCTTATAATTAACATAAATGCTTCTGGCAACTTTTCAATATTCATAGCAACAATAACGCAAGCTACTAAAATATAACCTACTGCCATAAACGGTACGACAACTTGTGCCACGTTAACAATTCGCTTTACTCCACCGAAGATGATAAGAGCTAATACAACAACTAATAAAGCCCCTGATACGGTAGTGTTAATTCCAAAAGCTGTTTCTAAACTTACAGCAATACTATTTGCTTGCACACCTGGTAGTAAAAGCCCCGTTGCAAGAATTGTCGCTGCAACGAATACTAATGCATACCATTTCACACCTAAACCTTTTTCAATGTAATAAGCAGGTCCACCACGAAACTGCCCTTGATGTTTCGTCTTATATATTTGTGCTAATGTAGATTCTACATAAGCTGATCCTGCTCCTAAAAAGGCCACTGCCCACATCCAAAATACAGCTCCTGGTCCACCGAATGCAACCGCTGTTGCTACCCCAGCTATATTCCCTGTCCCGACGCGCCCTGATAACGAAAGTGCTAACGCTTGGAATGAAGAAACACCAGCCTCTGATTTTTCACCTTGAAATGTCAGCTTCACCATTTCGCCTACATGCCTTACTTGTAAAAACCTCGTTCGAATGGAAAAATATAAACCTACTCCTAAACATAAATAAACAAGTGCTGGACTCCAAACAATATTATTTAACCAATTTACGAAAGCTTCCAACATTCCCCCTCCTCCTTTATAAAGAATATTCAGAATATATATAAAATTATAAGTGTATACCGAATCTATAACAATATTATTTTAATAAAACAAACATATTTTTGTATAAAAAAACAAAGCATACATTTATTCTGTATACTTTGTTTTCACAAAAATGTATTATATATTCACAATTGCTTCTCTTTTTATAATTCTTTCATATAGCTCTTCTGATAATTCTCGGAAGTTATCTGGCATATCTTTCCCCTTAAACTTCTTTTGAAGTGTACCGTATAAACCAACATCACGTAGACGTAAAAACAACGGTAACGATTCGTACCAACTATCCGCTAGTCTGTGCTCATACTCATAGCCTTTTCGTAACACTTGTAGCTGTTTACGAGCAAAGTCTGTCTTCTCTTCCGCTGTCCACGGTGTAAATAGAACAGAGTAATAGAGAACCATCGCTAAATCATGTATAAAGTAATTATAAGCCGCATCATCAAAATCAAAGATTGTTAGCTCTTTACCATCATAATGAAAATTACCGGGATGGATATCACCGTGCATAAGGCCGAACGTTTCTCTTTCAATTGGAAGAGCCTTTATTTCATCCATTAATACCGCTGCAATCTTTTTCACTTGATCATCTTCTAATTCATTAACAATCCCACTTTCGTCTTCTTCCCACGTATCACGATAGTCTGTTTTAGGATAGTTCATTGTTAGGCGATGCAGTTGGCCAATCGCTTTTCCCCATGCTTCAAAGTAAGTCTCTCCCCAATAAGGAGATTCTTCTCCTTTTACTTGCTCACCTTTTGCATATGTAAATAAGGAAGCGAAAAAGAAAGTTTCATCCTCTGCTCTAATTTCTTCTACAAGATTTTGAGACGTTGAATAAAGAGGTCCTGCTACCTTTGCCCCATTCTCCGCGACATATCGTAAAAAATCTAGTTCAGCTTCGACTCCCTTTTTAGAACGATGAGAAGAGTGAGTTAAACGTAATACGTAATCTTCACCACGATCGCCCTTCGCCTTAAAAATATAATTTTCAAAATCTCCAAGTGGCTTCTCTTCCACTGTTACATGAAACAAACTCGCTGCTCTTTTTAAAACCTCTTTTGTAAAAACACGTTCTACAGCTATTTCCATATGTATCCCTCCTATATATCTTCTTAATTCGACACAAATGTTAAAAGTACTGCTATGAAATTAAATAGTGCGTGGGCAATTATAGCTGATAAAATAGAATTTGTTTTCTCATATAACCACGCAAATACTACTCCACTTAAGAAATTCACTGGTAATGTGTTATATGTTGGAATATGAACAACGGTAAATATTATAGAACTTATAAGCACTCCACCCCATATACCATATCTATCACGAAAAAATGTATAAAAAACACCTCGATATAAAATCTCTTCATAAATTGGTGATATAACTGCTGCTCCAATTACCGCGATACAGAACGAATATATTGATTTATTATTTTGGACCGTCTCCGTTTTACTATTTTCAAAAGAAATACCCATTTTCTCCATTATCATTAATACAGCAACACTAACTACAATTAAGGTAATCAATGCTATAACCGTCCATAAAAAATCTTTCCATGAAAGCTTTCGGATTCCAATATCTTTCCAAGATAGTTGATATCTTTTTATACAAAAAAGATAAACTACAGTAGTAAATATCACTGCCATTATAAATCCCATTAATACTCCGGCATATAATGAGTTCCCTATTATTTTTAAAGCATAGTTATAAAAAAGAGATTCAACTGTTACTGGGACAATTAGAAATACGAAAACTAATAAATATAAAATTTCTTTCCATCCCCACATATTTTTCAAAATCATATACACCATCCCTCTACTCCGTATTTCCTTAAGTATAAAAGATGACGTAACGTAACTTTCAAGATTTTTTTCCAAATAATCCAAGCATAAATTTCTCACAAAAAGCAAAAATTAACAGGAGTGACTTTATTCTAATAGAGGTGGAAATTATGACTGAACAGGAAAATTCACAACAAAATAATAGCAAAAAGCATATGTTTCCATCACTTCCGGAAAATATTAATTACATTGAAAATAAGCTCTGTCACTCAGATGATATAAAAAAATTAGATGTCCCTTTTCAAAACGGAAAAGGAACGATCATATATATTGAATCTTTAGCAGCTCCAAATCTAATTCATCAATTAGCTCTTGAGCCATTATTAACGCGGTCGGATTTATCATTAGATAAAGCTTTTTCTACGTTAAATATGAAAAAAGAAACGAATTTAAATTATGGGATACAACTTTTATTACAAGGTAAATCATTATATTTTCATGAACATGTCGTTAGTTTTTGTATTTTCGAAACAGCTTTATCTTTAAAGAGAGATATAGCAGAGCCTGATAATGAAGGGGTTGTGCGCGGTCCACATACTGGTTTTGTAGAGGACCTAGCAACTAATTTAACCTCTATTCGTAAACTCATTAAGAGTTCAAATTTAGTTGTTAAGTATTTTACAATTGGTGAAGAAATGCACACGAAAGTAGCAATTGCTTATATGCAAAATATAGCGAATGACGATTTAGTTACAGAAGTGAAAAGAAGATTAGAAACAATTAAAACGGATGCACTTATGCCACCAGGATACATACAAGAATTTATAGAGGATACGTCTTTCTCGCCATTTCCGCAGCAATTAAATACAGAGCGTCCAGATAGAGTCGCAGCAAATTTAATGGAAGGACGAGTTGCTATTTTATCTGACGGAGATCCAACAGTGCTCATCGTACCTGTTACGTTATTCGCTTTTTATCAATCACCAGATGATTATAATAACCGCTGGATTGTCGGTTCTTTTATCCGAATGATTCGCTTAGTAAGTTTTTTAATTGCCTTTCTCTTGCCAGCTTTTTATATTGCAACTGTCGCTTTTCATCCCGATGTGTTGCCGCTCGAACTTGTGTATACAATTAAAGCTTCATTAGAGAAAGTACCGCTTCCTCCTATTTTTGAAGCTCTCTTAATGGAATTAATCTTTGAATTGTTACGAGAAGCTGGTATTCGCTTGCCGAGCCGCGTTGGACAAACAATCGGTATTGTAGGTGGTTTAGTAATTGGTGATGCAATTGTAAAAGCTGGACTTGTTTCTTACACAATGATTATCGTTGTAGCTTTAACTGCAATTTCATCTTTTCTCGTTCCATCAAACGATATGAGTTCAGCAGTTCGAATTCTTCGTTTTCCATTAATGCTCCTTGCTGCTATATTCGGATATATTGGAATATCATTCGGTCTAATTATAACTTTCGTTCACTTATGTCAGCTTCATTCTTTTCATACACCATATCTTTCTCCTGTTGCCCCGATGCGGATTAAAGATATGAAAGATTCTTTCGTAAGACTACCAATTTGGTCATTTTGGGAACGACCACATGATCCAAAACCGAAAAAAATGCAACGACAACATGTAACGAGAGAGGATGAGGACGGTGACAAACACGCAAAGTAAAATCTCGCTAGTTCAATTTACCTTTTTCGTTATTCAATGCCAAATCGGAGTTGGTATACTTTCTCTCCCTAACCGTCTTCACCCAATTGCTAAAGGTGGTGGATGGATTTCTGCACTCATCGCTGGACTTGCAATTCAACTTATCATTTTACTTATGTGGCTTTTCTTAAAACGATTTCCTGATGCAGATATGTATGAAAGTGTTTGTATGCTATTTGGTAATAAGTTTGGAAAACTATTAGGTTTTGCTTATGTTTTTTATTTTACCCTTATCGGTATGACGGTTATGTTGAATGTTTGTAATGTCGTTAAAGTTTGGATATTACAAGCAACTCCGTGGTATGCCATTCTTATGTTATTTACAATAGCTTGTTGTTATGTAGCTTATAATACGTTTAAAGTCATGGTACGATTTTATGTCATGGCCTCTATTCTCATTTTACCTATGGCGCTTTTAATTGCCCTAGGGCTTTCCCGAGCTGATTTTTCTTATATTTTTCCCATTACAGAGGCTGGATGGTGGAATATTATTCAAGCATCGAAAGAAACAATTACAGCCATGTATGGTTTTGAAATTATTCTTATCGCTTTCCCAAAAGTAAATGGGAATTCTGTGGCAAAACTGAAGGCCATTTCTATCGCTAATGGATTTGTAACTCTTTTTTATACTTTTACTGTTTGGATTTGCTTTATCGTATTTAGTCCAAAACAAATTGAACTTATCCCAGAGCCAGTTGCTTACTTATTACGCTCCTTGCATATCGGGATTATAGACCGGACTGATTTACTATTCATTCCAATATGGATGATAACAGTTGTGGCTTCTATTGCGAGTTATTATTGCGCTGCTTCAATCGGAATTAGACATATCTTCAATCTTGCTAATCATAAAAAGGCTGTTCCAATCGTTGGTATTATTGCTTTTAGTGTAGCCCTATTTATAGATACACCTGAAGAATTAAAAGTAATTGCAACTTTCACTGATAAGTTCACCTATATTTTCATCGTTGTCCTCCCTCTTTTATTTCTACTCTATTCAGTAATAAGAAAGAAGAAAGGAGAACAGTATGTTCAAAAAAAGATTTAAATTACTTTTTATATTATGTACTAGTTCCCTCCTTTCTGGCTGTTGGGATCAAGAACCATTAAGGGAAGCAAGGTTAGCTTATAGTATTGGATCTGATATTACGGAAGAGAATAAACTCCAGCAAACAATCGAGCTCGTAAAAAGTTCGAGCGGAGAGCAATCTTCATTCGAAAATGAAATACATTCAGCAACCGGGCATAACATAAGGGATACAAGCGATGCCCTAAAAAAAAATGTGACTGGGAATATTCGCTATTTCAAATATGGTGTTCAATTACTAGGAACCAAAATTCTAAAAAAAGGTATACTACCCTATTTAGATGTCAGCTTTCGTGACCCAACAAACCCAACTGCTTTAGTAAAACTTATTGCAGTAGATGGTGAAACGTCCGAGATACTCGAAAAAAAGAAAGTAGGAAATTTACTAATTGGAGATTTTCTAAAGAAAAAAGTGAAAAGCTTAGAAGATATGAGTGTATTTCCAAAAGAAACTTTAGAAACAGCTGCTACAAAAATGTTAGATCCCGGGAAAGATTTCACCCTCCCGTCTATAAAAATAAAAGGAAAAGAAGTAATTACAAACGGGTTAGCTTTATTTAATAATGATAAATTAACTGGGCATTTACCTTTGAAACATTCTGTTTTATTCGTGTTATTAACCGGAAAAATGGGAACAAGTGCCCGTATAACCCAAAAACTTACTAGCGATGAATCAGAGAAGACATCTGATTATTTAACAATGGAAATTAGCAATCGAAAGTTAAAACGAGACTTAAAAATAACAACGGATAAAAAAGGAAATGTTTATGCTCACATTAAGCTTCAATTAAAAGTTATAGCGCTTGAAGCTCCGAGAGATAATCTTTACAAAATGGATGAAAGAGCCAAACTAAACAAAGAATTGTCTAAACAGCTTACGAAAGAAGCTAAAAAGATAACGAAAAAGTTACAAAAAGCAAATTGTGATGCTTTCGGTATTGGAAGACATCTTATCGCTTATCACCCTGACTTATGGAAGAAAAAAAATTGGAATAAAGATTATGCAAAAGTAAAATTTAAGCCTGAGGTAGAGGTAAGCATTTTGTATAGCGGTGTCTTAAAATAAAAGGTTGTATGCCACGCGGGCATACAACCTTTTATTTCGTATATCGATAGACAATTGCCTCATATGGTCTTAAGTTAAGTTTTGTAATATCCTTGCTGAAATCTTTATAATTCGACAGTAGTACTTCTTGCTTCATCCCATCTAATTGAACATGAGCTGGTACAGAGTACGTTATTTCTTCTCCATAGAAGTTATTAATAACAAGTAGCACTTCACTCTCTGTAGTACGAGTATATGCCCAAATCTTAGCATGATTTTCATCTAAAATAGCATATTCTCCTTCTGTAATTACATCATACGTTTTTCTAAGTTCTATTAACTTTTTATAATGATAAAATACAGACTCTTTATCTTCTAATGCTTTTTCTACATTAATCTCTTTATAATTCTCAGCAACTGAAATCCAAGGTGTACTTGTTGTAAAACCACTGTTCACCTTTTCATTCCACTGCATCGGAGTACGAGAGTTGTCACGAGATTTTTGTTTTAAAATCCCGATAATCTCTTCTTTTGATAATCCTTCTTCTAGCTTTATATCGTGTATATTTAACGATTCCACATCGCGATATTGCTCGATGGACTCGAATTTAGGATTCGTCATACCGATTTCTTCGCCTTGATAAATGTAAGGTGTTCCTTGCAACATATGCATAGCTGTCGCTAACATTTTCGCAGATTCATTTCGGTACTTTCTATCATCACCGAAGCGTGACACAATACGAGGCTGGTCATGATTACACCAGAACAACGCATTCCATCCTCCGCCCTTTTGCATTTCAATTTGCCAATTAGACATAATCTCTTTTAATTTAATGAAATCAAAATCAGCTTGCGTCCACTTATCTCCATTCGGATAATCTACTTTTAAATGATGGAAACTAAACGTCATACTTAATTCATTACGCTCAGGGTTTGAATATTTAATACAATTATCAATTGTCGTAGATGACATTTCTCCAACTGTAATTACATCTTTCCCTTCAAAAACCTTTCGGTTCATCTCTTGTAAATATTCATGAACGCGCGGGCCATCTGTATAATATTTACGCCCATCGCTTGTCGCCGTACTTCCGTCATCATTTAAGAACTGTTGATCTTTTGAAATTAAATTAATAACATCTAATCGGAATCCAGTTACCCCTTTATCAAGCCAAAAACGCATCATATCATATACTTCTTCACGAAGTTTTTTATTTTCCCAATTTAAATCAGCTTGTGTCTCATCAAATAGATGTAAAAAATATTGCTCTGTCTTCTCATCATATTTCCAAGCAGACCCACCAAACTTAGATTGCCAATTATTTTTTTCATCACGCCAAATATAGTAATTACGATATGGACTATTTTTATCTTCCTTTGCTTCCTTAAACCACTTATGCTCCGTAGAACTATGATTTACAACAATGTCGAGCATAATTTCAATGTTACGTGCCTTTGCTTCTTCTAAAAGCTCTTCAAACTCTTCCATCGTTCCGTAAGATGAATCAATACTGTAGTAATCACTTACATCGTATCCATTATCATTTTGTGGTGATTGGTATATCGGTGTTAACCAAATATAATCTACTCCGAGTTCTTTTAAATAATCTAGTTTCTCTGTAACTCCTTTTATATCACCGGTTTCTTTATTGTAATAGCTATTAAAGCTCTTCGGATAAATTTGATAAACTACACTTTTATGCCAATCCTTCATGTTTAACTTCCTCCTACTTCTGTTTTACTCGTTTTGCAAATAACCATGTTAACGTAAATGGGATTACAATCGCGATAATCATTCCTACAATAAACATTGGAATCGATTTCGGAATGATAGAAATAAATGCTGGTAATCCGCCAATTCCAATAGCAGGTGCTAATACACCATTTAACGTAATAAATATAGCTGCAATAGCCGATCCTATAATCGCTGCATAGAACGGGAATTTATTTCGTAAGTTTACACCAAACATAGCTGGCTCTGTAATACCGAAATATGCTGAGATTGCTGATGTAGATGCCATGCTTTTATCATTTTGATTTTTAGAAATCCAGAACATCGCAAGTGCCGCACTACCTTGCGCAATGTTAGAAAGAGCAATCATTGGCCAAATGAATGTACCACCGTGCTGTGCAATTAATTGTAAGTCGATAGCAATAAACATATGATGCATACCTGTAATTACAAGCGGTGCATATAATGCTCCAAACAATATTGCTCCAACTACTGGTACTGTTTCATATACACCTACTAATCCAACTGTTAATAAATCTCCAATATGACGTGTAACTGGACCAATAATTCCTAATGCTAACACACCTGTTACGACAATCGTTGTAATTGGTACAACTAATAATTGAATTGCATTTGGTACATGTTTCTTTAAGAAGATTTCCACTTTACTTAATACAAATGCTGCTACTAAAACCGGTAGAATTTGACCTTGATACCCTACCTTTTCAATTTGAAATAATCCTAAAATATCGAAGTACTCAATCTTTTGTCCATCTAAACCAGTCGCTGCTTTTCCATAATCCCACGCGTTTAATAAGGCTGGATGCACAAGCATTAATCCCATAACAATCCCTAATATCGGGCTACCACCAAAACGCTTCGTTGCTGACCAACCGACAAGTGCTGGTAAGAATACGAATGCTGTATTCGCCATCATATTAATTAAATCCCAAAGCCCACTTAAGTTTGGATACACATCTAATAAATTTTTACCTTCAAAAAATAAGTCCTTTGCCCCTAATAGATTGTTAATTCCCATTAGTAAACCAGCTGTTACGATGGCTGGTAATATCGGCATAAATACATCTGAAAATACCTTTACAAACTTTTGAGCTGGATTTAACTTTTGGTTTCCAGAATCTTTTACATCAGCTACTGTCGCTTCCTTCATACCTGCAAGCGTTATCAATTCGGCATAAACTCGATCAACATCTCCTGGACCGATTACAATTTGAAATACTCCAGCGTTATGAAACGCTCCCTTCACTAATGAAACAGACTGTAATTTATCGTTATCTATTTTACTTTCATCTTTTAAAGCGATACGGAGCCTCGTTACACAATGTGCAGCTTGTTCAATATTGTCTTTTCCACCAATATACTGCAACACTTCCTCTGCTGTTTGACGATAGTCTTTCCCCATATTCCCGTCCCTCTTTTCTTTTTTTGATACCGTTTACAATTACATATTAACTCGTATATATAAGTTAGTCAACACTCGTATATACGAGTTTGTGATTTTTTTATAAAAAAAAGAGATGAAACGTTATTTCGTTCCATCTCCTTATTTTCTCCGCGCCACATCCGAAAAATGAAAAATATCTAAACGATGGCGTGATTCTGTATATTCGAACTGACTTCCATCATAAAAATGCGTAAAGTTTTTCACAACGACAACATAGTCTGTTCCATTTAAATCTAAATACTCTCTATCGTCCTCTGTACATGGCTGCACTTCAATTACCCTCTGTGAGTAACTAATATGAAGACCTAATTCTTTCTCAATGTATTTATAAATGGATTCCGCTGCAATTTCACTCGTTAATCCAGGAATATATTCCGATACAAAATGATTAATATCCAAAATTACTTTTTCTCCATCAATATTTCGTACTCGTTTAATATGATCTATTTCTGTTTTCTCTTTCACATTTAATAGCTTTGCAACTTCTTTTGTCGCTTTTACTTTCTCCATTTCCACGACTTCTGTAATACAATGGCGTCCTAAACGTTCATTTTCTTCTTGGAAACTTACAATACCACCAAAGTTGAATTCAATGTTTTTTCGCTTTAAAACAAAAACACCTTTTCCATGTATTTTTTGAACATATCCACGCTCTTGTAATAAATCTACAGCTTTTCTTACCGTACCGCGGCTTGCTTCATACTGCTTCATTAATTCAGTTTCGGATGGGATTTTGCATCCCTCTTTTAATCGCTTATTATCAATAGACTTACTGATTTCTGTATAAATTTGTTCATACTTACTCATCATCTACAATAGCCCCTTGTCACCTTCTAATTCTATATGTATTATACCATGCTACACTCTTCTGCCAATCTCTCACTTATTTTCCAGTATAGGAAAAATACAGGTAAATATTTAATCTCTAAAACGTATTTTTATAAAAATTTTTATATTTTTCTTTTCATTCAAAAAAACATGTAGTATACTAACTTCAAAATCAGAGGAGAAAGGGAGCAAAGAACTATGCTTACTTATACAACAATTGTAGTTACATTTGCACAAAAACATCATCATCATACGTAACCCTTGAAACCTAGCGGAAAAATTACGCGTAGGTACAAGGGTTATTCCCGTTGTACCTACGTTAGGCGAAGAGCCATGTAGGTATTTTTTATCTACATGGCTCTTTTTTTATTGCCAAAAAGCTAGTAAAAAATGATGTTTAAGCAAAACTTACTACAAAGGAGTTAACAAAAATGGAAACGAAAAAATGGGGATTATGGATTTTAACAGCTTTTGTAATCGGAAATATGGTTGGCGGTGGCGTATTTATGCTCCCAGCAAATTTAGCACACGTATCAGGTCCAATGGGTTCTACACTTGCATGGAGTATTACAGGTCTTGGCGTATTTATGATTGCACTCGTATTTGGAAATTTAGCAATCCGAAAACCAGAATTAAAAGCTGGACCACAAAGTTATGCTCAAGCGATGTTCCCTTCAAAAAAAGCGGGTAAAGTTGCAGGATATAGTATGGCATGGGGGTATTGGGCTGCGAACTGGGCTGCAACAGCATCTGTTATTATTTCCTTTGCTGGATATTTATCAACATTCTTTCCAGTTTTACAAAGTAAGCAAATTCTCTTTTCTACGAACGGATTTTCACTAGAACTCGGAAAAGGACTAACTTTCCTCGTATGTAGCCTTATGCTATGGGGAATTCAATATATTCTTTCTCAAAATATTGACCGAGCTGGAAATATGAATCTTCTTGCTACCATTGCAAAAATTATTGGATTTACAATGTTTATTGTAATCACATTATTCATTTTCAATGCCTCTAATTTCGGAGACGGTCAAACATTTATGAATGAAGCAGGACAATCAATTTCGTTAGGTGGACAAATCAATTCAGCTGCTATCGCAACACTTTGGGCATTTATCGGTATTGAATCTGCTGTAATGCTTTCTAACCGTGCAAAATCTCAGCGCGATGTAAAAAAAGCTACCATTTTCGGGTTGATTATCGCTCTTCTTATTTACATGTCAATTACTTTACTTACAATGGGAGCTCTCTCGCAAGATGCTTTAAAAGAATCTCAAAAACCATTAGTAGACGCATTAAATTTAGCAATTGGCAATAAAGGTGCCTATATCATGGCTTTACTTGCACTTGTATCTTTATTTGGATCTACAGTTGGCTGGATCGTTGTTAGTTCAGAAGTACCTTACCAGGCAGCCAAGAATGGACTTTTCCCTAAGTTTTTCGCGAAAACAAATAAAAAAGGTAGTCCTTCAAAATCATTATTTATTACAAATGTGATGACGCAAATTTTCTTATTCTCAACGATTTCTGGTACCGTATCAGAAGCTTATAATTTCGCTATCGTTGTAGCAACATTAGCTTATTTAATTCCATACCTTGTTTCTACGCTGTACCAATTCAAATTGGTTATTACAGGAGAAACGTATGATATAATGCCTGGCTCTCGAATAAAGGATGGGATCATTACCACATTAGCATTTGTATACTCTATTTGGGTTATCAAAACCGGAACTGCTGATTTAAAAACGTTCTTCTTAGGAATTGGATTGTTCGTATTAGGTCTTATTCTTTATCCAGTACTAATGAAAAACTCACAAAAAACGAATTAAAAAAAGAGAAGCTACCAGCTTCTCTTTTTTATTAAAAATCTGTAATTAACTTTTCTTTTAACTCTCCTACAGATAAAGGTTTCGCATAATAAAATCCTTGGACGTAATCACAGCCCATAGATTGTAATAAACTTTCTTGCTCTACTGTTTCTACTCCTTCAGCAACTACTGCTAAATTTAAGCTATGGGCAATTTCAATAACAGATTTTACAATCGTTCGCTCTGGCTGTGCGTGATCATAATGAAATTCACGAATAAAGTTACGATCAATTTTCACTATATCCAGTGGCAGTTGCTTTAAATAATATAAGGAAGAATAACCTGTTCCAAAGTCATCTAAAGCAATTAAAATACCCATATTTCTTAATTCTTGTAATGTAGCAATAATATAATCAAAATGGCGAACAGCGATACTTTCCGTTACTTCCAAAATTAAACGATTCGGTGGAAAGCCAGTTCTCCTTAAAATGCTACGTACAGATATAATAAAACGCTTTTGCATTAATTGTTGTATGGATAAATTAACAGATAACTTTAGTCCTTCTTCGTAATCTGGCAATGTTTTAAACAAGCGACATGACTTTTCTAATACCCAGTCTCCTAATTTTATAATAAGTCCAGATTCTTCAGCTACTGGAATAAATTCGCCTGGCGAAATAGGCCCTTCTTCTGTCGAACAACGTGCTAAAGCCTCAATACCGGTATATTTCTTCGTTTTCAAATCAATAATAGGCTGCAGTACCACATCTAATTCTTCATCACGGATTGCCTTTTGCAAAGCGAATTCAATTTTCATTCTACGATTTATTTTCGCACGTAACTCATCTGTAAAGAAACACGCGGCATTTCTGCCTTGTTCTTTCGCACTGTACATGGCTAAATCCGAATTTTTCAATAGAGTTTCTACATCTTGTCCGTCTTGCGGATATGCGCACAGTCCTAGACTAGCTGAAATGTATACTTCATGACCTTCAAGCATAAATGGGGCCTGAAAACATGACAACACAGATGTTGCTAACTGCCTCATTTCATCTTGTTTATGATTTTTTGTTAACAGCACAAATTCGTCGCCACCCAGCCTAGCCAGAACGTCTTTCTCTCCTAGCACATAATGCAACCGTGAAGCAACTTCGCTTAAAAGTAAATCCCCTATCATATGACCTAGCGTATCGTTTACTAATTTAAAACGATCCAAATCAAAATAAATCATACCAAATTCTTTTTTTCCTGCAATCATCTCGTTTACAGTCGTTATTAGCTGCAATCGGTTCGGTAAACTCGTTAAAGCATCATGATACGCAAGCTCCCTATAACGACTTTCACTTAACCGCAACCTCTGTTCTGCTTCTTTCCTACTACTAATATCATTTCGGATCGCGATAAATTGATACGGCTCTCCTTTTTCATTTAAAAACGGAACAATTGTTGTTTTAACCCAATAATACGTCCCATCTTTTGCTTGATTTCGAATCTCACCTCTCCATACTTTTCCGTTCAAAATGCGCTTCCATAGAATTTGAAAAAATGTTTTCGGGTGATACCCTGAATTTAAAATACGATGATCTTTCCCTATTAACTCTTCTCGTGTATATTTGGAGATTTCACAAAACTTATCATTTACATATGTAATAAGACCATTTCGGTCTGTAATCGCAACAATTGAAGACTCATCTAATGCTAACTTTAAATCTCGCAATGAAGAGTCATATAATGCATGACCTCTTTGTTCTAGCATGCGCATCTCTCCTTGCTTCCTATCTGACTAAAACACAACTTGTTTCTCTTCATAGAAATAGAGATATTTCATTTCTTAATAATAGCTATTTGCATTCATCACATTTTGAAATATGCCGATTAAAATAACATAATATTATTTGTAATAAAAAGCAATATAATACCGTTTCAATTATAAATAGTAGTTTCTTATCGCTATAATTAGCTTACTTTATTATAATTCATTCTCTTACATTCCTTTATAGCTAGCTCTATACAATGCCTATTCCCTATTAATCCCGCTCATACCTAACCTCTTTACTTTACTAGCGAAATAGAATTTCGAGCACACTATACAACTATTCACGGATAATAATATAAAAGTTAAAATTAGTATATATGTTTTTGAATTACAATAACAAAATATTAACATATTTTTACCTTTATTTTGGAAATATTTTATAAATACTTTATTAAACTAAAAAAAGAGGAAAGCCTCTTTTTTAGTTTAATACGGATATGGTATTTGCTGATACCCCGGATATGGAGTTGGATATGGTGCTGGGTATGGTGCTGGGTATGGCGCTGGATAAGTTACTGGGTACGGTGCCGGATAGTATCCTCCACTTGCTGCACCCGTTAATGCACCAGCTGTAAGTCCACCTAACACGCCTCCAGCAAAACTTCCTGGGAAAAATCCACCGCCCCATGAGCCGCCACCCCAGCCCCATCCACCTCCGTGATGGTGGTGATGATCATAGTGATTGTGCCCTCCATGATGGTGATGTCCGCCGTTATGGTTGTGCCCTCCATGAGGATGATGATTACGATAATACAATCCGTTATTTTCTATATAATTCATGTTTCCCCTCTCCTTTTCCATTTTCTCATCTTAATAGGTATTGTATGGATAGTACGGACCTTGTTAGTAACCTATATAATTAAGAAGAATCCGCGTAATAAAGATAACTATATCCTGGTCTTCATCATGCACCTGCTACAAATCCATGATATGGTTATCCCCTTTCCTATATAAAGGGCAAGGGTTTTGTCCCTCCTACACTGTTTATTAACCAGCAAATAGCTGGATAATAACGTCACAATATAATGTATGTAGGACAAATGCGGAAAGCATGGGGAAAATGTCTATATTTTGTAAAAAAAACAAAACACTTTATAATAAGAATGTCGGATTATACCTTTTTATATAAGAAGTCTATACTTAAGAAAGATTAGAGGAATTTTATAGAAATGAAGAAGCCTATCGTTCAATTACTATCAATATTTGTAATTATATCTATCGTTCTTTTCCTATTAAATACATCATTTATTTCGTTATATACATTTGTCGGCGCTCTCTGGTCCATCACAATCATAGGAATTTCATTCGTTATTTTCATCGAAAATAGGTCTCCTCAAAGCACCTTAGCGTGGTTTTTAGTATTAGCACTTCTTCCCGTTATAGGGGTGCTTTTATACTCTATTTTCGGTCGTAGCCGTTGGAGAAGAAAAAAACATCTCCATCGTTCAGAAGAACAAAGAAAATTATTCCGTGAAATATTAGAAGGAAGACGACTAGAATTAGCACTCACAGTCCCCTTACATGAACGTTCTGTACATTTAACAGAAGTCGTACAAAAATTTGGAGGCGGGCCTGCCGCAGATAGAACGACGACAAAACTTTTAACAAATGGAGATCAAACATTCTCAGAAATTTTGCAAGCTATCGAGCAAGCAAAACATCACATACATATTCAATACTATATTTATAAATCTGATGAGATTGGTACGAAAGTTCGAGATGCTTTAATAAAAAAAGCAAAATCTGGTGTTATTGTACGCTTTCTTTATGATGGACTCGGAAGTAACACTTTAAGAAGACGCTTTTTAAAACCTATGAAAGAAGCTGGGATCGAAATTGTAGAATTTGACCCTATTTTTTCAGCTTGGTTACTTGAAACAGTCAATTATCGTAACCACCGTAAAATCGTTATTGTAGATGGAGAAATCGGTTTTACTGGTGGACTCAACGTCGGTGATGAATACCTTGGTCGTTCAAAAAAATTCCCCATTTGGCGTGATAGCCATTTAAAAATAGAAGGGAAAGCGTTATATAAATTACAAGCAATCTTTCTAGAGGATTGGCTCTATGCATCTAGTGGGTTGAATACTTATTCTTGGGATCAATTTATGAATAGACAATACTTCCCAGGTAAAGAAATTTCAAATGCAGAAGGTGCTGTGCAAATTGTAGCGAGCGGACCAAGCTCAGATGATAAAAGCATTCGCAATACATTATTAGCTGTTATGGGATCTGCAAAAAAATCGATTTGGATCGCTACACCTTACTTTATTCCAGATCAAGAAACTTTAACATTATTACGTTTAAGTGCAATATCTGGCATAGATGTACGCATTTTATATCCTGGTAAAAGTGATAGTATTATTAGTGATCAAGCATCTCAGTCCTACTTCACTCCGCTTTTAAAAGCTGGTGCTTCCATTTATAGTTATAAAGATGGTTTTATGCATGCAAAAATTGTACTCGTTGATGATAAGATCGCGACAATTGGAACGGCAAATATGGACGTACGCAGCTTTGAATTAAATTATGAACTTATTAGCGTACTATATGAATCAGAAACCGTTCATGATATTAAACATGATTTTGAAGACGACTTTAAGCATTCCACTGAAATTAAATGGAACGCATTCCAAAAAAGAAGTATCAAAAAACGAATATTAGAGTCTTTCATGCGACTCATTTCTCCTTTACTGTAAGCAATCAATGTAACATTGATTGCTTTTTCTTTTCCATTTCCCCTCTCTCCTTTTCTTTGCATACCATATTAAAACAAGTTATCATAAGATGTATTACTTTATGAAAATAATGTTAGGTGGGAAATACATGTTAGAACAATTTCATATACATGCTGATTTAAAACAACAGCTCTCAACCATTCACGAAAAAAATAAACAAGAAGCTGGTGAAAATGCACATTTAATTGGAAAGAAAATATATAAAGCATCTGATAACAGCATTATTGAAGATGCTATTACAGCACTTCTTCTTGGCAAAAACATTCTATTAAAAGGGCCGACTGGTAGTGGTAAAACAGTACTAGCTGAAACTCTTTCTTCTTTATTCCAAAAACCAATGCATAGCATTAACTGTTCTGTTGACCTAGATGTAGAAGGTATTTTAGGATACAACACACTACAAACGAAAGATGGCGCATCTGAAGTTACATTCGTTAACGGCCCTCTTATGAAAGCAATGAAGAACGGTCATTTCCTATATATTGATGAAATCAATATGGCAAAACCTGAAACGTTACCACTTCTTCACGGTGCATTAGATTACCGTAAAATGATTACAAATCCATTTACACAAGAGGTTGTATATGGCGATGACGAGTATCGTGTAATTGCAGCAATTAATGAAGGTTACGTTGGAACAAGTGAACTAAACGAAGCATTAAAAAACCGTTTCGTTATTATTGAAGTTCCATACATTCAAGGTGACACATTAAAAGAACTATTACTATCTGAATCAAAATTAAATGATGTTGCAACAATTGAAAAGTTCGTTGCATTTGCAAGCGACCTTATGCCTTTAGCTCGTGACGGACGTGTAAGTGAAGAAGCAGCAAGTATTCGTGGCATTATCGACGCATGTGATTTAGGTGTATATATTCCTGTTATGCGTGCAATTGAACGTAGTATTATCGCAAAATTAAACGATGAAACAGAACAAATGACTGTCCGTGAATTAGCAGAAAGTTATTTCTTTGAGGGATAATTCATGAGACAAATTTTTAGTGACAAAAAAATTGATGCGTCGCTTTTTCTACAAATGGAAAACTTAATGTATGCTCTTCTAAAAGAAGACGATGCCTACCTTGAGTATGGCTATAAAGCATACTACGACGAAATTGAAAAAAAGGTTGTCATTAGTCACTTTTGGGATGATCGAAAAGAAGAGGATACAGTAATCGGATTAAAAAGCGAAGTGTTTTTAAAAGCACTTGGTAATAAACATTACTCGGACATGACTTTAATTCGTTCTTATGCGATTGAATTACAAGAATCACCCTTAAAAAAGTTTTTAACACAATTATTTGTTCTATTAGAAGATTTACGTGTTGAGGAAATCGTAAAAAACTTACGCCCTGGCACAAAGCATGTTTTTAAAAGAAGAAAAGAAATGTATCGCAATTACTTTGGTTCACAAAATGAAATCAATCGTGTTCGTAACTATCACGGTGATCGTCTATTTTGTCTCTGCTATCTTTCATTAACGAGCGATAAATATGAAATGTTTAATAATGAATATTTCGAGCAAATTGAAGCAATTTTGCATGAAACATTCCAAGCTCGTAATACAGAAGACATTATGTATATCGTTGAAAAAATTCGCTATCGTTTAGAAGGACTTCTTGAAAGTGATATGCTTAATAATTATTTCGGACATGCTCCGCTTTATTTATCTGTCATTGCAGACGAAAAGAACTGTCGCGTCGAAGATTTAGCAAATGATGATACGCAGCTCATAGATGACGATGAAAATAAAAACAAAATGGATGAAAGTTTCTCCACATGGCATCGTGAAAATAAAAATAACGAAAACGAGAATTTTTTACGCTTTGAATTAGAAAGCGGAACAAAAACAAACATGATGGGCGATACTGCTCGTGAATCAGAAGATGGCGACCAAGCACTTGGTTCTGTACAAGGTACTTCTCAAAAGAGTACACAATCCAACTTTGATGGCGCTGATACAGAAGAAGCAAGAGCTTCACACGCTTCTAGCCAAAACGAGGGTGCATACGGTAAGTATAACGTTGGTGCTTCTCATATATTTAAAGAAGCTCGCAAATCAAATCCTGATGAAAAAAAGGATTACCAAGCTATCAAATCAGTCGTTAATAAAGATGTAAAAGAATTAAAGAAAATTATCGAAAAAACGATTGAAAATAAAACGAATGCAAATAGTGATAAATATTACGGAAGACTTCGTAAGAAATTCCTTCGTATTTATACTGAAAAGCAGCCGCGCATGTTTTATAAAAAAGGACAAGAATCACAAGAACTTGACGTTGCATTCCAACTACTAGTGGACTGCTCTGGTTCTATGTATAACAAAATGGAAGAAACGAAAAAGAGTGTGGTCCTATTCCATGAAGCATTGAAATCTTTAAAAATCCCGCACGCCATTAGTGGATTTTGGGAAGATGCTTCTAGTGCTAAGCCTGAGGATAAGCCAAACGTTATCCATGAAGTTGTAACGTATAAAAACTCAACGTTACCAAACGTCGGTCCAGAAATTATGCAGCTTCGCGAAGAAGAAGATAACCGCGACGGATATATTATTCGTATCGTTTCTGAAAAGCTTGCAAAAAGACCAGAAAAACATAAATTCTTACTTGTCTTTACAGACGGTGAGCCTTCTGCGCTAGACTATCAACAAGACGGTATTTTAGATACGCATGAAGCTGTCAAACTTGCTCGTAAAAGTGGTATGGAAGTAATCGGAATCTTCATAGAAGAAGGCGAAGCGAAAGAAGCCACTTATCAATTAATGAAGAACATTTATAACCATCACTTCTTAGTTGCAAATCATGCTGAAGATTTACGTCTGAAGATTAAACCACTATTGAAAAAGTTACTACTGAAGACGATTGAATAGAAAAACAGGAGCGTTGTCGCTCCTGTTTTTTCTTTCAATCACTTTGTTTCTGATTGAAACTTATATGGAATGGCTACTTCTAATAATGCCTCGAATCCGCCATCGTAGAATGGGAATCGTTCATTTGCGATCGTTCGATTCACCCACTCTATTGCAGAAATTTCTTCTTCATCTCCCGCAATCAGTTCACCTTTTACTACATTTGCTCGGAATGTAAAAAGTATCGCATGATTCCCTGATTCTTCAAAGAATTTTTCATTGATCGCAACAAGTCCACCTGTCACGGCAGTTAAACCTGTCTCTTCTTTCACTTCTCTTATTAGTGCTTCCTCTAATATTTCACCTTTTTCAACAGCCCCACCCGGCAGTGACCAAACGTTTTGTTCTATATTATGTACCATTAATATTTTATCTGTTTCTTCATCATGTATTAGTGCATATACGACGTCAACTCTTTGCATAAGACTTCTCTCCCTCAAAAAATAAAGAAGAGCCAATTCCTAAGAATCGACCCTTCCTATTAATTTATCACTAACTCAGCTGTGAGCTTTTTTTTTAACTTAGCCAACATGTCAGTTGTCATTTTGTCTAAATCGTATTCTGCTTTAAAGCCCCACTCTTTCATTGCTGCTGTTGCATCAATAGAGTTTGGCCAGCTATCAGCGATTGTTTGACGAGCAGGATCTACAGCGTAATCCATTGTAAACGTCGGGATGTGTTTACGAATTGATGCTGCGATTTGCTCTGGCTCAAAGCTCATTGCTGTAATATTGAACGCATTTCTATGCACAAGCTTACTTGGATCAGCTTCCATTAATGAAATGATCGCTTGTAAAGCATCTGGCATGTACATCATATCCATGTATGTTCCTTCTGCAATGTATGAGGTGTATGTGCCTTTTTTAATCGCCTCATAATAAATTTCAACCGCATAATCAGTTGTTCCGCCTCCTGGAGGAGCTACGTAAGAAATTAAACCAGGGAAACGTACACCGCGCGTATCAACGCCAAACTTTTGATGATAATAATCACATAGTAATTCTCCTGCTACTTTGTTTACCCCATACATCGTAGTAGGACGCTGAATTGTATCTTGTGGCGTATTATCTTTCGGCGTTGATGGACCGAATGCACCGATAGAACTTGGCGTGAAAAACTTACAGTTTAATTCACGAGCTGCTTCTAATGCATTTACAAGTCCACCCATATTTAAATTCCAAGCAAATAACGGATTTTTTTCTGCTGTTGCTGAAAGTAAAGCTGCTAAATGAATAATTGTATCTACTTCATTACGCTTTGCGATATCATGTAGTTTTTGTCCATCTGTTACATCTAACGTTTCAAATGGACCAGACGTTACTACTTCACTATCTGTTTCACGAATATCTGTTGCAATAACATTTGATGCACCGTATACATCACGAAGTTTCATTACTAATTCAGAACCAATTTGCCCTAAAGAACCGGTTACTAGAATTTTTTTCATTTTCCCCACTCCTCATTTGCAAGCTATTCAAAAGATGTCTTTACTTAAATGATGCCCATTTCTTTCCCTACTTTTTCATACTTACGAATTGCTTCATCTAACATTTCTTTCGTATGAGCTGCTGTAGGCATATTACGAACGCGTCCTGTTCCTTTAGCTACAGTTGGGAACACGATAGATTTTGCATATACGCCTTCTTCATTTAGACGTTTACTAAATTCTTGTGTTAATACTTCGTCACCAATAATACAAGGTGTAATTGGCGTTTCACTTTCTCCAATGTTAAAGCCAAGTTCTTTTAACCCTTGTTTTAAATAGCGGCCATTTTCCCAGAGACAATCATGTAACTCTGTGCTTTCCATTAAAATTTCAATTGATCGCATACATGCAGCTGCATCAGCTGGTGTTAATGCTGTGGAGAATAAGAATGGACGTGAACGAACTTTTAACCAGTCAATTAAGTTTTGTTTCCCTGCTACATATCCACCAATTACCCCAATTGCTTTTGATAATGTACCAATTTGGAAATCAACTTTATCAGATAGACCGAAATGCTTTACAGTTCCTGCACCTTTTCCAAGTACCCCTGAACCGTGTGCATCGTCTACATATGTCATTAAATCTAATTCTTCTGCAATCTCAACAATCTCTGGTAATTTTGCAACATCTCCATCCATTGAGAAGACACCGTCTGTAATTACCATTAATTTATTGTAAAGACCTGATTCTTTCGCTGCGATTGCTTTTTGGCGTAAATCTTCCATATCAGAATGTTTATAAACGATGATTTTCGCTCTTGATAAACGACTACCATCAATAATAGAAGCATGGTTTAATTCGTCTGAAAGAATCGCATCATTTTTATCCATAACGGCTGAAATCGCTGCCATATTACAGTTAAATCCTGATTGGTAAGCAATTGCTGCTTCTGTATGTTTAAACTTTGCAATTGTCTCTTCTAATTTAATATGCAAATCTAAAGTACCGTTAATTGTACGAACAGCTCCTGCTCCAACGCCGTACTTATGAATTGCACCAATTGCTGCTTCTTGCAAACGGCTATCTGTTGCTAATCCAAGATAGTTGTTTGAAGATAAGTTAATATATTCTTTTCCGCCAATTGTAATGATCGGTCCATTTGAACTCTCAAGCGGATCAATTACGTTATAAAGCCCCTTTGATTTTAAATCCTCTAAATTTTCTTCTAAAAATTTTGCAAGTGTTTTACTAGACATTGTGAAGCCTCCCATCGTTCATGTAAGCGGATTATTGTCTTAATAGTTCTAATAATCCCTCTACTAGCTTAACACGTTTTTAGAATTTATTATAGAAAAATAGTTTAAAGTAACCGCTTACAATTCTAGATTATATATGATTCATTACAAGAAATCTATCATTTACTTTTCATATTTGGTAGAATAAAAAAATATTTAAGGGGGCTTCAATCATGGCATTTACTGAATCTGATGTATATAATAACGAAGCATTTTTTGAACAATATATGAAACGAAGATACCGAGAAAATAGCCCAAATGAATCACTTGAAAAACCAGCCTTCTTTCAACTCATTGGTGATGTGAAAGGAAAGAAAATCCTCGATTTAGGCTGCGGTGACGCCAAGTTTGGCGAGGAATTATTAGAGAATGGCTGCCACTCTTACACTGGTATTGAAGGCTCCGAACTTATGTATGAAAAAGCTAAAAAACAACTAGAAAATAAAAATGGAACCGTCCATTGTTTAAACCTCAAAGACTACACATACCCTCCTTCTACTTTTGATTTAGTAACGTCTAGACTCGCCTTACATTATATTGAACATCTTCCTATCATTTTTCAAAATGTGTACGAAGCTTTAAAAACAAATGGACTCTTTACTTTTAGTGTTCAACACCCTGTTATTACTTCTTCATTTGAAAGCTTGCAAACGAGCGGAAAAAGAACAAGCTGGCTCGTCGATGATTATTTTAAAATGGGAAAACGCGTTGAACCTTGGATTGATCAAGAAGTTATTAAATATCATCGTACAACGGAAGAATATTTTACATTATTACAACAAGCTAGATTTACGATTACAAATATAAAAGAAGCTACACCAAATCAAACTTATTTTCAGAGCGAAGAAGAATATGAACGACGTTTACGAATTCCCCTCTTCCTACTATTCTCTTGCGAAAAATAAAAAAGACGATGAATCATCATCGACTTTTTTATTATCTCATTGCCTGAGCAACCTCTTTACGTACACGTCTTCCTTTTCCATGTGGAATACAAAGTGGCGTCCCAAATAACGGATCCGTACTAATTTGACATTCCATTCGGAACACATCACGTACTAGCTTCTCATCTACTACTTCTTCTGGCTTACCTTGTGCATATATTTGTTTATCTTGAATGGCTACAATATTGTCTGCATAACGGCATGCTAAATTTAAATCGTGTAATACCATAACAATTGTTCTTTGTTCTGTTTCATTTAATTCAAATAATAAATCTAGCACTTCAATTTGGTGAGTCATATCTAAATATGTAGTAGGCTCATCCAGTAAAATGATATCTGTATCTTGTGCAAGCGTCATTGCAATCCAAGCACGTTGACGTTGTCCACCTGAAAGAGCATGCACATCACGCTCAGCAAATTCTGTCATACCTGTTGCTGCAAGTGCTTTTTGTACCATTTCTTCATCTTTTTCTGACCATTGCTTCAGCCATGTTTGATATGGATAACGCCCTTGCTTTACAAGCTGCAATACTGTAAGTCCTTCTGGCGCTTGCGGTCCTTGCGGTAAAATTGCCATTTGACGAGCAATTTGCTTCGTTTGCATACTTTGAATGGCTTGATTATCTAACAAAATGTCACCAGTTGTTGGCTTTAATAATCTAGCTAGTGAACGTAATAAAGTTGATTTCCCGCAACCGTTAGAACCGATAAAGATTGTAATTTCGCCTTTTGGAATTTCTAAATTCAACTCATCAATAATAATTGTTTCACCATAAGACAACGTCAAACGTTTCGTCTCCAATGCTCTTTGCATATTCATCTCCCTTTATGAATTCCGACTTTTATAAAGTAAATAAATAAAATAAGGTGCACCAATTGCTGATGTAAATACCCCTGCTGGAATTTCAAGTGGTGTGAAAACTGTACGCCCAATTAAATCTGCAGCAAGTACTAAAATTGCACCAACAATAGCCGCAACCGGGAGTAATGCACCGTATAAAGAACCAACTAGTCTTCGTGAAATATGAGGTGCCATTAAACCGACAAACCCAATTCCTCCGGCAAAGGCAACTGCGCCACCAATTAAAGCTGTACTCAGTAATAACATGAATACGCGTGACTTCGTTAAAGGAACACCAAGTCCTACCGCAATATCATCCCCTAGCTCTTGTGCATTTAAATGTCTAGCAGCTATAAATGATATTACCGTTAAAATGAGAACCCACGGCGCAAGCACCATAACGTTTTGCCATGAAGAGCCGTAAACAGTACCTGTAATCCATACATTCGCTTGACTCGCTTGATAAATTGGCGCTAACAACATAAACAAAGTCGTTGCCGCTTTCGTTAATGCCCAAAAACCAACACCAATTAAAACAAGACTAATCGGTGATAATCCGTCATTTCTCCATGCAAATAAATATACAAAAAGCGCTACAATCGTTGCCCCAGCGAAGGCTGCTAACGGCATATAATGAATGCTTACGGTTAGCGCATTATTTTTATCACTGAATATAGCTAAAAATAATACAACTGCAACACTTGCACCACCTGTAATCCCGATGATATCAGGAGAAGCCAGTGGATTTCGAACGAGACCCTGTAAAATACATCCTGCTACAGCAAGTGCGATTCCTACAAGGATGGCAATCAAAATACGCGGCATACGAAACTTGTTTACAACCATATTTGACATTGCATCGCCATTTCCAGTAATCGCTTGCCATACATCATACGGAGGAATTTTCATGTCTCCCATACCTGCACTCGCAAAAAATACTCCTATTAAAACAACTAGTAAACTGAATAAGACGAGACAAGCTCGTTTATACATTAAAAACGAGAGCCCACCTTTTCCTATACGAAACGGAATATACTTCTTCATTTGCTAAGCCCTCTCTTACGTGCAATATAAATAAAGAATGGTGCCCCGATAAACGCTGTCATAACCCCTACTGGTACTTCTTGTGGCATAATGACATATCTTGCTGCTATATCAGCTAAGATTAATAGTATTGCACCTAACAATCCGCTATACGGTACTCTCCACCTGTGATCTACTCCAACAAGAAATCTGGCAAAATGCGGAGTAACAATACCAATAAATCCAATCGGACCAGCGACTGCAACTGAACCACCAGACAACAGGACAATAATAAATAGTACGAATGATTTCATTAAAATCGTTCTTTGTCCAAGTCCTTTTGCAACGTCTTCCCCCATCATTATTGTATTTACTTTCCCTGCCATCATAAGAGATGCGATCCAGCCTACTAATAAATATGGGAATACAGATTGTAAAATTTCTAACTTTCTTCCTTGCACAGATCCGGCAAGCCAAAACAGTACTTCTTCAAGCGCTTTTTCATTTAACACAAGTAATCCTTGTGTTAATGATGAAAATAACGCACTAATTGCGACCCCTGCTAACGTTAACTTAAGAGGCGTCGTCCCTTCTTTTCCTAAAGAACTAGAAGCAAATACGAGCACAGCTGCAATTGCTGCCCCTAAAAAGGCAATCCACGTGAAAGCTGATAATGATGTCACGGAAAAAATAACAATTGCTACAACTATGAAGAAAGCAGCACCTGAATTTAATCCAATAAAATCTGGAGAAGCAAGTGGATTCTTCGTTAAAGTTTGCATAAGACAACCGGCAATGGCTAAACTAGCACCAACACTAGCTGCAATTAATGCCCTTGGTAAACGCACATTTTGAATAATAATATGTTCATTGGAACCATTAAAATGAAAAAAAGCATCTAACGCTAATTTCCAGCTCGTATTTGTATATCCGAAAATAATACTTCCCCAAATACAAATAATGACTGCAATGATTCCAACAAATAATCCAATCCATTTTGCTTGATTTGTTTTTAATAACATGCAGCGTTTCCCCTTCAATGTATAATGATACGTTGTAAGTGTATTTCAACTTAATTCTCATTGTCAACGATAATGAGAACTATTTTCATTGATATGTATTGACAATCAAAAGATAAAAGCTTAATATCATGCTTGCTATTGAAAAAACTTCTCAGTATGTAGGGGGTACATAATGAATTTAACACGAAAGAAATCGTTTACAGTATTTGTATTTTTACTAGCCTTTTCATTACTTTTAAGTGCTTGTGGAAAATCAAATACGAAAGAGGAAACAAAAGAAGATACAAAAAAAGAAATGATTACGGTGGAACACGCAATGGGTAAAACAGAAGTTCCTGCTAATCCAAAACGTGTAGTCATTTTAACAAATGAAGGAACTGAAGCTTTACTTGAACTAGGTGTGAAACCAGTTGGGGCTGTAAAATCTTGGACTGGGGATCCATGGTATCCACATATTAAAGATAAAATGAAAGATGTAAAAGTTGTTGGTGATGAGGGACAAGTGAACGTGGAAACAATCGCTTCTTTAAAACCAGACTTAATTATCGGTAACAAAATGCGTCACGAAAAAGTGTACGAGCAACTAACAGCAATTGCACCTACTGTGTTCTCTGAGACGCTACGTGGTGAATGGAAAGATAACTTCAAATTTTATGCAAAAGCATTAAATAAAGAAAAAGAAGGTCAAAAGGTTTTAGCTGATTACGATAAAAGTATGCAAGATTTAAAAGCTAAACTAGGCGATAAAGTAAATCAAGAAATCTCTATGGTTCGCTTCATGCCTGGTGATGTTCGTATTTATCATGGTGATACATTCTCTGGTGTTATTTTAAAAGAGCTTGGATTTAAACGCCCTGGTGACCAAAATAAAGACGACTTTGCAGAGCGTAACGTGTCTAAAGAACGTATTTCTGCAATGGATGGCGACGTATTATTCTACTTCACATTCGATAAAGGAAATGAGAAAAAAGGCTCTGAATTAGAAAAAGAATATATCAATGATCCGCTATTTAAAAATTTAAATGCAGTGAAAAATGGTAAAGCATACAAAGTTGATGACGTTATTTGGAATACAGCTGGTGGTGTAATGGCTGCTAACCTACTATTAGATGATATCGAAAAACGCTTTGTTAAATAATATTTCCTTAACCAGCTCCCCTTCTATGGAGCTGGTTATTTTTCAATTCACTTAAATGTCACATTATTTCATTTTGTATTTTTATTCCCAATATGTTATATTATAAAAATAAATAGTATATATTTTCTTTATACCGAAATATATATTTTAATCTAAATTTTCTGATTAATCACTATTTTGAATTCGTTTAGAATTCAATTACTACATTTGAAAACGCTTATTATCGAGTTTTCAGGGCAAAATACAATAACGGTTGAAGGAAAATAGAACTTTTTTAGAAATTTTCTTTCTATTTCCATATAATTCTATTGACTTCTAAATATTTTGTAAATTAAAATGATTACATAAATATCCGTTATACAGGATTAGGGGGAAACAAAAATGGATGCAGCTTTAAAATTAGACAAAGCTGGAGAGCAACAATCACCAAAAAAACATCCACCAGGGTTATACTTGTTGTTCTTTACAGAGGCATGGGAAAGATTTAGCTATTACGGAATGCGTGCCTTAATAGTTCTTTATTTATCAACGAGCTTAATAAGTGGCGGTTTAGGATTTGATAAAGCAACTGCAGTACAAATTTACAGTATTTTCACAATGTTAGTATACTTCACGCCGATTATCGGCGGTTGGCTAACTGACCATTTCATATCGAAACGTCACGCCATTACTATTGGTGGTATCATTATGGCAATTGGTAACTTCGTACTATTTTCAATGAACACGAAAACTGGAGTTTTCTTAGGATTAGGATTATTAGTTATTGGTAACGGATTCTTCAAACCAAATATTTCGACTTTATTAGGTCAATTATATAGCGAAAATGATTCTCGCCGTGATAGTGCCTTCACTATCTTCTACATGGGAATTAACTTAGGGGCTCTTATTGCTCCAATCATTTGCGGTTATTTCGCAGATTATAAATATGGATTCTTAACAGCTTGTATCGGTATGGTTATTGGACAGATTATATTTAACTTATTAGCACCTCGTTACTTAGGATCAATCGGAACAACTGTTGTAGGGAAAAAATCTAAAGAAAAAAATGCAAAAGCAATTGAGAAAAAACCTTTAACAACACAAGAGAAAAAACGTACTACTGCAATTTTAATTTTAACTTGTTTCGTTGTATTCTTCTGGGCAGGATTTGAACAAGCTGGTAGTTCTTTAACACTTTACACAGATAAGTTCGTGGATCGTACAATTGGTGGATTTACAATTCCAACACCTTGGTTCCAATCTGTAAACCCACTATTCATTATCTTACTAGCATTACCTGTTTCTGCATTATGGATTAAACTTTCAAAAACGAAAAATGGTGACTTAAAAATCCCAACAAAAATGGCATTTGGTATGATTTTACTAGGGATTGGATATTTAGTTCTAACTTTAGCTGTATTAAAAACTGGTAGCGATGAAAGTAATATTGCAATGAAAGCAAACTTACTATTCATTGTATTCACTTACATGTTCCATACAATCGGTGAATTATTCTTATCACCAATCGGATTATCTATGGTAAGTGCAATCGCTCCGGTTAAATTAGCATCATTATTAATGGGTGTATGGTTAGCTGGTACTGGCTTCGCAAACTTATTAGCAGGACAATTAGCTGCCTTCACTCAATCTTTAGGCTATTTAGAAGTATTCGCAAGCATCGGTGTTATCGTAATCGTGCTAGGATTAGTACTTCTTATGTTCTCTAAGAAAATTGCACATATGATGGAATAGGAAATAAAAAGACGCTTCTAAAATTAGAAGCGTCTTTTTTATCATTTCTCCTCTAAAGCCGTCACGTTCACGTGAACGCTTTCCCCAGGATTAGATACATCATACACTTGAGCAACTCCACTCTGCTCGTCACAGCTCTCAATCCATACTGGTACGCCCTCATATGTAACGTCAATGCTACTTGAAGAAGATAAGATTTGTTTCACACGTTTTACATCCATACTACTATTCCTCCTTTTACTTACTACACTCCTTTCTATCTTTTCTTTTCCCTTTAGAATATATTCCATACAGTAGCATGTTAATTCGTAGCCTTTTCTTCCTTACATGCTAACATTTACTCTCATATCACCTTTCTGACAAATAAAAAAAGACGTATATCCCACACGTCTTTTTCCATAATATTCAAATTTTAAGAAAATAATGTTTTTACAACTTCACTTACTTTATCATTATGAATTTGATAATACACTTCTAGTCCTCGTCTTTCAAAGCGCACTACTTTATTTTGTTTTAATTTCGTTAAATGTTGCGAAACCGTTGATTGTGGAATTTCTAACACTTCCTGTAATTGTGTTACATTACAAGTTCCACGTTGCATTAGTTCCATTACTAGGCGTAAACGTAACGGATGCGCTAACGCTCTTAACATTTGTACATCTTCTTCTGAAATACGACATTCGAATTGATTTTGGCTCATAAAGTTCCCCTCATTTTCGTTTTTATTTTCTTTTTATTTATTTATATATCTGTTCTTATATTTCCTGTTACGACATAACTTTATCAACCTATAATGCTGAAAATTTTTTCCACCTTTATCAGGAAAGAATTCAGGAAAAATTCCTTGCTGATTTTGAATATTATACTATATGATATAATGAAAAAGCAAAAGTAAGGGCTATGAATACTTTGCTTACAAACGTTGTTTTATCAAGCTTTTTGTTATATTTTCACCTCACTGCAACGTACAGTAACGATATTGTAAAATACCGTCTATAATTGATAACCTATCGTAACGTATTCGGGTTATATTTAACCTCTTTGTTATGCTAAAAGGAATTTTCAGTAAAAAAAGATAATGTAATATTAAAAATTGACTTATTGTTGTTTTAATTCGTATTGTACTTGCTCAGACTGTTATTCAAAACTTCCTATTAAATGCATTTGGTTTCTCTTTCTTACTAGATCAACTTAGACCAGCATGTGACACCTATCAAATTTCAACATCCTATATACTTAATGCAAAGACGTCATCTAACATATAAGATTAATGATATACGAACAAATAAAACAATATAGAAATAACTTCAAAAAGCAAACTCAAATCTATTTGAGTTTGCTTTTTGTCTACTTTATGAACAAAGCATTTCTTTTAATACTATTATGGAATAATTATACTTTTTTACGTTGACAATAGTGTTGAAGGAGAATATACTAAGCATGTAAGTTGATTGTGAATTGTTTCACAAATAATGTGAATTTCTTCACATAAAATAGATAGGAGTTGTCATTATTATGAGTACTTGGACACAAATTTATGACCCATTAAACAATATTTGGTTATCTGCACTAATCGCAGCACTTCCAATTTTCTGCTTCATCATTTGTTTAATGGGACTGAAAATGAAAAGTTATATGGCTGGTCTTTACAGTGTGATTGTCGCTATTATTCTTGCTATATTCGTTTATAAAATGCCAGCAACCGTAGCTGTAGCATCTGCCGGATTCGGTGTTTTATCTGGATTTTATCCAATTTGTACTATCGTTATCGCAGCAATTTTCCTTTACAAATTAACTGTTAAAACAGAGCAATTCAACATCATTCGTGATAGTATTTCAAGCATTACAAATGATCAACGTTTACAAGTATTATTAATCGCTTATTCTTTCGGTGCTTTCTTAGAAGGCGCAGCTGGTTTAGGGGTTCCAGTTGCTATTACAGCTGCATTACTTGTGGGTATGGGCTTTAATCCATTAAAAGCAGCAGGTATTTGTTTAGTAGCTAACATCGCTGGTGGTGCTATGGGTGCTATGGGTATCCCAGTTACAGTACCAGCACAATTAACTGAGCTAGACGCATTAACTATCGGTCGTCAAACTGTTCTTATTTTACCATTCATTAGTATTGTTTTACCTTTCTTACTTGTTTCAATGGTTGATGGAATTAAAGGTATTAAAGAAACTTGGCAAGGTATTCTTGTAAGTGGTTTTTCTTTCGCTATAACTCAGTTCCTTGTGACTTACTTCTTAGGTGCAGAACTTACTAATATTTTCGCAGCCGTTGTAAGTATGGTTTCTCTAGCATTATTCTTACGTGTTTGGCAACCAAAATCTTCTTCTACAGAAGAAAAACAAGAAAAACAAGAATCTCATACATTCAATCAAATTTTATATGCTTGGTCTCCATTCGTATTCTTAACTGCATTCGTAACAATCTTTAATTTAAAACCAATTAAAGCTTTATTTGCTCCGGATGGCGCACTAGCAAACTTAGTATTTAACATTCAGTTCCCTGGTCTTCATAATGCTGTTATGAAAACTACACCAATTACAAAAGCTGATACACCTTTCGCGGCTGTTTTCAAGTTTGATGTATTCTCATCTACAACTACTGCAATCGTATTAGCAATTATTGTTTCACTTATCGTTTACCGCGTAAAAGGTAAAATGGTTAAAGAATTAATAGTAGAAACAATGAAAGAACTAAAAGCTCCAGTATATACAATCTGTAGCGTTATCGCTTTAGCTTACGTAGAGAACTACTCTGGTATGTCATCTACACTTGGACTGGCATTCTCTTCTACTGGTAATGCATTCCCAGTTCTTTCTCCAATCTTAGGATGGATTGGCGTATTCATTACAGGTTCAGTAGTATCAAGTGGTTCATTATTCGCACCGCTTCAAGCAGTAACTGCAGATCAATTAAACATCGTTCCTTCTACTCTTGTTGCATTAAACGTAGTAGGTGGTACAATGGCAAAAATGGTTTCACCACAATCTGTAGCCGTTGCTTGTGCAGCAGTTGGACTAGTTGGTAAAGAGTCTGCCCTATTTAAAACAGCGATGAAATACAGTTTAATCTTCTTAGCTATTATTAGCTTACTTCAATTAAACGCTGTATTTAATATCTTTTAAAAATAAAACACCGATCCAAATGGATCGGTGTTTTATTCATATTACATCTTCTTATTCTTTAATAAAGAAGCTCCAGCAATTTCAGGATGCGTCATTTCGAATGGATCTAAAATAATATCCAATTCTTCTTCTGTCAGTACACCATGTTCTAAACATAGCTCCCTAACAGATTTTCCTGTTTCAATTGCTTCACGTGCAATACGAGATGCTACTTCGTAACCAATATGAGGGTTCACCGCTGTAATAATTCCAACACTTTTCTCTACATATTGCTTCAGCAATTCTTCATTTGCTGTAATTCCTTTAATACAATATTCACGGAATACACGGAATCCGTTATTCATAATACTAATAGATTGAATTAAATTAAATACGAGTACAGGCTCCATTACGTTTAACTCTAATTGTCCTGCTTCTGATGCTAAGCAAATTGTATGATCATTACCAATTACTTGGAAAGCAACTTGATTAATTACTTCTGCCATAACAGGATTTACTTTACCTGGCATAATAGATGAACCTGGTTGGCGAGCTGGTAATTGAATTTCCGCCAATCCAACACGTGGACCAGATGCCATAATACGAAGATCATTTGCAATTTTAGACATATTCATCATACATACTTTTAATGCCGCAGATACTTCTGTGTATGCATCTGTGTTTTGCGTTGCATCAACTAAATGCTCTGCACCAACAAGTGGGAATCCGCTAAATGTTCGCAAGTGTTTAACCACTTGTTCAATGTACGTAGGGTTTGCATTTAATCCCGTACCAACAGCTGTCGCCCCCATGTTCACTTCATATAAATGTTGGCGAGACTGTTTAATTCTTTTTATATCACGTTCAAGCACTCGGCTATACGCTTCAAATTCTTGTCCAAGACGAATCGGAACAGCATCTTGTAAATGTGTACGTCCCATTTTAATGACGTGGTCGAACTCTTTTGCTTTTTCACGGAAAGCAGCATGAAGTTCTTCCATTGTAATAAGAAGTTCTTCTAACATCATAAGAGTTGCAATATGAATTCCCGTTGGAAACGCATCATTCGTTGATTGAGCCATGTTCACATGCGTGTTTGGGCTAATTTTCACATACTCGCCTTTTTCACATCCCATACGTTCTAAAGCTCGATTAGCGATTACTTCATTTGTATTCATATTAATAGAAGTTCCAGCACCGCCTTGGATTGGATCCACGATAAATTGATCATGGAATTTCCCATCAACAATTTCTTGCGCTGCCTCTGCAATTTCATATCCAATGTCTTTAGCTAAGTAACCAGTATCCATATTTGCAAGTGCCGCCGCTTTTTTCACAATTGCCATTGCCGTAATGAGTGACGGATGAATGCGATATCCTGTAATCGGGAAGTTTTCTACAGCACGTAATGTTTGTACCCCATAATAAGCTACACTCGGTACTTCCTTTTCACCTAAAAAATCTTTCTCTATACGTATATCCTTCGTTGCTATCATTTTCATCACCTATACTTTTCATTCTAAATCCTTATCTAAAAAATTCGCCTCTAAAAAAACGAGTATCATTCAGAAGAATTTTTCAGTATCCACCTTCACTATATAGTACCTTTTTTGAAAGCGCAAACATTTATTTTTCTATATATACCTTTTATAAAGTGAAACTTTAATCAGTGGGGGTTTTGTTGATCCCCCACCTAACTTCTTCGCTTTCGCTGAATTTTGAAGTAGGGGTCTTACTGCCCACAAATAGCTTGATAAAAATTTATAGAAAATCATTCTTCTACCTTCTTTATTTCCACTCGTTTAATTTGATGCATATCCTTTTCAAGAACTTTAAAAGAAAAGCCGTGTTTTTCAATAATATCTCCTTCAGCAACGATTTGCTTTTGTACCATAATCCAGCCACCAATTGTATCTACATCAGCAGCGATTAAGTGTAGGCCAAATAAATCATTTACTTCACTAATAAGCACTTTTCCCTCTACGATTTTATAGCCTTCACTTATATGCTCTATAGGCGGGTGTTCATCTTCATCGTATTCATCTCGGATTTCTCCAACAATTTCTTCTAAAATATCTTCTAGTGTAACGATCCCCGCTGTACCACCATATTCATCATATAATACAGCTAATGGAATTCGTTTTCTTTGCATTTGTAATAGCAAATCATGAATAGGAATATTTTCTAACACTTCAATAACTGGTCTTGTATATGGCTTAATCGAGCACCCCTCGTCTCGATTACCATCCATATAACGAATAAATAAATCCTTTACATTAACCATCCCAATAATTTCATCTTTATCTTCACCAAATACGGGATATCTCGTGTACTTTTCTTGTGCGATTATTTTAATATGTGTTTCAAATGGTTCGTCCTCATATAAACCTACAACTTCCGTACGAGGTACCATAATTTCCTTTGCGACTCTATTATCGAATTCAAAAATATTATTTACATATTTAAATTCCCTTTGATTAATCTCTCCGCTCTCATAACTCTCGGATAAGATTAATCGTAATTCTTCCTCCGAATGAGCAACTTCATGTTCAGAAGCCGGATGTAATCCGAATAACCCTGTCACAAGCCTTGCAGAACCATTTAAAGCCCAAATAAACGGATACATTACTCGGTAAAAGTAAATAATTGGCTTCGATAATAATAAACTAACTTGTTCTGCCCTTTGTATAGCGAGCGTCTTCGGAGCAAGTTCACCAATGACAACATGTAAAAACGTAATAACTGCAAAGGCAATAATAAATGAAACTGTACTTGCAATTGCAGGAGATAGGTGTAGTTTTAAAAACAACGGCTCGATTATATGTTTTATAGTGGGCTCTCCTAACCACCCAAGCCCTAAAGCAGTAATTGTAATACCTAACTGACATGCTGATAAATACTCATCTAAATTCGAAGTTACTTTTTTAGCTGCCAATGCTCCTCGTCGTTTCTCACTAACGAGTTGATCAATACGACTGCTACGTACCTTAATAATTGCAAACTCAACAGCTACAAAAAATGCTGTTAACGCAATAAGGATAACTACCATCAGTAATTTTAAAATATCCACATATGTCCTTTAGCTTTCTTAGCTAAAGTTACACCTCCTTTAAAAAAGAAGTTTCACTTTAGTTTCTTCATTTATTTGAAAGCAACCCTGTATAAAATTCACCAATTTCAAGCCTCATACAATTCTAAAGGCAAGCCATCAGGATCTTGGAAAAAGACAAATTTTTTATCCGTAATTTCATCCATACGTATCGCTTCAGTCTCCACACCGTATTGTTTTAAATGGTTTACAGCTTCTTCTATATTTGTAACAGCAAATGCTAAATGTCTAAGTCCAGCTGCTTCTGGAAAACTCGGGCGCTCAGGTGGACTAGGAAATGAAAATAATTCAATTTGATACTCTTCCCCTACACATAAATCTAACTTATAAGAATCTCGTTCTTTTCTATATACTTCATTTATCGCTTTAAAACCTAATATCCGAGTATAAAAATCCTTTGACAGTTCATAATTCGAACAAATAATTGCAACGTGGTGCACTCTACATATATTCATGCTCTCTCTATTCCTTTCTTTACCAAAGATGCATATTCTCCCTTGAAATGAAAATCATATATAGCAGAATATCTCTTTTAGGGGGTTTACTATGAAATTTATTACTTTTTTCGTGGGACTTATCGTTGTTTTCTTCCTTGCTTATATTGCTAGCAACAATAAGAAACATATTAAATTTAAACCAATTTTCATCATGCTTATTATACAGTTGATTTTAACCTATTTATTATTAAATACAGAAATCGGCCTCATACTTATTCGGGTCATTTCCAGTCTGTTTACAAAGCTACTCGAGTATGCTGCTGATGGTATAAACTTTGTATTTGGCGGTCTTGCCAATAAAGGTGAAATGTCATTTTTCCTTACTGTATTATTACCGATTGTCTTCATTTCCGTCTTAATTGGTATACTACAACATTTCAAAATACTACCATTTTTTATTCATTGGATCGGTTACTTCCTTAGCAAAATAAATGGTCTTGGGAAATTAGAATCTTACAACGCTATCGCCTCTGCCATTGTCGGCCAATCAGAAGTTTTTATTACAGTTAAAAAGCAATTAGCTCAAATTCCAAAACACCGTCTTTATACACTTTGTGCTTCTGCCATGTCAACCGTATCTATGTCTATCGTAGGTGCCTATATGACAATGATCGAGCCTAAATATGTAGTAACCGCACTCGTTCTCAATTTATTTAGTGGTTTTATTATCATACTCATCATCAATCCTTACGACGTGAAAGATGACGAAGATATTTTAGAAATTAAAGGCGAAAAGCAAAGCTTTTTTGAAATGCTTGGAGAATACATTCTAGATGGCTTTCGCGTAGCCATCGTTGTCGGCGCTATGCTCATCGGATTCGTCGCATTAATTAGCTGCATTAATGACCTATTCCTCATTATATTCGGCATTACTTTCCAGCAATTAATCGGCTACGTATTTGCGCCTGTTGCATTCCTTATCGGTGTACCAAGTTCTGAAATTGTCACAGCTGGTAGCATTATGGCAACGAAGCTTGTAACGAATGAATTTGTGGCAATGATGGACCTTAGTAAACTTTCTAATAGCCTTTCTCCCCGTACAGTGGGGATCATTTCTGTTTTCCTCGTTTCTTTTGCCAACTTTTCTTCTATCGGCATTATTTCAGGTGCAGTAAAAGGGTTAAACGAAGAACAAGGAAACGTCGTTGCCAGATTTGGCCTTAAATTACTATATGGAGCTACTCTCGTTAGCATTTTATCTGCAATTATCGTAAGCATTATGTTGTAATTAGGTAAAATTTTATCATTTTCTTATCCCTATCTTTTGTATACAATAACGAATAGGTGTCTTATAAATAATCAAGACATCTATTTTTTATACATGTACAATCGCTTTTATTTAGCGTACAATATTTTTTATGTGTTTGAATGCGCTTCTAGATGTATACACTTTGATAGTTTTAAAGGAGAAAAATGATGAAATCCGATATGAACAAAGACACCCGAGCCAAAAAAGGAAACTCAAAGAAAAAACGCCTACTCTGGTTCCTTCTTATTCCATTACTGATTATAGCACTTGGAGCAGGAGGTTACTCCTTCCATATATACAGTAAAGCAAAGTCTGTATTAAGTAATGCCTATTCTGAACTGGGCCGCGGGGATAAATCCAGCAAACGTGAAAAAGCTGTGAAACCTATGACTGACAACATTTCCGTACTTATTATGGGTGTTGATGAAAGTGATATTAGGGACAAGAGTTATGGAAAAGCAACTCGTACGGATGCGCTATTACTTGCAACAATTAATAAAAACGATAAATCTGTTAAACTTGTGAGTATTCCACGTGACTCACGTGTCTACATTAAATCACGTGATAAATACGATAAAATTACACATGCGCACGTATTCGGTGGTGTGGATAGCACAATTGATACAGTGGAGAAATTTTTAGATGTTCCAGTTGATTACTATGTAAAATTCAACTTTAAATCATTTATCAAAATTGTCGATTCTCTTGGTGGTATTACTGTCGATGTTCCGGTTGAGTTTTCAGAACAAAATAGTAAAGACGAAGCAGATGCTATTCATCTGAAAAAAGGACGTCAACATTTAAATGGAGAAGAGGCATTAGCGCTAGCTAGAACTCGCCATATCGACAGTGATTATATGCGCGGTCAACGACAACAGCTTGTTCTAGAAGCTATTGCTGCAAAAGCACTATCTCTTAATTCCATTAATAAAATCGGTGGCCTATTAGACGCTGTCGATAAAGACTTAAAAACAAATTTAACTTTTGATGATATGATGACAATTGCCAAAAATTCAATGGATTCCAATTTGAAAATGGACAAAATGCAAGTAGAAGGTACTGATAAATATATAGGTGGTATTTATTATTACGTTCCAAATGAAAAAAGCGTCAATAATATTTCGACAACACTACAAGAACATCTCGGTGTTACGAATAAAAATGAACATAAAAAATTATAATAAAAAGGCTGCTAGATCTTTCTAGACAGCCTTTTTATTATAATTTTCAACATATTTCTCGTACATATTGTGACAAAAAGATACAATTATTACAACAGTGTAACGTTTTTTATAAAAACATTACACACATAGTGGAAATAATAGTATACTAGTACGTACATAATGTTATTTTCATCATTTTTATACAAAAAATGTAATACATATATTTATACAAAAATTTCTGGGGGGAAATAAATGAAGCTAAGTAAAATACTGATCGGTTCTGCAATTACTGGGGGCATATTACTTTGTGTAGGCGGTGTTGGTGGATATCAATATGTATCCAAACTAAATAATCAATTAGATACTACTGCATTACCAAATACTACATTTGAAGGTATTTCTCTCGATGGAAAAAATAAAAAAGATATTCAAGCAATTATTAATCAAAAGGTAACTGAATTAGATCAAAAATCTCTTACCTACATATTCCAAAATGATAAACAAACGTACACATGGAAAGATTTAGGGATAAATTATAAGGAAAAAGATATTATTGACAAAATCTTTAAAGAACAAGAAGGAAACGCAATGAATCGTTATCAAATGCGGAAGCAGGCCGAAAACGGTGAATTAAAACGTGACTATAAATTAACAGCTCAATTAAATACAACTGCTTATGAAAGCTTTATGAAGGATAAATATAATGAAACATTAAAAAATCCTATTAATGCAGAATTAAGTGTTGAAGGCTCTACAGTAAATATTAGCCAAAGTCAAAATGGAGAAAAAATTGATAAAGGAAAATTAACTGATTTAACGCAGCAGGCCATTACTTCTGGCTCATCGGACGTTACATTACCAGTTACACTCTTAAAACCTGAGCGTTCTACAGAAGATATACAGAAAATGGGGATTAAAGAAGTAATTGCTGAATATTCAACTCCAATGGCTGGTCGGAATGGAAACCAGTCCTATAACGTAAATAAGTCAGCTAATACTTTAAGTGGAGTTATTGTCGCACCTGATGAAACGTTTAGTTTTAATGGCCGTGTTGGCGTAACGGATGCTGCCCATGGTTATAAATCCGCAGCAGTATTTTCACAAGGTAAAGTTATACAAAGTGCAGGCGGAGGCGTTTGCCAAGTTAGTAGCACTTTATATAGCGCAGCTTTAAGAGCAGATTTAGGAATTGTTTCTCGAAGCAATCATTCTATGCCCGTAAATTATTTACCACTTGGGCAAGATGCAGCAGTGGCAGATTATGGTCCGGATTTAAAATTTAAAAACAATACAGGCAATCATATTTATATTCAAGCATTTTCAAATGGCGGTAGTATTACTACTCGCATTTTTGGTACAAATACTGGTAAAAATGTTGAAGTTTCTTCTCAAGTAGTTAGTAGAACTGGTGATAAAATAACAGCGGTTACGTATAAAAAAGTAACACAAAACGGTGAAGTAGTATCAAATGGACAAATTTCAAAAAGCGTATATAAAAGTGCCCCAACACAATGAGACACCATCAAATTGGCAAACAAAAAAGGCGTGATCTATTCACGCCTTTTTTGTTTGCAATAGTAGTAAAAAAGCTTCAAGATGGTCTTTCGTTTCTTCTAAAGACCACATGCGATTTCCTTGCTTCGCAGCTAATACACACGCCTCTTCCCAAGCGTTTTTTTTCTTCATATATAATAATTCATTGCGTAATTTCAAAACAATTTCTTCATCTTCTTGCTCTATAAACTCTTCCATCACGCCTACTATTTCATCCTCATGGATACTTAACGTACAATACGATTTGAGAAAATATTGTAATGTCGTATACATATTTACTCCCCCTTCTTATTTATCAGATGGATAAGAAGTAATGATCTTATATCCTAAATCTCCTGACTTATCTCTCGCCAAAACAGTAACAGTTTTTACTAACTTGTCTTTTACATTCATATTTTTCTTTATTACCGTTTTTCCAACTGGGAATGAATGAGTTGTATTTAATACGAGACGAGCCTCTTTAGAATTTTTTAACCAATCTTGAATTTCCTTATCATGCTGCTTCAAACTATCTTTTACAGCTTTCGTCGCTGTTTCCTTATCATAGTATGTACTTGCCGCTGATACTTTATCTGTCTTCAAGCGATTCTTCAAATCCTCTTCTGATTTTCCTACATGTCTTTCAATCGTATGACCATTTTTAGGTGGCCCTTCCATTTCATCTAAAATATTATCACTAATTTTTTCTACTGATGTCGATTGATTCCCTGTTTGTTTCTCTGTTTTTTGTTCTTTTCCTGCACATCCACTTAAGATCAGCATTAATGCCAATAAACTACTCAAGAAAAGACTACTTATTCGTTTCATCATATCACCTCTTCCATGATTATTATCGTAACTTCACTAAAAGTCAATTTCACAACGAAAAAACATATACATTTTTAAAATTCCTCATCAATTTTGCCATATTACCACCCTAGTTTCATCAAACTACTATTTTGGACCCTATCCGAAATATACCCCTATATTTTTTCGATTATTTCCCGACTTAAAACACCACTTAAAACACCGAATAAACTCTGTAAATACAGGATTTATCCGGTGTTTTCCAAACCAGAAAAATATACCCCTCATTTTATATACCCTATACCTATATAAGGTATATAAACGGTGTTTTATCAACAGTTTCCTACATTATGTAAATTTGCACTTGCCTACACAATAGAAATATGGTGTAATGCAAAAAAAGATAAAGGATTTTAAACAATGGCTGAAACAATTCAAAACTTCTTAACAGACTATTATTCAATCGCAATTCCACTTAGTATCTTAATTAATATCATCATCAGTCTTTTAGGTTTTATCCCTAGTATTTTTTTGACCGCTATTAACATACAGCTCTTTGGTGTAACAAACGGGACCATTATTTCGATCGCAGGTGAGGCATTAGGGGCTATTATCTCGTTTTATATTTATCGTATAGGCCTTCAGAAATTCACTCACAACAAAGCAAATAAGTATCCAAAGGTAGAACGCCTACTTTATGTAGAAGGTAGAGAGGCCTTTCTACTCGTTCTATCGTTTCGATTCATACCTTTCATCCCATCAAGTATCGTTACTTTATTTGCCGCTCTAGGCAAAATGTCATTACTCTCTTTCAGTATTGCCAGCACAATAGGTAAAATACCGGCTTTGTTAATCGAAGTATATTCTGCCTATCATGTCATGAATGGAACGAATGAAGCGAAGTGGATTGTAACAATAGCGGGTTGTGTTGGATTGTTTTATTTGTGGAAAAAATGGAGAAAAAAATAAAGAAGGAGCATAGGCTCCTTCTTTATTTTTGAAGTATTTTATTAATAATACTCTCTTAAACCCTTAGTTTACACCAACAGCACTAAATGATTGCTTCACTGCTGCTACTTCCGCAGAAGTCGCACCATATAAATCAGCTGCAGCTTGTACTGCACCAGCACGAGCTTGGCTAAATGTAGTAGATTGCGTGAAATATTGTGTATTTGCACGGTAATAAATTGCACCTAACTTATCTTTACCAATACCAGTTACAGTTACACCAGAATGTGTACCACCATTTGCTAATAAATAAGCTTGTTTGTTAATGATACCACTGTTCGTATGAACTCCACCGTTATCACTTGAACCAGTGTAACGCTTAGAATAATGATCTGGATCACCATATTTCGCCGGATCACTCATAGAGCGAAGTGCGTCTCCTGCTTTACCAGGCGTGTAAATATCTTCACCAATCTCCCAATCTGGATTACGGTTATCATAGAACTCTACTAATGTACCAAAGATATCAGAAATTGCTTCATTTAATGCTCCTGATTCATTTTGATAAATTAAATTCGAGCTATTTTCCGTAACCGCATGCGTTAATTCATGACCAATTACATCAATTCCACCAGATAATGAAGTAAACGTTACACCATCACCATCTCCGTATACCATTTGTGATCCGTTCCAGAATGCATTATTATAATTACTTCCGTAATGAACTGTTGATTTTAACGGCGCTCCTGCATCATTAATAGAATTTCTATTAAATGTAGCTTTATAGTAATCATATGTTTTACCTGCATAGTAATGAGCATCTACCGCTGCTGCATCATACGCTGCATTGAAAACATTATCTGCATCTGCCCATAATGTTCCTGGTAATGTTGAACGATTTTTCGCATCATATGTGAAAATCGTTGCCCCGCGTGTATTATCTTGTAAGTAGTAAGATGATCCAGATAACGTTGTATTAAGCGATTTCGTATCTCCTAATACCCCTTTACCAGTTCCTACTTTATTTGTTCCTGTTACAGGCTTTACAACTGCTTTTGCATCTTGCTTAGGAGCCTCTTGTTTAACTGGTGACTTATCATCATTCGTCACATGATCGATTGTATTAAACTTATTTAATACTTTACCGCTTTCTGCTTCAATGAAATAGTAGTAGTTTCCTGGGCTTGGATCTAAGAAGTTTAGATTTACAACGTATGCATATGTTGTTTCTTCACCATTTTGATATACATATAAGTCCGCTTTTGGTTCTACCTCATACTTAGGTGTAACACCTAAATCTTTTTGCGCAATTTCAATTGCTTTTGCGCCCTCGATCTTATTTTTATTCTTCAACTTTTCTTTTTTGTCTAAATCAGGTGCAACTGTTCCAGACAATACTTTTAAAGAACCATCTTTACTTACATGAGCTACTTGAGTAGAACCCCATACAGGTACTCCTTCGTATACTTGTTGCATACGTACTACTGTTGAATCAGTTACAGCATCTTTTTTCACTTGTTTTACTTTGAAAGAATCTTGCGCACTCTTTTCCCCTAACTTATAATCACCTTTTGCTGCGTTTAAGTAATCAAACACAACAGATTCTGCTTTCTTACCAGTCGCTCCAGTTAGATCACCAGAAATAAACTCAGGTGATTGCACCGTTTCATTGTACTTCTTCGTAGAGAGCACATTTTTAGAATCCGCAAATGCAGAGCCTGTCCCTCCAAACGTTGTAACTGCCATTCCTGCCGCTAACACTAACGCTAAACTTTTCTTTTTCATGAATCTTCCCCCTAATAAATTATTTTTTGAAAAAGAGTAGTTTTATCGTAGCACTATGTTTCCACTATTAATATACTAAAAATTCAAATAATTATTTTCTCAAGTTTTGTAGAATTTTGAGGAACAAATATTGAAAAAACCCCTTTCCGATTGGAAAGGGGTTTTTATTAAGAATTTATTACTTCTATTAGTTCTTTAGCTTGACCATACATATCTCCAGTCCAAGCATATTGAGGTTCTAACACTACTAATATAGCCACTAATGCTAGTGCACCAAAAATCATTTTCTTCATATTCATCTTCCTCCCTTTTCTTCTAATAAATTAATAGTTAGTCTATAATACCGATTACTTTCTTGGAATTCTAATACTTCTTCATGATATTTTGCTAATTCTAAATATACCTTTTTTAAATCTTTTTTATTTTCCTCTTGCTTAAAAAATGTTAAAGCTTCTGTTTCTAAAAACTTTTTATACACCCCCTTCTCTTCAAAATATTTATATTGAAGTATTAAAAGTGTATATAACATACTTTTATACTTCTCATCTCTTTTCGCAACTTCTATCCCTTTATTAATCCACTCTTTTACTTCTTCAAATTCCTTCAATTCAATACATTGCAATGCAATCTCATATACAGCATCAATGTAATCTAAATCTTCTTCCTTCTTGTATTGTAAACATTGTAAATAATACTCTTTCGCTTTTGCATAATCCTTTAAATGGTAATGTAAATACCCCATGTTATTTAGAGCAATCGCTGTTATGTTATCTTTATCCGCAAAAGAATTAGCCTCTCTTAAAATATTTCTATAAATTCCTAAAGCTTCGTTATATTGTTTTTTCTGTATATAACTTAACCCTATCAATAACTGGCAATTAATCACATGACGAAATTTATATTCATTCTTAAAGCCTTCCATAGCTAAATGAGCAAAATGTAAAGCCATATGTTCTATTTCTAATTCATTATAAACAAGAGCTAAATTATAATAGATTCCAGTTTCATAATAGCCTTGTTCTTTCGCCATCACTTCAGTTTGAACTAAATAATCTAAGGCCGTTTTATATTTATGCTGTAAAAAATAATATAGACCTTTACTATACGTATATAATAATTTCTGAAATGGCGAATACTTTTTGTACATCTTTTTTAATCTCTCTAATTCTTCTTCAACAGCCAGAAAATCTCGTTTCATAATTAAATAACGCGTATACAGCAGTTTATAATAATTTATAATTTCAAAATCCAAAACATGCTTCATTTCACCTTGCAACTCTTCATATATGCGTTCTACTTGCGGCTTGTCCAAATGAACTAGTGCATTCAACCATTCATCTAGCTTCCCCTTCACATCTTCTTCTACATCTCTCAAATCCGTCACGGCAATTTCTAACCTTGTGCAGAGCAATTGTAGAATTTCTTCTGATGCCTCGATCTTTCCATTTTCGATTTTACTTAAGTATGAGACAGAACAAATGCCCTGACATAATTCTTCTTGTGTCATTTTTTGCTGTAGCCGTTTATAAAAGACTTGTTTGCCTATTTTTTCTAATGTTTGTTGCATTGTCCTCCTCCATTCTCATTACCCCCATTACTCTAATAATACATAAAATCTTGAGAAATATAAATTGATAAATGTTAATTTTCTAAAAAATATGCATTATTTCATTTTTTTCCCTCTTGACTCTACTTTCATATCCATTCTTTGCTACGAGCGGTAAAAAGTTGGTATACTATAACCAAATTATGGAGGTGTTTTCGCGATGACTTATTATAAAGACGATAGCTATGCCTTACATACAGATTTATATCAAATTAATATGGCTTATACATATTGGAAAGATGGTATTCATAATCGCCGCTCGGTGTTTGATTTATACTTTCGAAAGCTTCCATTCGAGAACGGTTATGCTGTTTTTGCTGGCCTTGAAAAGATTGTAGAGTACATAGAAAACTTCAGCTTTACCGAAAGCGATATCGCTTATTTAGCAGAATTACAATTTGAAGAAGAATTCCTTCAGTATTTACAAAATATGAAATTCACTGGGACCGTTCGAAGTATGCAAGAAGGTGAAGTTGTATTTAATAACGAGCCTTTATTACGTGTTGATGCACCGCTCGGTGAAGCACAAATTATTGAAACTGCCCTGTTAAACATTGTGAATTACCAAACATTAATTGCAACAAAAGCTGCTCGTATGAAGCACGCTGCAAATAATGATGAACTTTTAGAATTTGGTACAAGACGTGCCCACGAGTTTGATGCAGCTCTTTGGGGCACACGCGCTGCCTTTATTGGTGGTTTCTCATCTACGAGTAACGTACGAGCTGGGAAACGCTTCGGAATACCTGTAGCAGGCACACACGCTCACTCTTTCGTTCAAGCATATCGCGATGAATATGTCGCGTTTAAGAAATACGCTGAAACTCATAAAAAATGTGTCTTTCTCGTTGATACATACGACACTTTAAAATCAGGTGTTCCAAATGCAATTCGCGTCGCGAAGGAGTTTGGAGATCGTATCGATTTTTACGGCATTCGCCTTGATAGTGGTGATATGGCTTATTTATCTAAAAAGGCAAGAAAGCTACTAGATGAAGCTGGGTTTACAAATACAAAAATTATTGCTTCTAGCGATTTAGATGAATACACAATCATGCATTTGAAATCTCAAGGCGCAAAAATTGATGTATGGGGCGTTGGAACAAAATTAATTACGTCCTTTGAACAACCAGCGTTAGGGGCTGTCTATAAACTAGTTGCGATTGAAGATACTGATGGAAAGTTAAATGATACAATTAAAATTTCATCTAACCCTGAAAAAATTACCACTCCAGGACTGAAACGAATTTATCGCATTATCAATCGAGTTAACGATCATGCAGAAGGCGATTATATTGCATTAGATTCTGAAGAGCCAGGAAAAGAAGAACGTTTAAAAATGTTTCATCCTGTTCACACGTATATAAGTAAATTTGTAACAAACTTTGAAGCACGCGAACTGCATAAAGACATTTTCATTAACGGCGAAAGAACATATGAACTACCAGGTATATTAGATATTCAAAAATATAATGAACAGAGTCTCGCACTATTTTGGGAAGAATATATGCGAACTTTAAATCCCGAAGAGTACCCTGTCGATTTAAGTCAAGAATGTTGGGATCATAAAATGAATTACATTCAAACTGTTCGAGAACAAGTTGAAAAAAATATACAAAAATAAAACAGAGAAGCTTTTCCTTCTCTGTTTTTTCAATACGATATGTATCTTTGTGGAAAATATATTAAAATAGTACGACAAATATTTTTATTTATAAATTTTAATATTACGTTATTTATTTACAAAATAATATTTGTTATTATTTTATTGAGTCAATTTCAACAAAATAACCTAAAAAAGAGGACGCAGGTTGCGTCCTCTTTTTTATAAATCTTTCACTCGTAGTACACGCATTGCATTTAACACTGCAAGTAGTGTCACACCAACATCTGAGAAGACAGCTTCCCACATTGTTGCAATACCAAAAGCACCAAGTAATAAAACTAATCCTTTTACCCCTAATGCAAAGATGATATTCTGCCATACAATGCGTCGTGTGCGTTTTGCAATATTTAAGGCTGTTGCAATTTTTGAAGGCTCATCAGTCATAATAACAATGTCTGCCGCCTCAATCGCTGCATCTGATCCTAAACCACCCATCGCAATACCAACATCTGCTCTTGCTAATACCGGTGTGTCATTAATACCATCACCAACGAAAGCAACTTTTTCTTTTCCGTTCTTCGCCGCATCAATTTTTTCAATCTCTTCGACTTTTTGTTGCGGTAATAGTTCTGCGTGAACTTCATCTAAACCTAATTCTTTACCAACAGCTTCACCAACGGATTTTGCATCACCCGTTAACATGACTGTCTTCTTAATACCTAGTTCTTTTAATTTTTGAATTGCTTGTTTTGAATCTTCTTTTACCTCATCAGAGATAACGATATAACCTGCATATTCCCCATCTACAGCAACGTGAACTAATGTACCTACCGTTTCTGGTTGCTTAAATGTAATGTTTTCTTTTTTCATTAATTTAGCATTACCTGCAAAAATTTCTTTTCCTTGTACTTTTACGACTGTACCGTGACCAGAAATTTCGCTATACTCATCGATTATTTTTTCATCAATTGATTTTCCGTATGCTTTTCGAATAGATTGTGCAATTGGATGATTAGAATACACTTCAGCAAATGTTGCATACTCTAATAATTCTTCATTCGTAATACCTTCGCTTGGTTCCATTTTTGTAACTTTGAAGACACCTTTTGTTAATGTTCCTGTTTTATCAAAAACAATATATTTCACATCATTTAAAGCTTCTAAATAGTTACTTCCTTTTATTAACACACCACTTTTAGATGCACCACCAATTCCTCCAAAGAATCCAAGAGGAATAGATACAACTAACGCACATGGACAAGAGATTACTAAGAACACTAAAGCTCTATAAATCCATTCTGAGAATGTAGCTCCTTCTAAAATAAGTGGTGGAATAAACGCCATGATCGCTGCTGTAATAACTACAACCGGAGTGTAGTAACGCGCGAACTTCGTAATAAAGTTTTCTGTTGGCGCTTTTTTACTGCTTGCATTTTGAACTAAATCTAAAATTTTTGATACAGTTGATTCACCAAATTCTTTTGTAACTTCAATTGTTAATACGCCATTTTGGTTCACAAAACCACTTAATACATCATTTCCAACTTCGACTTCACGTGGTACAGATTCACCAGTCAATGCTGAAGTATCTACCATTGATGTTCCTTCAACTACTTTTCCGTCTAATGGTACTTTCTCACCAGGCTTCACGATAATATAATCGCCGATTTGTACATCTTCTGGTGATACTTGTTTCGTTTCATTTCCAACCTTCACATTCGCATAATCAGGACGGATATCCATTAATGAAGTAATTGACTTTCGGGAGCGATTGACCGCAATACTTTGGAATAGTTCCCCTACTTGATAGAATAGCATTACCGCAACAGCTTCTGAATATTGTTGAATCGCAAAAGCTCCTAGTGTTGCAATTGCCATTAAGAAGTTCTCATCGAACACTTGGCCGCGAGTTATGTTTCTTACCGCTCTCCAAACGATATCTCCGCCTATTAATAAATACGCAAGGACGAATAACGGAATTGTTATCATTTGTGGTAAGCCCGCTAATGCAGCAATTGCTGTCAAAATTCCGCCGACCACTAATCGTCCTACCATCTTTTTCACATTTGCTTCACCATGGTCGTGACTATGTCCGTGGTCATGACCACCTTTTTCTTCACGAACAACTTTTACATCTGGTTCTAACTTTTGAACGACATTTGTTATATTTGCTATAGTCGCTTCTAATTCTCTTTTATTCGCTACTTCAACTCTTAATTTCTTTGATACGAAATCAACAGTTGCTGCTGAAACAGTGGGCATTTCTTTCACTTTATTTTCAATCTTCATCGCACAGTTTGCGCAATCTAAACCTTCTAATATAAATACTTCTTTCGCTACTTTTGTGTTGTTTTCTTCTTGTACTTTAATGTGCGGTTCTAATTTTGTAACGAGTTGTTTTGCTTCTGTAACAACTTCGCTTTCTTTATTTTGTGCTGTTTCTAAAACCATTGTTTTTGTCGCGAAATTTACAGAACAAGAATTTACTCCTTCTATATTCCCAACGCCTTTTTCAATTTTCATTGCACAGTTCGCACAATCTAAACCTTCTAACACCAGTTTCTTTTTCACTAATGCTTCAGCCATCGTTCTCCCTCCTCGCGTTCTTTTTATTCTTCCTCGTTTACGTGTTCAAACGCTTGCTCGAAGATATGAATTACGTGCTGGTCAGCTAACGAATAATAAACGACCTTTCCTTCTTTACGATTCTTTACAAGTTTCGCTTGCTTTAACACACGAAGCTGATGTGAAATAGATGATTGTGTCATTCCTAATAAATACGCTAAATCACACACACACATTTCTGCTTCAAATAACGCATGTAATATTCTCGTACGTGTACGATCACCTAATACTTTAAATAGTTCTGCTACTTTACTTAAACTTTCATCAGTTGGAATTGTTTGTTTTACTTGATCAACAACTTCTTCATGAATTATCGTTTGAGAACATGTCTCTTGTGGTGTTTCTACTTTATTTCCAGCCATTATAGCTCACCTCTTCATTTGAACATATGAACAATCATTCATATATCTTATACTCTTATTATATGAGCGTCCATTCATATGTGTCAATGAAATCTCATACATTTTTCCGAACATTTTGTTCATATTTTAATAAGGCTTACACATATTTTCCACATCCATTACATCCTCATACAAAAAAGGATGTACATTTTGCACAAAAGAAAAAGCCTTGCGCGCTCCCTAGACGCACAAGGCTTACTATACTTATATCCCTTTTAATTAGCTTGTTCTAAATTATCCTGCGAACTTCCATCGTCTTTTAAATGACTATGTTTTTTCGAATAAACAAAGTATACAACTACTCCGATTGCTAACCAAACACCGAAGTATATCCATGTTTTTAACGGTAAATTTGCCATTAAGAATAGACAACATGCAACTGAAATAATCGGTAAGATCGGTACAAGTGGTACCATAAATCCACGTTGTAATTTCGGATGCGTTTTACGAAGAATGATAACAGTTACACCAACCATGGCGAATGTTAATAACGCTCCAATATTCGCTAAATTCGACAATTCTTTTAAATCGATAAATCCAGCAATTAAAGCACTACCAATTCCTGTTAACCAAACTGAAAATGTTGGAGCTTCAGTCTTCTTGTTAATTTTCGCGAAAGATTTTGGCAATAAACCGTCACGGCTCATTGCGAAGAATACACGAGTTGTTGCATAAATGTAAGCGAAAATTACAGCCATAATTCCGATTACAGCTCCAATAGCAATTACACCAGCCACTTTATCTTGTCCTACAACTTCTAACACATATGCCATAGCTTCAGGTACATCTAATTCCTTATAAGAAACCATACCTGTCATAACGAGACAAACTACAACATAAATGATTGTACAAATAACTAACGAAGCAATAATACCAATCGGTAGATCACGTTGCGGATTTTTTACTTCTTCAGCAGAAGTTGCTAATGCATCAAATCCTAAGAAAGCAAAGAATACTGCTGCTCCTCCGGCGAAAACTCCACTTATGCCGTACGGTGCAAATGGTATCCAGTTTTCTGGTTTCACGTAGAATACACCAACTGCAATGAATAAAACAACAATACCAATTTTAATTAATACCATTATGTTATTCACACGCTTACTTTCTTTCGTACCTCGTGATAATAACCAAGTTATCACCAACGTAACGATAATTGCGGGTAAGTTCACCATACCACCTTGCGATGGAATCGTTAACAAGGCTTTAGGAATTTCAAGTCCTAATCCACTAACTAAGTTATTGAAATAACCCGTCCATCCGCCAGCTACTGCGGCAGTTGTTACGACATATACGGATAACAATGTCCATCCCATTAAATGGGCAACAAACTCACCAATTGTTGCATATGAATATGTGTACACACTACCTGAAACAGGAAGTGTAGATGCAACTTCTGCATAACATAATGCTGCAAATCCACAAACAATTGCTGCTATCATGAATGAAAAAATAACTGCTGGACCAGCATCTCTTGCTGCTACTAATCCTGTTAATACTAGAACTCCTGTACCGATTATCGCACCAATCCCTAGCATTGTTAGGTCGAATGCCCCTAGCGTTTTCGTTAAAGTTTTACTTTTACTTTCCCCTAACAATTGCGTAACGGATTTCTTTTTAAATAGGTTGGCCACGATGTATGCCCCCTTTTGCCAAGAAGAGCTAAGAGATCTTCACTCTTAGCTCTTCTCATGTTGTTTTATATATTGTTCGATTTTGTTTTGTATAATGCTTCTATTAGCAAGATACTGTTTCTGCTTCTAATAATTCTTTAGCACCTTTGTACTCTACACCGTGAGCTTCTGCAACTGCTTCGAATGTTACATAGCCGTCTAATGTGTTAATACCTTTTAGTAATGCAGCGTTTCCTAGGCAAGCTTCTTTGTAGCCTTTGTTAGCAATTTGTACTGCATATGGTACTGTTACGTTTGTTAATGCAAGAGTTGATGTACGTGGAACCGCACCTGGCATGTTTGCAACTGCATAATGAACAACGCCGTGTTTTTCGTAAGTTGGGTTATCATGAGTTGTAATACGGTCAGTTGTTTCGAAAATACCACCTTGGTCAATCGCGATATCTACAACAACAGAACCTGGTTCCATTGATTTAATCATTTCTTCTGTTACAAGTTTTGGCGCTTTTGCACCTGGGATTAATACTGCACCGATTACAAGATCAGACTCTTTTACAGCTTCTGCAATATTGTAAGGATTAGACATTAAAGTTTTTACTTGGTTTCCGAAAATGTCATCTAATTGACGAAGACGTTCTGCACTTAAGTCGATGATTGTTACATCCGCACCTAGTCCAACTGCAATTTTAGCAGCATTTGTACCAGCTTGTCCACCACCGATGATTGTTACTTTACCACGTTTAACCCCTGGAACACCTGCAAGTAAGATACCTTTACCGCCTTTGTTTTTCTCAAGGAATTGTGCACCAATTTGTGCAGCCATACGACCAGCTACTTCACTCATAGGTGCAAGTAATGGTAGAGAACGGTTTTCTAATTGTACTGTTTCATATGCAATAGAAACAACTTTCTTTTCGATTAATGCTTTTGTTAATTCTGGTTCTGGAGCTAAGTGTAAGTATGTGAATAAGATTAAACCTTCGCTGAAGTGTTTGTATTCGCTTTCAACTGGTTCCTTAACTTTCATAACCATTTCCATGTTCCAAGCTTCTTCAGCTGTATCAACAATTTTTGCTCCCGCTTCAACATACTGAGCATCTGTGAAACCAGATCCTAAACCTGCACCCTTTTGAATGAATACTTCGTGATTGTTACGAATTAAATGTACAACACCTGCTGGTGTCATTGCCACACGGTTTTCGTTGTTTTTAATTTCTGCTGGTACCCCAATACGCATAATGAAATGCCCCCTTATAATTAACAGAAAAAAGAGATTCTTTTTTCTTTTTGTAATAATTAATAACTTATGTCCTTATTCTAGCATAACTTAAAAGTTATGAAAACGCTAACATACTATTTTTTTAAAGTTTATATATTTAGAATAGTGTAAATATATGGAACATTGATTCTATTAGCATCTTCATGCCATTTCATTATCTATCACTCTATTTTTATTATACGCCCTAAAAATAAGAAGTAATCATTTATTATTCGACAATAATGTAACAATGTAAGAAACCTAAGTATCGACGTATACATATACACTTATTACTGTACACAATACTTTAGAGATATATTCTTTTCCTAAAAAAACAGCTGCAGGCATTTAGCCAGCAGCTGGATAACTTATAAATAACTTGGAAAATAAATCATCTGTTGTTTCACTAATTTTATCAAACAGATCACTTTCTTCCGCTTCTTGCTCTTTTAACATCTTAATTGTTTCACGTGCATCTTCAGGATAATCGGTAATGATACCATCTACGTTTAATTTATAATATCCCTTTAAACTTTCCATATCATTTACCGTCCATACGTAAATCGGCTTGTTTAACTTTCTTGCTTCTTTTACTAATTTCTTATTTAACATGTATTCTTCTGCTACATAAAAATCAGCCTTCACATTCTTTAAGTTGGCTCTACTTGCATACAGTATATATCCTACTTTTATATTTGGATTTGCACGTTTAAACTCTTTAATAAGCGGATAGTGTAGCGTTTGAATGACACATTGTTTCTCAAATTCATTATCTTTAATCACTTTTAATACTTTGTTTACGAAATCTTTTTCGCCACCATGAAGCTTCACTTCAATATTAAGTTTGATTTTGTTCTTTGACAGCTTAATGATCTCATCAAGTGTACTGATTTGTCCTGACAATCCGTCTTGACTAAGAGTAAGCTGCCTTAACTCATCCATCGTTAAATCTGACACATGAACATTAGCATTAGCAAGACGTTTTAGCTTCAAATCATGTATAACTGCTAGTTCACCGTCTTTCGTTTGCAGTACATCAATTTCAGCATAGTCTGCTTTCGCATCAATAGCTCCCTGCACAGCTTCTTTCGTATTCTCTACACCTTTTGAAATATAACCACGATGAGCCATAATAATTGGTTCTTTATATGTGTTTGTAATAAAGGTAACAATGAAGGCAACAACCATTCCAGCAGTAATAATTCCTACAATATATACGCCAATAAATTTCCAACGATGTTTTTGGAAGAAACATTTATCTGCTTTCGTTTTCGAATAATCTAATCCTTCTTCTAATAAAACATCTTCGACCGCAACCTTTTGTAAATACAATCTTGTTAACGCCATAATATAAAACGGCGTCATAATAAAGCTAAATAGGTACAATGTACTTGTTAAGAAGACTGAAATAGTTGACTCTGCTAGTAGTGCAAATGTCCCTTCTGGGTTCGTAAATTCATACACTCCCCACAGACAAAGTAAATAAATTCCTACACATAAAAGAAAGACGATTCCTACAGATATGAAAAAACCTACTAAAAAGAACAATACTTTAAAGAAGCTTTCTTTTACTAAGTTCGCACTTTTTCGTGCTGCCGTACGGAACGGCTTCTTCTCTAAAACGATAATAGGTAAAACAAAAATCCAACGAAGATTTAAATAGGCAACTACAGCAAAGAAAGTATAATATCCAACTTGCCCCATTGTTGTCTTAAATAGTTCACCTGTAATAAAATTAGGAATTTGAATTTCAGGAATCAATGCAGATTTATATCCCATACTTAATAGTGGTAATAGTACAACTGCATACAAAACAAATCCGGGTAAGCAATATGTAAACAGGGAAGGTAAATACGTTACTGTTTTATACAAAATTGGACGTAGTCTCACCTTTTGCCTTTTATGAGCGAAGTACGAAATGATAATAAGTACTGCAAACTCTGTAAATATAAGAAACAATGCCAATATAGATAAAATTAAAATCGCCAAAATCCCGTATGGTGTTTTCAAAAATGCTAATAACTCATCATTTGTTGCGTTTGCATACCCACCAAAGTACAACAACTTATTGAAAATAATACCGAAAAGTGGGATAAACACAATCGCTGCTAACAATTTATAAGCAAGTTGGAATGTTAACACATTCCAAAAAGCAAATCTAACAGTTTGAAAGGAATGTCTCATTACTCCTGGTATAGATAGTCTTTTACGGTGTTGCATATATTCCTCCATATTCTAAAACGGTATTTGAGATGGATTCCATATTTCCATTTCTAATCCATCTTTTTAATAATAATATATTCCGCTTAACATGAACACTCTTATACATACAATGAAAAAAGTGATGGCTACGTCCCATCACTTTTTCATTTACCCTATTTTTTCTCTAATCCTTGCCCAAATGCTTTCAAGAAGCTAAAACCGAATGTAATGGCTCTATTGATATCTGGATCTTTTAACACTTTAAAGAAATCCATCACTTTTGTTTTTTTACCACTATTTAATTCATCTGTTGCAAATTGCAATCCAGTAACTAAACTCGATGTGATTTGCTTCGTTACTTCTGGGTCAACTGCAGATAGCGCTTCCCCCGCCCCCATCATATTGTTGAGTGCATTTTTAACGGGTTCACGATTTAATTGCTCCACAGCGATTTTTGAAACATCTTCCTTCGCAGCAAGTAAACTAATCGCTGCATCTAATATCCCAGCCTTCTGCAACTGTGCTAAAAGCTGCATCGTTTCTTCTACTGCTTCACGATTATTAGATAGCTCATGTAGAAGTTCATCTGCTAATTGCTGTTTCTGTTCTTCCTCTGTTACAACTTTCTTTTTAATTAACGTAATTTCTTTCGCCACTATCTCCGCCCCCTAGTCCACAAGTGATACGTATTGTTTTCTTTGCCACTTTTGCTCGATTTCAACACCATTTTGCGGATTACGCTTTTTATCTCGCGGGTTTGAAGATGGTAACGGACGATTTCCTTTTTCACGTAACACACGCATTTTCACCATCGTTTGTTTATATGCTGGTGTACACGTATAAAGGTCTGTTGCCGTCCCAGTTAAAATATTGATTGCCTCTTCATTTACTGTTGCATGCATTGGTAAATATAGCTCTTTCCCCGTTACACGATCAGTAATAAGCGCTTGTACTTTAATTTTCCCAAATGGTGATGCTAATTCTACAAGACCACCATCTTTTACATTGCGCTCTATAGCGAGTTCAGGTGAAATTTCAACGAATACTTCAGATACTTTAGATAAAATACCAGCCGACTTATTCGTCATATTCCCTTCATGGAAATGTTCTAGCATACGACCATTATTTAAAAGTAAATCATACTCATCTGGCGCTACAACCGGTGGTACCCATTCATCTAATGATAAACGAGCAAGTTTATCTGGGAAGTTAAATCCATCTACATATAATAGCGGTGTATCGCTACCATCATGACTACCCCAACATAAACTATTCCATCCTTCTAGACGGTCATACGTCGCTTGAGAGTATAACGGTGCAAGTGATGCGATTTCGTCCATAATTTCACTTGGACTTTCGTAATTCCAATCCCCGCCCAGTGCACGAGCAACTTTTTGCAAAATCCACCAGTCTGGTTTGGAATCACCAAGCGGTTTCAATACTTCATATAATCTTTGAATACGGCGCTCTGTATTCGTAAACGTTCCTTCTTTTTCTAAGCTTGGTGCTGCCGGTAAAATAACATCAGCAAAACGAGCTGTTTTTGATAAGAACATATCTTGAACAACGAGGAAGTCTAAATTTGATAAAATATGTTGCACATGGTTCGCATTTGAATCGACTAAAGCCATTTCTTCACCCATGACATACATACCGCGTAGTTTTCCTTCTTCCGCTGCAAGTAACATTGCAATATTATTTAATCCTGGTGCTTTCGGAATAGTTGTACCGTATGCTTTTTCAAATTTCGCACGAAGCGTATCATCTGATACTGCTTGATAACCAGGAAGCCAGTTTGGTAATGTTGCCATATCACAAGCACCTTGTACGTTATTATGCCCTCTTAATGGGTATGCACCTGCACCAGGACGACGATAGTTACCCGTAACAAGTAGTAAATTTGAAATTGCTGCTGATGTCGTACTTCCTCCTGTATTTTGAGTTACACCCATTCCCCAAAGTATACAAGTACCATCTGCTTCATATACCATACGGGCCATTTCTTTTAACTGAGCTTTAGAAATCCCCGTAATTTCTTCTGTGTAATCAAGCGTATACTTTTCTAACATTTTGCTATATTCATCAAAGTTCTTCACATTTTCAGCTAAAAACTTTTTATCGTGCCAATCTTGATCAATGATATATTTCGTAATACCTGCAAGCCATACGTAATCCGTTCCTTGGCGCGGATGAATAAATAGATCCGCACGCTCTGCCATTTCATGTTTACGAAGGTCTGCTACAATCAGTTTTTGCTCGTGTAATTTATGAGCACGTTTTACTCTCGTAGCAAGTACAGGATGTCCTTCTGTTGGATTCGCACCAACGATAATAACAAGGCCTGCTTCAGCTATATCTTTCACTGTTCCAGCATCCCCGCCCATACCGACAGTTTTAAATAAACCGTCTGTCGCTGGAGATTGACAATAACGAGAACAGTTGTCCACATTATTCGTTCCATATATTTGTCGGGCTAGTTTTTGCATAAGGTAATTTTCTTCATTCGTTACTTTCGATGAAGAAATGAATCCAAATGCATCGCTGCCATATTGAGATTTAATATGCTGCATGTTAGAAGCAACAACTTCTAATGCTTCTTCCCATGAAGCTTCAACAAACATATCTCCTTGGCGAATTAATGGCTTCGTAATTCGATCTTCACTATTTACAAAGTCCCATCCAAATTTACCTTTTACACATGTGGAAATACCATTAACAGGTGCATCTGAAACAGGTTGCACTTTTAATATATGGCGATCTTTTGTCCATACTTCAAAGGAACAACCGACACCACAAAATGTACAAACTGTTTTTGTTTTATTAACTTTCGTCTTACGCATCGCAGCCTCTACTTCTGAAACCGCTAAAATACTACTATATCCAGGCTCTACATCCTTTACAAAATCAATCATTGGATCTAACACATCTGGTTTTAATCCAGTCATGAACCCAGCTTCACCTAGCATTGTTTTTTCCATTAACGCATTACATGGACATACTGTTACACACTGCCCACAACTTACACAAGATGAGTCATTTATGCTTACACCATGATCCCATATAACACGTGGACGATCTAAGTTCCAGTCTATCGATATAGTTTCATTAACCTGTAAGTTTTGACATACTTCTACACACTGTCCACAAGCAATACATTGATTTGGATCATACCGATAAAACGGATGTGACATATCCACTTCACAAGCACTTACTTTCGGCTCATACGGATATTTCTGTTCTTCAATTCCCATCATATGTACCGTGTTATGGACTTTACAGTTACCATTATTGTTATCACAAACGGTACAATACAATAAATGATTCTCTAATATTCGATCCATTGCCTCAGTCTGTGCCTCTTTTGCACGCTGGGACTGTCTTTCAATATGCATACCGTTCTCTAATTTCGTTGAACAAGCACGTAATAACTTCCCATTTACTTCTACAATACACGTATCACAAGTTTGAATTGGATCTACTTCTGGTACATGACAAATTTGAGGATGTTCCAAATTACTCTCGTTAAATAATTGTAGTATCGTCTTTTCACCCGATGTGGAAAATTCTTTACCATCCACGGTTACACGGACTGTCTGTTCTGCCATAGTTTCCCCTCTCCTTACAACCAACTGTACAACACAATTATGAATCCGTTTTCAAAATCGCATTACTGTACATATTTTTGAACGCTCTGTCCGAATACTTTTCTTATGAAGTCGATTCTAGATGTTATAAGGTATAACTACGAAAGCTTGAAAATATCACTATTCTACAGTTCTATTATATCGTACATATACAATAATAACCAAAATAATCTGTGATTTCCTTGCTAATAGGTGTTTTTATTTCCCCATTGTTTTATGATAAATATGGGAGAGAAATACATATAAAAGGGGAATTAAATATGGGGCCTACGCAAGAGACTTATACAATTGTACGCTATCAATCTGGTACATTTTCAAAACAACTGGATGAGATTGTTACAGAATCTCCTATTACTATTAAATTAAATGGTGAAGAATATGTAACAGTTGTATGCACACCAAATTATATTGAAGATATGGTAATTGGTTTTTTAATTTCTGAAGGAATTATTGCTTCCTATAAAGATGTTGAAGAACTATGGGTGCAAAAAGATAACGGAATTGTCCATGTAACATCATCAAAAGTAAATCCACTCTATCAAACTTTATATAATAAACGATACATCACTTCTTGCTGTGGAAAAGGTAGACAAGGTTTTATTTTCGTTAACGATGCAGCAAAAGCAAAAGATTTACATGATATACATGTAAAAATTACTCCTGAAGAATGCTTTCACTTAATGAATACTTTACAACAATCTTCCACTACCTTTCGCCAAACCGGTGGGGTTCACAATACCGCGCTATGTGATCGAAACAATATCCTCCTATCAAGAATGGATATTGGAAGACATAATGCATTAGATAAAATATATGGTCATTGTTTACGCAACGATATATCCGTTAAAGGAAAAATCATCGCATTTAGCGGGCGTATTTCATCCGAAATTTTACTCAAAGTTTCAAAAATCGGATGTGAAATGGTTCTATCTAAATCCGCTCCAACAAAATTAGCATTACAACTTGCTCACGATTTAGGCATTACAGTCGTAGGATTTATTAGAAATGAATCTTGCAATATTTACACACATCCACATCGAATTGATGGTTATCAATCGAATAACTAAAATAACTCCTCGGTTGAGGAGTTATTTTAGTTATAAAAACGTAATATATTAAAGACTTGAATAGTTAATGAAGTTAATATATAATTTCATTACATATTAAAAACAAAACATTGTAGCATATATCTTTTCATTCTTTTACAAATTAAAAGAGACTGTTAACAAAACGCATACACAATCTTATTGAAGTAATGGATTTATTTCGACCAAGGAGGTTATAACTATGGAAATTCGCTTATTAACGACAGAGGACGCAGAAATATATTTAAAAGTTTGTATGGAAGGTTTAACGAAGAACCCGGAAGCTTTTAGCTCTTCTTATGAAGATGTTCTTAAACATGAGGATCCTGTAGCTGCTATGGCAAAACGATTAAGCAATCCGGATAAGTATACTCTAGGGGTCTTCAAAGATAACGATTTAATCGGCATTTCTACTTTAGAAACAAAGCCTTTCATTAAACAAGAACATAAAGCAAAAATCGGTTCCGTTTTTGTTTCCCCAAAAGCGCGTGGCCTTGGAGCAGGAAGAGCTCTAATTAAAGCAATTATCGAAAATGCCGATAAATTACATGTAGAACAACTTATGCTCGATGTTGTAGTTGGTAACGATGCCGCAAAAAAATTATATGAGTCATTAGGCTTCCAAACTTACGGCGTACAAGAGCGTTCATTAAAACATAACGGGCAATATTGGGACGAGGAACATATGGTTCTGTTCTTAAATGATTAATACTTCAATATAGTTTTTTAAAAGCATCTTCTTATTAAGGAAGGTGCTTTTTTCATTACAACAATGTAATCTTCATGTCACCTTTATCGATCGTACCAAACCTTTCCATTCATTATACTAAAAGTATAAAGTGAAACTTTACTCAGTGGAAAGCTTTACCTCCACTGAGTATTAGCCCTCACCAATCGGGCTTTTATGGGCAGTTGATCTTCCATCTAACTTCTTCGCATCCATTAAATATTTAGATGGAAGTCTTACTGCCCATTAATGCGGGGTAAAGTGACACTTTCATTAGTGAGGTACCAATCATGAAATGAACGTATAGCATTCAATTGATATATAAAGGAGAATGTGACATGAAACAAAACAAACGAGCTATGCTTTTAATATTTACTACAGCAATTGTAACTTCTGGTTTAGCAATTTTACCTTGGTTTATTATATAAAACTATTCCCCTAATAACGAAAAAAAGCTTATTGCTTCTTAAGAAGCAATAAGCTTTTTCTATATTATAAAATCCCCAAAATTTTATTTACACAACTTATAATAATAACCATAGATACGGTAATGCACATGACAACCGTATTACGATCTTGCTTTTCTTTTTTTGAAATTTCTTCTTTTGGATTCATGTGTATGATCTCCTTTTAAAAAAAGTGTGAGATAGGAAATTTTTCTTATCCGATGCGAGGTGAATACGAAAACCCTCTCTATCTCACATACACAATAGAATGGAATTGTCATTTTATAAATAAAATGACATGACGTTATGTCGCAACATAGGGTATTTTGTGTCGCTACGTTTTCTATTATAAAAAATAGTTGTGCAAAACTAGTGCATTTTTTATGTCAATTACTCTGAGCGAGAAATCACTCTTCCACTCAATCACATAAAAAGAGTTTTTTATCATTTTCATGTAAACTATACAAGTAGAATGAACAGTTTGGGGTGCACAAGATTATGGTAAAAATTTTATTAGTAGACGATGAAGAACGTATGTTACGATTATTAGATCTGTTCTTAAGTCCTCGTGGCTATTTTTGTATGAAAGCTACCTCTGGCCTTGAAGCACTAAAGTTAATAGAACAAAAAGACTTCGATATTATTTTGTTAGATGTAATGATGCCGAATATGGATGGATGGGATACTTGCTATCAAATCCGTCAAATTTCCAACGTTCCAATCATTATGCTAACAGCTCGTAATCAAAATTACGATATGGTGAAAGGCCTCACTATGGGCGCGGATGACTATATTACAAAACCCTTTGATGAGCATGTATTAGTCGCAAGAATCGAGGCTATATTACGCCGTACAAAGAAAGACGGCTTCGTTAGCTTCAATGGTATTGAGTGGGATAAAACGAAACATACTGTCACAGTATATGACGGAAAAATCTCACTAACTCCTATCGAATTTTCGTTACTTGGACTATTTTTACAAAATACAAACCGTGCTTATAGCCGAGATGATTTAATCGAAAAAATTTGGGGTTATGAAACAGACATTGAATATAGAACAATCGATTCACATATTCGCAATATCCGTGATAAACTACGCAAAAAAGGATTTCCAGTTGAAAATTACTTAGAAACTGTCTATAAAGTCGGATATAAATGGAAAAGTGAATAATTACTTCGGTCAGTGGAAAATATCGTACCACTGACCCTTTATTATGAATAAGGTATGGTGAGAAAATGAGTAAACTTTCACTTAAAATCGGGACATACTTTTTAATATTAGCTTTATGCATTGAAACAATTGCTTTCGTTTCTTTTTACAAAAGCATTTCAACAATGCGGATTGAGGAAGAAACACTTGCTCTTTTAGAAAAAGGTAATCGCTATAGTAAAAAAATTAAAAGTCGCGAGAGACGGGATGAATATTATAAAGAAATGCAACACGCTGAACACAATAAAAATCCTAAACGCCCCGTGTACCCCGAGTTCGATATTGCGAATGCGGCTGCACACTTAGTTGAATCGGAATCAATTTCTAACTCCGATATAGCTATCATTATTACTGACCATAACGGCAAAATTATTTCCACCTCAGAACCCGTAACAAAAGAAATGCAAAAACAACTTACTTGTAAAACAGAATCTGTCCCAGAAAGCGGATTAATCGTTGAAAGAAACTGGAAAAAATCAAAATTCATCACAACAGTAAGCCAACTTAACACAACAAAGTTTCAAGGAAAGTTATATATGTTATTAAAAACATCTTTCTTAGAAAATATGTTACTTAAACTCATGAACCAATTTCTTATCATTAGTGTTTTAACAATTATTTTAACGACTATTTCTGTCTTTGTTTTTTCTCGTGTTATTACAGAACCGCTTATAAAAATGAAGAAGGCAACAGAAAAAATGTCAAAGTTAAATAAGCCAATTCAATTAGGTATTAAACGGAATGATGAACTTGGAAGTTTAGCAAAAACGATTGAAGATTTATCTAGTGAACTGACTTATATGAAAAAAGAACGCAATGAATTTCTCGCTAGTGTTGCCCATGAACTATTAACTCCATTAACCTATATGAAAGGTTATGCGAAGGTAGCAAAGAGAGACTCTTTAACGAAAGAAGAGCGTGAAGAATACTTACAAATCATTGAGGATGAAACAGATAGTGTAACCGATCTCGTCCAAGATTTATTTATGCTGGTGCAATTAGAACAACACCAGTTTGTTATAAAAAAACAAAAAGTGATTCTTCAACCATTTTTAGAACGAATGGTTGAAAAAACAAAAACAACATTAACAAATAAACAAATGCAACTCCATGTATATTGCAAAGATGATTTAGAAGTTTGCATAGACGAAAGACGTATGGAACAAGTTATGTTAAATTTATTACACAACGCTTATCAACATTCGCCAGAAAACACTACTATTACGATACGCGTACTCACAGAAACAGATTCTTTTACAATAAGTGTAGCCGATGAAGGAGAAGGTATTCCTGAAGAAGATATCCCGCATATTTTTGATCGTTTTTATCGTGTTGATAAATCGAGAACGAGAGCTACTGGAGGAAAAGGTATCGGGCTAGCTGTTGCAAAAGAAATTGTAGAATTGCATAACGGTTCCATTCTAGTAACAAGCCAATTAGGAGTAGGAACAAACTTTAGAATCGAGCTACCTTTTGAATAAGATGCGTGTGAAAACACCAGTAGTAGTAAACACTACTGGTGTTATTTTGTTCATAAAATCAGCTCATATAAGCTAACCTTTTGAAATTATTCTTATTTCAATATAAAATAAAGTAAAACTTTAACCAATCGGGCAGTTATCTCCCACCTAAAATCCGCGCATTCGCCGGATTTTAAAGTTGGATTCTTACTGCCCGCAAATAGCGGGGTAAAGGTACATTTGCAAAGATTTGGAGGGTGATATAATTGGATATCCATGTATTAACAAAAGATGAAGCAGAAATTTACTTAGAACTTCGTGTAGAAGGATTAAAGCAAAACCCTGAAGCTTTCAGCTCTTCTTATGAAGATATTATTAATAAAGAGTGTGCGATTGAATATAAAGCACAAAAATTAGCACAAGATGAAAACTATACGCTAGGTGCATTTAAAGATGGACAATTAATCGGAGTTGCAACGCTGGAAACGAAACCATATGTAAAACAAGAACATAAAGCTAAAATTGGTTCTGTATATGTGTCTCCAAAAGCACGCGGACTTGGAGCAGGAAAAGCACTTATTAAAGAATGTCTTGAACTTGCTAAATCTTTAGAAGTAGAACAAGTTATGCTTGATGTTGTTGTTGGCAACGATGGTGCGAAGAAACTTTATGAATCATTAGGTTTTAAAACATTCGGTGTACAAGAACGTTCACTGAAATATAACGGACAGTATTGGGACGAAGAGCATATGGTCTTATTCTTAGATGAAAATAAATAATAAAAAACATCCTCATGCCTGGAGGATGTTTTTTACTTTCTTGTATACCATGCCTTATGTAATAATTGAACCGCTTTCGCAATTTCGTCTTCTGATAAAATTGCAAACCCAAGTAAAACTACATTTTCAGGCGCAGTACCGTCTTTATAGTACGTAGAAACAGGATATATTTTAATACTATATTTTGCAGCTTCTTTAATTAGTTCTTCTTCTCGCATTCCATTATGCACTTTTAATAAAATGTGTAATCCAGAATCTTCTCCTATCACTTCAACACGATTAGAGAAATACTTCTCTATTTCAAAAACAAGTCGATCCCTCTTTTTTCGGTAGACGACGCGCATTTTATGAATATGTTTTCCCCAATAGCCTTCATTTAAAAACTTTCTAATCACTTCTTGGTCCATTCTTGAAACACTTTGTGTATAAAACAAATATTCCTTTTGATATTTTTCAATTACATTCTTCGGTAATACTATATAGCTCATCCGTAATGAGGGCAACAAAGCTTTTGAGAGCGTCCCCATATAAATAACTTTCCCATCTGTATCTAAACCTTGTAGTGCCGGAATTGGCTTTCCTGAATAACGAAATTCACTATCGTAATCATCTTCAATAATATACCTGTCTTCCTCTTTCTTCGCCCATTGTAAAAGCTGCGTCCTTCTCGTAATAGGCATAATCATTCCATATGGGAATTGATGAGATGGAGTTACAAATACAACATTCGCATCGCTATTTTCTAAATCTGCCATACAAATTCCGTCTCTATCTAAAGACAACATTTGAACCTTCTTCTCTCCCTGTTCAAAAACGACCATTTTCCTATGATAACCTGGATTTTCAACAGCATAATTACTTCCCTTTAACAATTGAAACAGTAACTTCACTAATATTTGTGTTCCCGCCCCTAATACAATTTGGCTAGCTGAACAACGCACACCTCTAGATTCATACAAATAGTTGGCAATTTCCTCCCTCAGGCTCAATTCCCCTTGAGGATGTCCAAGAAAAAGCAATTCATTATTATGTGGTTGCCATACATCATTTATAAGCTTGCGGTACGTAGTGAACGGAAACGTATTCGTATCAACCCCTGTTTGGGTGAAATCAAATGTATAGTTCTCCTCCCGAAACGGTACTTCTTCTACTTTCGCTTCACTTCCTTCTACATAAATCATTTGTTCAACTTTACATACAAAATAACCTTTTCTCGATGCTGACTCAATATAACCTTCTGCAAGTAATTGCTCGTAAGCCGCTTCTACTGTATTCTTACTCACTTGTAAATAGCTTGCCAGCTTTCTTTTTGCAGGTAATTTTGTTAAAGCCGGAATCGTTCCATCTTTAATCTCTTTTTTTATATACTCATACAATTGCACGTACAATGCTCTTTTACTATTCACATTTAAATTAGGCGTTAATTCTAACATAATATCTGACCCCTTAATAAAACTAAAATCTGATACTTTTTACAGTACCAGAAGTTATATATAATTCCTTTTATCATGTCACACATAAAAAATCAAATACCGGAGAGGAGAAACATGATAATGAACAATGGTAGACGTATCGGACTCATTATGATTATTATAGGGGCTACATTATGGGGATTATCTGGTCCAATGATTCAGTGGCTATTTCAGCATACTAATGTATCCTCAATTGATTTTTTAACAATTCGCTTGTTGCTTGCGGGAATATTTATTTTATCTTTCTTACTTATAAAGAAACAAAACATATTTCAAATTTGGAAACATCCTAGACATTCTATACAACTTATTATTTTCTCTATTCTCGGCATGCTTGGTGCGCAATACGCCTTTATTGAAACAGTTCATATTAGTAACGCCGTTACAGCGACATTATTTCAATTTCTTGGCCCTGTTCTTATTACCATTTATGTCGCATTTGGACAAAAAAAATTCCCAGCGTCTATGCAACTGCTCGCAATTATAACAGCACTAACGGGGACATACTTTATTATTACAAATGGTTCAATTGAAAATATTGTTTTATCAAAAGAAGCCATTATTTTTGGTCTATTAACTGCAATTGGATTTGCATTTTATACCCTTCATCCAGCCTCTCTTATTAAAGAATGCGGAACAACTGTAGTAATTGGCTGGGGAATGTTAATTGGCGGTATTGCCCTGCTTATTTGTAATCGCTCGTTTGAATGGAATCAACTTTCACAAACTTTTACATCAAAAACTTTTTCTATGCTTATTCTTATCATCATAAGTGGCACTCTTTCTTTCCTCCTTTATATCGGTAGTCTGAAATATTTAGCAGCAACAGAAACGAGCATTTTATCTAGCATTGAACCACTTGTAGCTGCCATCGTTTCAATCGCTTGGCTAAATGAATCCTTTGGAGCATATCAATTATTAGGCGGCGTATGTATCGTTCTTTCTGTTATTTTCTTAACGATGCCACAAAAAGAGAATGAACCTACCTTTTCAACTGAACAAATATAGAAAATGTCAAAAGAGGTCGTACAAAACTTACGACCTCTTTTTATACTTTAAAGGAATTGTCCCGCTTTCTAGCAAATACAATTACACTAACAATAAAATTTAGGAGTGTGACACCATGAAAAAAATTGGAACTATGCTACTTTTCTCCTTTCTCATCGCTGGATGCACACAAGCGCAGCCTGATTCAGAAGTACCTAAAAAAGAAGCTATCGCCACGTCATCCACTCAAGTTAATGCACCTTCCTTCTTTCATCTTAGCGTTTTAAAAGATGTAAATTGGGAAGAAACACCCTCCTTCATACAAGAAAAAATACCTTTAAAAGGTATCGAAGAAAAAATCGCAATGGCTGATAGCCCTATTATCGCAAATGAAAAAAATGAAATGATGTGGTACTTTTTAGATCCTGAAATGCCAACTGGAAAACTATCTATTATTGCACTAAAGCAAGGATCAATAACTCCAACACCCGTACTCTTTCAACAAGAAACTTCCAAACCAACTTGGACTACTTCAAATACAATTGATTCTACTACAAACGAACTCCCTCTCACTATGTCACTACCTTCATCTGGATTATGGGTATTAAATATATATGTGAATGAAAAATATTATGATCAGTTTTTAATTACCGCTGAGTAAAGTGACAAAACTAAAACCCTTTCTTACAACAATGTAATTTCTACGTCATATACTTCGATAGTTGAAGTATCTCCCTTCTCTTATACTTAAAGTAAGAAATGACATGAGGAGAGATGAGAGATGAAAAAAATGATAGAAGTGATCGTAGCAGTAACTGAGGTTTTAGTAAATGGTAAACAAGTTGCAATGGAATTAAATAAATAGTGAAGACACACAAATAAATAATTTTACACTTCTTCATTATTTTGATTTCTTATCTCAAAAAAGCAGTGCCTTTTTAGGCACTGCTTTTAGCTATTAATAACTTGGTATTTTCATAATTTGCGCCACACCTGAATCAATGGCCGCTTTCGCTACAGCTTCCGCAACACTTGGAACAACTCTTTTATCTAACGGATTCGGGATTACATAATTCGCATTACGTTCTTCGTCCGTAATGATGTTAGCGATCCCATATGCTGCCGCTAATTTCATCTCTTCTGTAATATCAGTCGCGCGCACATCTAACGCACCACGGAATATCCCTGGGAACGCCAATACATTATTTACTTGATTCGCATAATCCGAGCGTCCGGTTCCTACTACAGCTGCCCCAGCCTCTAATGCATCCTCTGGGAAGATTTCTGGAATTGGATTCGCCATAGCAAACACAATTGCTTTCTCATTCATCGTTTGTACAAGTTCTTTCGTTAATACGTTAGGAGCAGATACGCCAATAAAAATATCAGCTTGATGAATCGCTTCTTTTAACGTTCCACGCACATATTCTCGATTTGTCTTTTTGGAAACTTCAATTTGTGCTTCGTTCATCCATGATTCACCTTCACAAACAATACCTTCTAAGCTAACTAACGTAATGCGCTTTGCACCAGCTTTTAATAATAATTTTCCAATTGCAATTCCTGCCGAACCCGCACCGTTAATAACAATTTTCACATTATCCATTTGTTTGCTAACAACTTTTAATGCATTAATAACAGCTGCTAAGACGACAATAGCGGTCCCATGTTGATCATCATGGAATACAGGAATATTTGTTTCTGCTTTTAATCGCTTTTCAATTTCAAAACAACGTGGTGCCGCAATATCTTCTAAGTTAATTCCTGCAAACGTAGGCTCTAAATTTTTCACAAGAGTAACGATTTCATCCACATCAGTCGTACCTAAACATAACGGGAAAGCATCTACATTCGCAAATTTCTTAAATAAAATACTCTTCCCTTCCATAACAGGCATAGCTGCTTTCGGTCCAATATTCCCTAAACCAAGTACCGCTGTTCCATCTGAGATAACTGCCACCATATTACCGCGTGCCGTATAGTCATACACTGTTTCTTCATCCGCCGCAATTGCTTTGCAAGACTCCGCTACACCTGGTGTATATGTCAGGCTTAAATCATCCGCTGAATTTACTTCTACTTTACTTGTAATTTCAATTTTCCCTACTAATTCTTTATGCAGTAACAATGATCTTTCATTAATTTGATTATCTAACATACTTATAATCTCCCCTTAAATTGACAAGCTAGCTATATGAATATAGCTAGCTTGTTTGATCATGAAAACATTTTCAATAAAATTGTCGCTGTTACAACCATTGCTGCCCCGCCTAAACGTGTTGAAATTTGCGCAAACGGCATTAATTCCATACGATTTGAAGCTGATAAAATAGCAACATCTCCAGTTCCACCTAAACCACTGTGACATCCCGTTACAATTGCTGATTCAACTGGATACATTTTCATCACTTTCCCTACAAGAAAACCTGATGCTACCATTGTAAGAACAACTGATGCGCACACAACAACATATCCTACTGAAAGAACTGCTGCTACGTCTTTTAACGGAATATATAGCAATCCTAATCCAACCATTAACGGCCAAGTTAAATTCTTCGAAATGAATTTATATAAATGGAATGCTCCTTGCTCCATTTTTGCTGGCATTAATTTAAAGTATTTCACAAGTGCTGCTGAGAAAATCATAATGATTGCCCCAGGAATACCGATGAAATTAGAAGCAAATCCTCCGAAGATGAAGAACGTACACGCAATTAATAAACCTGCTCCCATTAATGAGAAGTCAATTGGCTTCTCTGTATTTTGTTCTTTTAATAACTCTGCTTGATTGTCTGTTTTCACTAATACACCGTTACCACTAAGCTCCGGTTTCTTCTCACCTAAACGCTTCATATACCCTGCACTCACGATTGCGAACATATTTCCAATAATAGCCGCTGGAATAAGTTGTGATACAAACGTTGCTGATGATTCATTTAAAATATCACTATAAGCTAGCGACAATGGTAAAATCCCTTCCCCAATACCACCACTCACAATTGGTACGATGATAAAGAAGAATGTTTGCTTCATTTCAAATCCAAATAGTGAACCGACCAATAATCCTACCGCTACAGAAGCTAACGTCCCTACTACTAAAGGTATAAACATACGAACGAAACCTTGTACTAATACTTTACGATTCATTCCTAAAATACTTCCGACTACTAAACAAGAAATATATAAATATAAAAAGTTCGATTTTTTCATTAACATAGTCGCAGCTTCCATTGAAGCTGGATTCATCCAGTTAAAAAATACAAGTAATGATGGAATAAATAATGAAAGTATTGCCGGGCCGCCGATATTTTTTAAAATTGGAATTCTCATTCCAATGTCGCCTAAGAAAATACCCATGATCATAATAACTGCAAATCCACCAATCATATCTGCTGGCAATTTATTATATACAGATGCCCCATAAATAATAGCAGCCAATACTACATATAACGGTAAAGGTATAACACCGATTTTTACATTCATAATTTTAGAAGCGAAAGATTCTCTTTGTACTTCATTTCCTCCAGAAAATGATACCGCTTCCACATTCTTTTGAATTCCCATATGGCACCTCCTTGTTTTCTTAATAACAATATTAAAACGCTTTCAATAGTAAAAATAGTTTTTGTAAGTTTTGTAATTGATTTTGTAATTAAAAAAAGTATAAGCGACTTATAATAAGTCGCTTATACGTAAAACTCTATTTTATTTTGGTCAATACATCTTAATTTACTCACTGGTCTTCCTACATGTTGATACACCATTTCGTTTTCTAATACTCCAATTTCAGTCAAAAACATTACATACTTTCGAATAGAAACTCTTGAAACTCCAACTAATTGCGCCATTTGATCTGTTGTAAACGCTCGTCCATTCAGCGACTCGATCTTTTGCCAAATTAATTGCATCGTTTGCTTCGTTAATCCTTTCGGAAGCTCTTTAGTGACAGTAGGCTCTCTTTTTTCTTTTTGCAAAATTAACGAATCTAATTCCGATTGACTAATTTTTTGTTGTTCTTTCATGAAAGTAAGCTTTTCTCGATATATAGTTAACGCCTTTTTAAATCGTTCAAATGTAAATGGTTTAATTAAATAATCTACTACACCATATTGTAATGCTTTTTTAATACTCCCCATATCATGTACAGCTGAAATCATCATAATATCGATTTCTTTTTCTTGGTTCCGAATATACATTAAAAGCTCAAATCCAGTTTCTTCAGGCATAAAAATATCAAGTAATACTAAATCTACTCGTAATTCCTCTAATACTTCTATCGCTTCTTTAACGGAGTTAACTGCTTGAACAAGTTCAAACCCTCCTACTTGCTCTAAATAATGCGTATTTAACATTGCTACCATCGGGTCATCTTCTACAATTAAAACTTTAATCATATTTGCCTCTCATCCCTACCTTTAGGTATTTCAATTGTTATCGTTGTTCCCTTTCCTACTAATGAATGCATATGAATTTCCCCATTTATTCGCTGTATACTTTCTTTTACAAGATACAAACCATAACCACGGTTATCTCCCTTTGTGGAATAACCTTTCGTAAATAATGCCCCTATTTCTTCTTCTGGTATACCTTTCCCCGTATCTTGTACTGTAATGATTAATGTATCCCCATATTGTATCTCAAGTTCAACTTGCTTCTTTTTACAATTCATCACTGCCTCTAATGCATTATCAATTAAATTTCCGACAATCGTAATTAGTTCATGAATAATACTTTCATCATCTATTTCCGGCATGTAAGAATCTTCACTTATGATTAATTTTATATTTTTCTCTCTAGCATAGCTAAGTTTCCCAAGTAAAAAACCAGCAAATACTGGACTTTTTATTCTCTCCATAACCCCACCAATTTCATATTGATGCTCTGATACCATACCGCTTATATACTTCTGTAATTCTTCATACTGCTTCATGTGTGTAAGTCCTAATACGACATGCATTTTATTCATAAATTCATGCGATTGTGCCCGTAATGCTTCCGCATATAGTCTAATACCAGTTAATTCTTCTGCTAATTTTCTAACCTCTGTTTTATCACGAAATGTTGCAATTGCACCAACTATTTCTCCTTTTACATATAAAGGAACACGATTCGTCACAATCGTAATTCCATAAATATTTTGTTCTTCGTTTAATTGTACCTCTCCCGTTTGTAATACTTCTTTTATACGTGAATTAGGCATATACAACTCAACATCTTTACCGATAAAATCTTCTTCAAGTCCACTTTTCTTAAACAATCGTTTTGCCTCATTATTTATTAAAGTTACATTGGCTTCTTTATCTACAGCAATAATACCTTCCTTTACAGATTGTAGCATCGTATTTCTTTCTTCAAGAATTTTCGCTATCCTGTGAGGTTCAAGACCGAATAAACTTTTCTTTATATGTCTAGCTAGCAATATTGCTCCTATAATTCCAACTAGTACTCCAACTCCGACACCAATGTAAATGATATGTCTACTTTCCCTAACTCTCTCTTTTACATTATCTGCTGAAATACCAACGGCCACCGCTCCAAGTTGTTCACCTGTTTCAGAAAATACAGGTACAAACACTCGCATTGAAATACCTAAAGTTCCTTCTGCCAGCGATACATGTTCCTTTCCTTTCAATGCAGGCCCTTCATCTCCCCCAATAAAATGATAGCCTATTTTTTGAGGATTTGGATGTGATTTTCTTATTCCATTCATGTCCATAACTACAATGAATTGAACACCTGTATTTTTTAATATTCTATTTGTATACGTTTGGATTGCAGAAGTATCTGCCTTCCCAATCAAACCATCGATTACAATTGAATCATTCGCCACAATGTGTGCAATTGTTTTTGCTTTCTCTGCTTGGCTATCCTCCGTCGTCCGTTCTACATTATGACTAATTAATATATCTGTCACAAGTAAAGAAAAAATTACAACTGTACAAACTAACAATGTAATCGTTTTCCATAAATTCCATAGTCTTTTTCTTTTTTTCATCCCGTTAATGACTCCCCTAATTGCTGAATAGAAAAATAAGTAAGGTGAAAATAATATCACCTTACTTATCTGCTGTTATTATACTTTAAATTTACTAGTCATCGCTTGTAGTTCTTCGGCCATCCCAGCTAAGTTTTGCGAAGCTGAACTAATTTCTTCCATTGAATTCACTTGTTCTTCTGTTGAAGCAGCAACACTTTGCATACTAGCTGTATTTTCTTCTGCAGCCGCTGCAATTTCATCAATAGCATTTGTCACTTCATTTGCATCTCCAGCAATTCTCTTCGTTGTTTCTACCATTTGATTAACTTGAGAAACAATATGTGTAGTAGAACTTAAAATTTCCGTAAAACTTGCTTTCGTTTTTGTTACAACATCAAGGCCTTGTTGAACTTCTCCATTCACATTATCCATCGCCTTAACAGTATGTTCAATATCCGCCTTAATTTCTGCAATTAAATTTGCAATCTCTCCAGATGATTCTCCTGATTGCTCCGCTAATTTTCTAACCTCATCAGCTACAATAGCAAACCCTCTGCCCTGTTCACCTGCTCTTGCCGCTTCAATAGCCGCATTTAAAGCTAATAAGTTCGTTTGAGTAGCGATGTTTTGAATCGCTTCAGAAATAGCTCCTACCTGCTTTGATTTCTCATCAAGAAGTTTAATAATAGCATCTGACTCGGATACCGATTTAGAAATAGACTGCATTTGTTTTGCTGTTTGTTCAACCAATTCTTCCCCTTCTTCAGCTCTTTCTCTCGCATGTAATGAGGAGATAGAAATTGATTCCGCGCTTCCAGTTACATCTTGAATTGCTGTATTTACTTGTTGTAATGTAGCCGCACCTTCTTCAACACCTTGACTTTGTGATTCAGCCCCACCTGATACTTGTTCCATTGCAATTGTAATTTGATCTGTCGCATCATTTGCTTGCTGTACGCTCGCTGTTAACTCTTCAGCCGATGCAGCGACATGTTCTGCTGAAAAACTAATTTGAGTAATCACATCTTGTAAAGAGGCAGACATTTCATTAAATGAATTCCCTAATTTCCCTATATCATCCTTGGAATGGATTGTAATTTTCTCTGTCAAATCTCCCTTACTAATTTTATGTGCCGAGTCAGCTATTTTTCTTAATGGTCTTGTAATAGACTTTGTAATGAAATAAATTAATACACTACCAAATACAATAGCTATAGCAATAACAATCAAAGTCTTATAAAACACTGGATTCGCAGCTTCGGTAATTTCTTCGTCGAACATAACCCCGACTACTTTCCATCCTGTTTTCTCATTTGTTGCAAAGATTAAATTCTTTTTATCACCTTGTTCTGTATAAGACACATTTCCTTGTTTTTCTTCATAAATTGGTTTAATCCACGGATCAGTAACTTTTGCACCTGGTTTTCTAGATGGATGACTAACAATTTGCTTATTTTGATCTAGAATAACTGCATAACCTTTTTCACCAATGTTAATCATTTTGGAAATTTTTAAGATGTTATCTAAATTTAAGTTAATTCCTATAACACCTTTACCATCTTTTACTTCTTTAGCAATTGTCACTACCATATTTTTAGTAGATGCTGATTGATATGGTGCAGTAACAATTACTTTCCCTTTATTTTCATGTGCTTCTTTATACCAAGATCTATCTGTTGGATTATACCCATCAGCCATTTGGATAAATGGTTCTCTTATAAACTTTCCTGCCTGTGTTCCAATATAAATACCTTCTACTTCTGGATGAAGTTTTATATATTGCGTTAACTTCGTTCTTACTATTTCTTCTTGTCCGTTTGGATATGTATCCTCTGTTAAAATGTCTGCAAAGTACGCCGCATCAACAAATTTCTCTTCTATATTTTGAAAAATAACAGTATTTAAAACTGAAATATTCTCCTTTGCTTTACCTGTAATTTGTTGTTCAAAATTTGTTTTGGCAGTTTGATATGAAACACCACCGATAATAAGTCCTGGTATAGTTAAAATAAGAAAAAATGAAATGATTAATTTTTTCTTAATACTCATACATTTAACCCAGTTAAATATTTTTTGCATAATAATCCTCCTTTATGTAATGTGGATACTTGTGTAATTTTATACAAGTAACATATATAAAACAATATATAATGATAACATGTAATTTTTTTGTCAATTATGCATTTTTACATATTCACTACTTCTAAATATTTAATCATAAAAAATAAGAGAACCTCAGCTTAAGCTGAGGTTCTCTTATTTCTTTTTTGTCAACTATGCATTTTTACATATTCACTACTTCTAAATATTTAATCATAAAAAATAAGAGAACCTCAGCTTATATAATAAGCTGAGGTTCTCTTATTTCTTAACAAAAAACACCCACAAAAACTCCTCTTACAGTTCCTTACATCTATTTCCTTACTAATTCATTTAGAGCTTTTCACATAACTAATCGCCTGACTCCCCATTTGCATCCATGCCTTTTCAAATTTTCCTCTCGGCACTTTTACATCTAGGCTATCCTCGAGAGGATCCCGAATATATACAAATTCTTCATCGTATCCAATCAGTACTACACAATGTTCATTATACGTAATAGAAACATCTCCGCTATTTGTTTCCCATGTAGTAAATTCATCTTCATCTAATGGCGCAAATGTTGCATTCGTAATCATAACTACCGGTTGTCCTGATTTTACACTCTTATAAAGTTCTTCTATACTCTTCCCTGTTAAGTCCACAGCTTTATTAGGTAAATACTTTTTCGCTAATTGAAAAAGTGGTCCGTGATATACACCATATCCAGATTCAGAAAAGGTATAAATATTCCCTACAAATCCTTCATTCGGATTCCCACGTACACCATCGTTCATAAAATCAACTTTCTTTATTTCATTTGCTAATTGCATCTTATCCACTGTAATGCCTGCATATTGTAACATCATCGCTAAGCTAGTCACTTCACAGCCTCTATCTAGCTCTGGTAATTGCTGAATTAAAGGTACATTCGATAAGATGACCTTTTCATCATTATTACTAAAATCTGCTTCTTTTCCGCTTTGTATATTGAAGAATGTTAACTTCTCCACATACTTTGTAATGCCATTTTTATATACATTCCATACTGCTATAGCTAGTAAAGCCATACATATATACCACTTCCATCTCCGTATCACTCTCACGCCCTTTTTAGTTCGTTAAATAAGAATAAAACGCGTCAGCATCCGTGCGAATCACCGGTACAAAATTTAGTTCTTTTCCTTTTTCAGGCTGATCTTTTTTAATTTTTTCTGCTAATTCTTGAACGTTCATATTCGTTTTATCCATATTAAGCTCATCTGCCATTTGTAACACTTTTTGTTCATTAATTTCGCTTAATACTTGATATATATCTTTACCATACAAATCAATATGATATTTTTTTGCTTCTTCCTGCACTTTTTGTTCGTACACTTCTTGCGCTAACGTTTCTATCTCTTTTCCTTTTTGTGAAATACCTAACTTCCCTGCTTCCTCTCTTACTTTCGTTCCATAGATTTCTTCCGCAATGTCTTCTATTTCTTTTCCATTTGTCAAAATGCCTAATTTATCCGCTTCATCATTAATTTTAATCGTATTAATTTGATTAATTAAATTTACAATCGTTGTATTTTCTATAGATATACCTAGCTTTAACGCTTCTTGCTTCACTTTTGTTTCATAGATTTCTTCTGAAAGAGTTCCAACGTCTTTTCTTTCAATCGAAATTCCTAACTGTTCAGCTTCTCTTCCTACTTCCGTCTCATGAATTTCTTTTTCTAGCGTAATTTGTTCTTTCCCTTCCGTTTCAATACCTAGATTCTCCGCCTTTTCTTCTGTATGCACCGCATGTATCTTCCCATTATTTAATTGTTCTTTACTGCGCTGCGTGTAATTTGTCTTTCCTTGTGATGTTTCAGAAGGAGAGGCACCCCCTAATATGCTTAAGCTCATTACTCCAATAGTGAATACCGTCATCATTTTCTTTTTCAAAATTAATTCCTCCCTCTTACACTTTCTTTTCCATCATTCCCTATACATAATCGAAATAACATTATGATCGATATAATCTGCTCAAATACCTTTTTATAATCGCTTCTTCATAGGGCGAACTTTCTGTATATCATACATGTTATAAATAGTTTCTTAACTTTCCCTTAAAAAAAGACGACCTTGTAAAAACAAGATCGTCTTCTCACTTATATTCTTTGGTTTTTAGGGAAATTCACTTCAAAACAAGTACCCTCTCCCCATTTGCTATCTACTAATATTTTCCCATAATGCTTTTCTACAATCCAATTTGCGATTGAAAGGCCTAATCCCGCTCCTTCTGACGCACTTCTCGCTTTATCACCTTGATAAAAACGATCAAATAATTTTGGGATGTCCTCATCTTTAACCCCTATCCCGTCATCTTTCACTCGTATATGAATTGAGCTGCTCGTTTGCGTACAATCGATTTGAATATGTCCGCCCCCATTTGTATACTTCATCGCATTATCTAACAATATGACCATCATTTGATGAATTCTCTCTCTATCACCCATAAATGATATGTCATGTTCTACTTTCAATATCATCTCTTTTTCTTGATATGAAGCAATTTCCTTATATGGATCTACTATTTCTTCTAACAATTTATCCATTTCAAATGTTTTCTTATCCATCTCAATTTGATTAGAATCCGAACGTGCTAACAATAATAAGTTAGTTACAAGCTTAGATAACCGTCTACACTCCTTTGAAATCGTAGAAATATCCATCGCTTTTTCTTCTATTGTCGCAGATGGTGACTGGAATAACACATCCGTTTTTGATTGAATAACTGCAAGTGGTGTCCTTAATTCATGTGATGCATCCGAAACGAATTGCTGCTGTTTTTCCCACGAATTTTGAATGGGTATGAGTGCCCTGCCGGCTAAGAAAAAGCCGATGCCTATTGCACATAAACTTCCTACACTACAACCAATAACAAGAATTAAAAATAAAGTATTTAACATTTCTTTTTCAGCTGTTATATCGCGTACAATTTGAACTATTTTTGTATCTTGTTGAAATGCAAACGTTCTAAAATATTGCCCTTGCACTTCTATATCTTGCAAAGTTCCTAATTTCTTTGGAGAAAACTTTTCCAAATTATCTTCAAAGATAAAACGGCGTTTGCCGTTTTCAATACCTATCTCCACTGTGTTTCCAAGCCAAGTTAACTCCGTTATCCTTGGATCCCCAATCGGAGGATATCCCCTAATTTTTTTAGGTAGTTTTTTATCATCTGAATTCTTTCTATGCTGAACGGATTTTCCTATCGATTTATCTACTTCATTATAAATACGATTATATGTGTATGAATAAATGATACTGCCTAATACACCTATCAAGATAATAAATACTAATGAATTCAATATAGTCAATCGAATGCGTGTTTTCTGAAACATGCTTCCCTTTTTCATTGTTCTTTTAATATATATCCAATACCTCGAACAGTTTGAATATCTTTCTGATAACCGAATGGCTCTAATTTTTTACGTAAATGATGTACATACACTTCTACAATTGCTACTGTCGTATCTGAATCAAATCCCCAAACACGATCAAAAATTTGTTCACGCATTAAAATCTTTCCGCTATTTTGAACAAGGTACTCTAGAAGCTCATATTGTTTTAATGTTAACTTCGTACTTTGTCCATCTACTTGAACGTCTTTATCTTTTCCGAACAGTTCAATCCCTTTATAACGAATAGTCTGCTTTGTTGTTAAATTACCGCTTCGTCGTAATAAAGCACGAATTCTCGCTTTTAACTCTGGAGCCTGAAATGGCTTAACGATATAGTCATCCCCACCAAAGTCTAAGCCTTTCACGCGATCTTCTAAAGAGTCTCTCGCTGTCAAAAATAGGACTGGTGTTTCAATTTTTTCATCACGTATTTTTTGAATTACTTCAAAACCGTCCATTTCTGGCATCATCACATCAAGTAAAATGGCATCATATATATTTTGTAACGCTAGAAATAATCCATCTTCCCCATTCAATGCTGTATCTACTTCAAATTCATCGCGTAATATTTGGACAATAGACTCTAATAAAGAAGCATTATCTTCTACTACGAGTAAGCGCATATTCTCACCTTCCACCATATTGTTCAATTCTATTTATAATTATATTTTAACGTTTTTCTCAATATAAAATTTGAATGATTTATTATAAAAATTCTTTCTTAAATTTTTCTTAATAAAAAATTGAAAGAAATAAGACTCCCCTTATCTCTTTCAACTTTTTACTACGTACACCTTTTTACTCGGCAATTCTAAACAATTTAACTGGCCACCATATACAGCACCGCCATCAATCCCTATAATACGATTACTCCCAAAATACACGCCGCAATTCTCACTACCATGAAACGTTTTTGTTTCCGTATGACCAAATACAACAACCTTTTCACCACTATACCCACTATGAAACTCATTACGTATCCACATTAACGTATATGGTTCACATTCCGAAACTCGCTTCAATGGCTCAACACCGGCATGTACAAATATATACTCTTCTGTTTCAATGTAATGATCTAATTCTTGAATAAATTTTACATGTTCCTCTAAAACATGCGATTGTAAAATTGGTTTTTGGAAGGCTTCTTCATTAACCACAATATCTTCTTCTACAAAGCCATAGCTGTATAAAGTCTTATCTCCACCATTCCTTTTTACCCAATGGTTCCATGAACGTTCTTCATCAGTCGTTAACGCTTTAATCATCATATCTTCATGATTACCCTTTAGAACGAGGGCTCCCTCTTCTTTTAACGCTTTTACCTTTTCAATTACAGCACGCGCATTGGGACCACGATCTACATAATCCCCTAATAAAATCAATTGATCCTGTCTTGCATCATATTGAGCTTCTTCTAATAACTGTTCGAACTTTTCTATTTCTCCATGAATATCACTAATAACAAGAATTCTTTTCATATTATCCCCTTCTTTCTAAGCCACTCTCTTTCTAATTATAGTTCAAAACAACAGAAATTTCTGAATCCATATTCGAAATCACATTTATTACAAATAAAACGATTGTCCTTACAACAATGTAAGTCTCTTGTCATCCAATTCGATAGTTGCAAGTGCTATATTTCCTTATACTAAAAGTAAGAAATGAAACAAAAAACAAGGAGAGATGAGACATGAAAAAAGTGATGGAAGTTGTAGTAGCGGTGGCAGAGGTTTTCGTAAATGGCAAACAAGTTGCAATGGAGTTAAATAAATAATGAAAAGGACAAGATTCATTCTAGACCCTTTACTCATATAAAAGAGATAAGACTTCTTCATTTTTTTGATCCCTTATCTCCTTGTAAAAAAAGCCGTATCCTTTTTTGGGATACGGCTTTCTTATTGCCATGTTCATTTACACACTTTATTATTCCTAGTTGGTTATAAACAAGTAAAATCTCGGCTTAAATTGTTTTATCCTCCTTATTTACTATACCCTCTCTTCAAACAATTTTTTCAAAACAAAAATCCCATTCAAATACACATTACTGAATCCATCATACTAAATGACTTCTTCATTCTGTCTATCTAAATGAGATTATTTCGTACTTTTTATTTCTTTATCTTGTTATTCCACCGGTTGTGGTTGTGGCTGTACGACTTCATTCGCTCCAGCTAACCTCAACATATTTGCAATATCTTTAAAACCTCTTTTTTCAGCATATTGCAGTGGCGTAATATTTTCCTTATTGGCCATATTTACATCTGCCCCGTGGTCAATAAGCATTTGAATTACTTTCTTATGATTTTCACTACCATTTCCTAATACGATTGCTTCTACTACAGCTGTTCCACCACGATCATTTCTATAGTTCACATCAATATCTGTATGCTCTAATAACTCTTTTACGACCTCTACATGGCCACGTTCAGATGCAGAAATGAGTGCTGTTCCACCTGATTTAGTAGTTTCTTTCGTATTAACCCCTGCATTAATTAGTAGCTTTACAATGTCTGTATATCCTTCTCTACTTGCATAAAGAAATGGATTACTTTGTTTCTCATCTTTCCTTTCAATATTAGCACCTGCACCAATTAATGCTTTAACTGTCTCTACATGATTTTGATACGTTGCTGCAAGGATAGGAGTTTCTCCGTTGTCACCTTCTACGTTTATATTGGCTCCATCTTGAATCAGCTTCATAGCTGTTTCCGTGTCTCCAAGAGTCGCAGAAAGTAGCAACTGTTTGTCCATTAAATTTATACTTTTTTCTTCTTTAGGTTCTTCCTGTTCTTTATGCTTTTCTTTTTTCTTTTCGTTTTTCACATGAACCGGTTTCGATTCTGGCTCCTCTTGCTTATCGCAAGCCACTACCGTCATTAAAAGTCCTAATAACATACATAATAAAATTTTTTGTTTTCTCACAACTACAGCTCCTATGAAAGATAATGTTTTCTTAACCATTCCTCCATCACATACAATAACTCTTCTTGAGTACATTTATCCATAAGCCCTTTATATTCCTTCTTTAATCGGATTATCTTAAAACCTATACTATGTTTCTCAACCTATTGGAATGATGTGCCTGATGGCCTCATCATTAACATTATGAAGCAATTAGTTTAGCACGATTTTACCGCATTTGTATACATTTCTAAAAAGTACATAAATGATTGCTTTAGGTTACTATATTCCATTGTAACCGTTCTTCTAAAATTTTTACACCTTTTCTATATTTGCACCTGAGTAATACTAAAAAAGACAACTTATGTAGTTGTCTTTTTTAGTATTAATGATGACCACCGTGATTTCCCTTTTTCGGGTTCCCCATCATCTCTTTATTCATTTCCCATTTATGCTCTGCTAGCTCTTTATATGAAAGAACTTTCCCTTTATAGTTAGACACAAAGTTTTCTGCATCCTTTTTATTTTCAAATGAAATGACATTATAAGCCATCGGTGTCGTTATTGTTTTATCATATACGTAAGTCGCATCTTCTAACGAAATCCACTCTTTCGAATCATAATCTCGAACAAATTTTTCTTTCGTCTTTTCACCTGGATTAATCTCCATCCATTTATACATACAACCGATATCATCAAACTTTAACGCTTTTCCATTTTCTAAAATGACTTCTGTTGCAAATTGATTATCCATTACCCCAATTTGGCAAATATCACACTTATCATGTTTCTCATCAATTGCTACAGCCTCTGCTTGTTTCTTACCACATCCTACTATTGTAAAGACCAAGAATAAGCATATAGCAAGTGTCACATACTTTGTTCTCATTTTACTTCCTCCCTAACCGTATCTTCCACAAGGAGCATATCAAAAAGTTGTGTGAGATTTGTGAAAAAATAATGTACTTTTTGTAATATAAAGACCAAAAAAGATGTGTAGCCATTTCTACACATCTCTCATCATTCACAACCTGTAATTAATAAATCGTCTTCTAACTTAACTAATAATGTATCTGTATTAATTTGCTGACCAACAACTACATTTACTAACCTTATATTTCCACTAATACCGACCGCAACTTTTTCAAGCTCACCGTTATTTTTTCGGATCATCATTAAATTTTCCCACTCATATACGTAAGAAGATTCATTAACAAAAATCTCTTCTACTTTTCCTTCATAAGAACTATAAATCTCTTCAATTCTCGTTTTCATATAAAATCTACTCCCTATTTCACACTTCAATATTTTCATCTTATTCTACCATTCTTACGGAGAGCAGCTTACTTTTTAAAAATTCAAATTAACTACCGTGAACAAAATGACCAAAATAAAAATTATGCTTCTAATGATGTTATTTTTCAAATTATTTACCATTTGAATGAATGCTTTTATGATAAATAAAAAACACTTTTTCTGAATTTTCGTTACATTTTGAAAGCGCAATCATTCTTGAGGGGGAGATTACATGTTAGCACTACTTGGATTTGCGATGGTATTTGTCTTTATGTTTTTAATTATGACGAAACGTATGTCAGCACTAGTAGCATTAATATTAATTCCAATTACTTTCGCATTAATTGGCGGTTTTTATGCAAATATGGGACCTATGATGTTAGAAGGAATTCAAAAACTAGCACCTACTGGTATTATGCTTATGTTTGCTATTTTGTATTTTGGAATTATGATTGATAGCGGTTTATTCGATCCTGTCATTAGTAGGATTTTGAAATTTGTAAAAGGAGATCCTTTAAAAATTGTTGTTGGTACAGCGATTCTTACTATTATCGTTTCATTAGATGGGGATGGAACAACAACGTATATGATTACGGTTTCCGCAATGTACCCATTATATAAACGCCTTGGAATGAATCCACTTATATTAGCTGGGGTTGTTATGTTAGGAGCAGGAGTGACAAATCTTACACCGTGGGGCGGACCGACAGCTCGGGTTATGAGTGCTCTTGGACTAGACGCATCAGAGCTCTTTACACCACTTATACCAGGAATGATCGCTGGTGCAATTTGGGTCGTTTTCGTTGCTTACTATCTTGGCAAAAAAGAAAGAAAACGATTAGGAATTATGGATGTACAATACTTAAAACAAATGCAAACGATGGATGAGCAAGCTGCCACAGTAGAAGCTGCCGTTCATAAACGCCCTAAACTTCTATGGATTAACTTTTTATTAACTGTTACCTTACTTGTCTGTCTCATACTAGAAGTTATGCCGTTACCTGTTTTATTTACAATCGCTTTCGCCATTGCTGTTATGCTTAACTATCCGAACTTAGAACAACAGAAAGAACGTATTGCTTCTCACGCAGGAAACGTATTAGCCGTTGTTTCTCTCGTATTTGCCGCTGGAATTTTCACTGGTATTTTATCAGGAACAAAAATGGTAGATGCAATGGCTCAAAGTGTAGTCACTCTTATACCAGACGCTCTTGGACCACAATTACCGATTATTACAGCTCTTCTTAGTATGCCGTTCACATTTTTCATGTCCAATGATGCATTTTACTTCGGAGTATTACCTATTTTAACGAAAGCTGCCGCTGCTTACGGAATTAGTGCAGCTGAAATGGGACGTGCTTCATTACTCGGGCAACCTGTTCACTTATTAAGTCCTCTTGTCGCTTCCACTTATTTATTAGTCGGAATGGCCAAAGTTGATTTTGGTGAACATCAACGCTTTACGTTACTTTGGGCTGTTGGAACGACAATGGTGATGTTAATTACGGGAATTGTAATCGGAATTATTCCAATATAAGACGTAAAAAAACAGTAGAAGAAATGTAATTCTCTACTGTTTTTTTGTTATGAAGAAACAAGAAAATACCTTCTTTCTGGTCTCCCTACACTCCCATATATAAGCTCCGCATGAACTTTCTTTCCAGATATTAAATACTCTAAATAACGCCTCGCTGTTGATCGGCTTACCCCAACCATTGAGCTTAACACTTCTGCCGTAATACCTTCTTCATCAACTGCTAACATATGCTTTTTTATTTTTGCTAAAGTTAAAGGATCTATCCCTTTCGGGGCATATTCTATTTCATTTCCCTTTACGCCTCTTTGAGACCATAAATGTTCAATTTGTTCTATAGATAATTGATTAGTTTTTTTTAACTGCACAATCTTTTTTTGGTAACTTTCCAAACTCGCTTTAAATCGATCAAACATAAGTGGCTTTACGATATAATCTGTTACTCCGCCTCGTAGAGCGTGCCTCACTACATCTGTTTCCGAAGCAGCTGTAATCATAATAATATCTGTATCATGCAAATTATTCCTAATATATGTGACAAGTTCGGTTCCTTGCATATCAGGTAAGTACACGTCTAATAAAACGAGTTGTGGCTTCACAAACTCTAGCCATTCTTTCGCTTGTTCTCCAGTCGTTGCTGTTCCAATTACTTTAAATCCCTCAATCTTTTCAGTAAAACGACGATGAATGTCCGCAATTCGAATATCATCTTCTACAATCAATACTTCAATCTCCTCACCCATTACAATTCGCCTCTCTCTTTTGGTAATGCAATAATAAATAATGCACCACCTAAATCCCCTTTTTCGATTGCAATACTCCCATTTAAATCTTCTACTAACTCTTTCACTTTTGCTAATCCATATCCTCGTTTCCCGCCTTCTTTCGTCGAGAAGCCTTTATAAAATATGCTAGTAATGACTTCATCATGAATCCCTTGTCCTGAATCTTCCACTTCAATTACTATCTCTTCTCCAATATCAGTTACAAACATCCTTACCTTCTTATCATTCTCTTCATTTCTTTCAATTGCTTCAAATGCATTCGTAATTAAATTTCCTAAAATAGAAACGACGTAATTACTCTCAATATGCGGGCTTAATTTATCTAAGCTACTTTCTCGATCTAGCATAAAATCAATCTTTAACTCTCGCGCTCTATTATAGAATCCAATTAAAATTCCACCTAACCATGGATTTTGAATTCGCTTCATAATAAATTGAACAAAATCTTGATATACCGCTGTTTCCTTATGAATAAGCTCTAAAGCATCTTCATATGATTCTAACTGGATAAGCCCCGAAAGCGTATACAACAAATTGTTATATTCATGCGTTTGCGCTCGTAATGCCTCTGTATATTGCTTCGTCTGAGATAACTCTGCTGTTAACTGATCCATTTCAGATTTCAAACGTAAGCTCGATACAACGCCAGTTACTTTATTCTTTACTTTAATAGGTAGACGGTTCGCAATAACAGCCTGCCCTTTTATATTTAATTGACGATCAAACTGTTCTTCACCAGTTTGAAGTACATCTAGTATCGTTGAATTAGGAATTACATTTAAAATAAATTCTCCAATAATATTACGCTGTTCATCTAACGAAAGAATATCATAAGCCGCTTGATTGACTAAACTAATCATGCCATTATAATCAATGACAATAATCCCTTCACGTACAGATTGAATCACTGTACTATGCTCTTCATATAAAGATGAAATTTCTTCTGGCTCCATCCCAAACATCATTCTTTTTATACTTCCGGCTAAATATATAGAACCAATTATCCCGATTAAAAGACCTATTACTGTAATCCAAAATACACGCTTTCCATATACTTCTACCGCTCCATGAATATCATCCATTGAAAATCCAACAGACACCACGCCTATAATTTCATTTTCCTGATTACGGATTGGAACTTTGCCGCGTAATGAAGGACCTAATGATCCAGTTGCTTTCGAAATATAAGATTTTCCTTCTACTAGAACTCCTTTATTATCTCCACCAACCATTGCTTCTCCTATTTTATCTCGCTTAGGATGTGCATATCGAATCCCCTCTTTGTTTCCAACTACAATAAAATCAGCATCTGTATCAATTCGAATTTTTTCTGCAATTGGCTGAATGATAGAAGCTGGGTTTTCTTTTTGAAAAGCTTCCGTTATTTCAGGTATAGCAGCAACTGTTTTCGCAACATGCAAAGCCCGTTTCCCAATTTGCTCTTCTACCGTTTCAGACAATATGTAATAAAATAAATAACTTGTTAATAGAAGTACGACTAGAATAAGTGTACTAATTGTTATTGTGATTCTCGGTTGTAGTTTTAACTTTTTAAATTTCAAAACCATTCCCCTAACATAATTAAAGATAGAATTTAATGAATTTACAGTCTTTTGCGATTACAACTAATCATAACACGGTTACTCTATATTTCTTTATTTTTATCTTCACAAAAAAAGAAACGAAGTACAATTACTACCTCGTTTCTTAACATTTTTTATTACACTTTAAATTTCCCAATCATCTCTTGTAATTCTTCTGCCATTTGCGATAAATGAACTGCTGCTGCATTGATTTCATCTACCGAAGCTAATTGTTCTTCTGAAGAACCAGCAATATTTTGAACGCTTGCTGCATTTTCTTCAATTGTAGCTGCAATTTCATTAATAGATGCACTAACTTGTTTTGCATCTACTGTCATTTGTTCCGCTACTTCTACCATACTATCAATTTGTACAACTGTATCATCTGTAGACTTCAATATTTCAGCGAAGCTTTGCTTCGTTTCATTTGCAACTACAAGTCCTGATTGTACTTCTGTTCCAACTTGCTTCATAGAGCTTACTGTTTCTTTTATGTCAAATTGTATCTCTTTTACTAGTTTTCCAATTTCCGTAGAAGACTGTCCTGATTGTTCTGCTAACTTTCGCACTTCATCTGCTACAATTGCAAATCCTCTTCCTTGTTCTCCAGCTCTCGCAGCCTCAATTGCAGCATTTAATGCTAATAAATTTGTCTGCTCTGCAATATGTTGAATTACCTCAAGGATTGCTCCAATTTGTTTCGACTTATCATCTAGCAAAACAATAACTTTATCTGATTGTGAAACAGACTCATGGATTAATTGCATTTGATTCACCGTTTGTTCAACTAACTTCCCACCATCTTCAGCCTTTTTCTTCGTATACATAGATGCTGTGGATACTAATGAAGAACTGTCTGCCACACGTTGAATTCCTTCTGTAACTTCTTCTAATAATGTTGCGCCTTCTTCGACTTCTTTCGTTTGTATTTCCGCTCCACTCGACACTTGCTCTATCGCTTGTGTAATTTGTTCCGTTGCTTCACTCGTCTGCTTCATACTAGCTGTTAATTCTTCTGAAGATGCCGCTACATGACCTGCTGAAGTATTTATATTGGAAATGACATTCTGTAATGATGCTGCCATCTCGTTAAAGCTTTCTCCTAACTGTCCAATTTCATCTTTAGAATGAACTGTAATGGATTCTGTTAAATCGCCTTCACTAATCTTTTTCGACGATATAACAAGTTGTTTTAACGGATTAATAATAGAAGCAATTATGAAGTAAATTAAAATCCCGCCAATTATTAATGAAATACCAATAACAGTTATCGTTTTATAGAAAATAGGTTCAGCAGCCTCAATAATTTCTTTTGCAGGCATAATTCCTGCTATTTTCCATCCAGTTATCTTATTTGTTTTAAAAGTGATATGACGATCTTCACCATCTAATCTGAAATTAAAATCACCTGTTTCTTGTTTGTACAACTCTTTTTCAAGTTTCTCTTCTACCTTATCACCTGGCTTCATCGTTGGATGTGCTACCACATTTTTATCTTGATCAAAAATTGCTACATATCCACTTTTACCGATATTAACCATCTTTGAAGTGTTTACGATATCATTAATAATTAAATCAATACCAAGAACACCGCTCTTATCCTCATTTTGTTTTGCTATTGTAATAACAATATTTCCTGTCGTTTTTGATTTATATGGAGCTGTAATAATTACTTCTCCACTTTTTTTCACTGCCTCTTTATACCAATCTCTTTCTGTAGGATTATATCCTTCTGGCATTTGAATAGACGGTGATTGAATAAACTGTCCATTACTGGATCCAGTATAGATGGCTTCCAGTTCTGGATGTAACTTATTATATTCTTCTAGTTTATTTTGGATATTTTGTATTTGATCCGTTTGGTAACTTGATTGTGTAAATAGTTTCGTAAAATAAACTGCATCTACTTTTTTACTATCCAATTCTTTATTAATTACATTATCCAAAATTTTTATATTGTCTTTCGCCGATTGTGAAATCGTCTCATTAAAGTTTGTCTTCGCTTGCTGATAAGACGTCCAACCAATTACAATACTTGGAAGAATCAAAATGATAACAAATGACACAAGTAACTTTGCTTTTAAACTACTACTCCTTAATTTCCCTTGAAACATATTTCTACCCCTCCATACCGTTTTAAATGTAATTGTTTTACATTTAATTTCTTTATATAAATCATACGATTCAAATGTATCAATGCGACTCTCTATCTCTTTCTCTATTGAAGAGTTGATACATACCTTTTTCATTCTATATAAATTAAATAATTAAAACAATATATAAAAATGTATATTATTCGAAATATTATAATTCACAGAAGAACCTCTAGTATCTCACTTACTAGAGGTTCCTCCCGCTTTACTATTCTTTATCTTTTTCTACTTCTTTTTTCGCATCTTCTACTACAGATACAACAGGTTTATCGTTTGATAATTGTTGTACTGCTCCTTTTCCAGCAAATCCTTCTAATAACTCTTTTAAATCAATGCCAGAAGAAGCTTTTAATGTTTCTTGCATCGTTGCCATTAAATCAGTCGCATAACCTGCAACTTTTCCGGCACCGCTATTTTTACCACCGCCACCTGTATCGACAACTGTAATTTTATCAATGTTGCTAAGTGGGCTTGCAACTTCCTTCGCATAACTTGGAAGCATGTTAAGAACCATATCCATAATCGCCGCTTGGCCATATAACTCAAATGCCTCTGCAATTTTTTGTTTTGCTTCCGCTTCTGCTAAACCTTTTAATCTGATAACATCTGCTTCCGCTGTACCTTGTGCTTTTTGTACTTCTGCTTTTGCTTGACCTTGCGCTTTTTCGATTTCCGCCTTCGCTAAACCTTCTACACGAACTTCTTCTGCACGTGCTCTTGCTTCCGCTTCAATTTTATATTGATCTGCATCTGCTTTTTTCATTTGTTTTACTTTTTCCGCTTCTGCTGATTGTTCAACAGCATAGCGATCTGCATCTGCCTTTTTCTTTACTTCTGCATCATATTGCTTTTCACGACGCGCAATCTCTTTTTCTTCTAATTCAATTTGCTTTTCACGCTCAATGATTTTAACGCGCATTTGCTCTTCTGTAACACCTTGTTGCGCTTTTGCTTGTTGTAATTCATAGGAAAGATCTGCATCTGCGCGAGCTTGTTCTTGGTCTCTCTTATAAGATTGTACTTTTAACTCTTTATGTTTTTCAGCTTCAGCGATTTGTGCATCACGTTGATACTCAGCTTCTTTCGCTTCTTTCTCAGCACGAGCTTTTTCAATTCGCGCCTCTTTTTCACGCTCTGCATTTGCAACTGTTGCATCACGCTTAACCATCGCAATTTGTGGCTGACCAAGTGCATCTAAGTAACCGTTCTTATCCATGATTTCTTTAATTGTAAAGGAAACGATGCGAAGTCCCATCTTCTTTAAATCTGTAGAAGCTACTTCATGTACCTTTTGAGCAAATTGCTCTCTATTACTATAGGCATCTTCTACTGTCATAGAAGATAAAATAGCACGTAGATGCCCTTCTAAAACTTCTTTTGCTTCTATTTTCAACTCTTCTGTTTCTTTTCCTAAATATTGTTCAGCTGCTGTAGAAACTTCTTCAATGGTAGACCCTACTTTAATAATAGAAACACCATTTACTGTAATCGGTACACCTTGTTTCGTATACGTATCACGTGTTCCCACTTCTAATTTGTAGTTTAATAGACTTAAAGGCTCTGCTCTTTGCATAATCGGAACTACGAAAGTACCGCCTCCACGAATAATCTTAATCTTCTTTCCATCATCAGTGGTAACTACATTTTTCCCGCCACCAAGCCAGTTTCCAGTAACAATTAATGCTTCATCTGGTCCAACTGTTCGATACTTTGTAATGAATACTAAAATGAGTAGAATTAAAATTGCGAGTAATACTCCACCGATAATTAATGGAATCGTCATGTAAATTCCCCCTTATAATTTTGGTTTCTTTAAAGAATAAGCAATGTTCTGTACAAGCAGAACACCATCTTGGACTCCCTCGATAATAACTTCAGTTCCTTGTGAAATATCTTTCTTTCCAACTGTTTTAGCTAGGATTGCATTGTTTCCAAATTGGGAGGAAATTAATACTTCACCAAACCCTTCTGTAGGAATAGTCGTAATGACCTCTCCCTTACAACCAATAAATTCATCCATACGCTGCACAGTGTTTTGTTCTGCTTCTGCAATCGGCTTTAAAATTAATATTTTCATTATGAAAACACCAATAAAGGATATAGCAAATGCAGACCCGAAAATAAGAATGCTATTAAAGGAAAATAAATATTCTCCTATATAACTAAGTCCACATAACATGGCGAAAAAACTAAGTAATAAAGTAACAACGGATACAGATCCGCCTCCAAAACTAAATATGGATTCAAATATATCTCCAAAAAAGATATAAATAACAGTGAGTATAGTAGCAATAATAAATCCGTATAAATAAATTGTTTCAAGTGGATAACCAAACAAAGCCATTTCTTATCCCCCTCTCTTAAACAATCCCTTTTTTGTTATGTGTATGCCCACCTCTTTCAAAGATTATAGTTCTTAATTTTCAGTTATTTACCCTTTAAAGAAAGGCCTGTAAGACAGGCCCCTAAAAAAGAACAGGAGAAACCTATTGTGACAGGCTCCTCCTAGTAAATAACCGATATATTATATATCTATATAATATACTATTTTCCACAAAAAGTAAAGTTAAACATACATTGGAAAAGCACTTATTTTACTGATAATTCGTACGTTCCATCGCCATTATCATATTTATATACATACAAATAATACTTACCTGGTTTTGCATTAAATTTTGCCTCTATATGATTTCCATTAGCTTGACCGTAAGCGGCATAATTTTGCATATCTGATTCATGATGAAGCACCCATGTCATCCCGATTCCATACTCATTTAAAACGGAAATATCGATATTTTTCGTTGATGCTACATTAAATGTATAAACATCGGTGTGATCTCCGCCGATAAGGCTACCTTTTATAGTAGTGTTTAGCCCGATACGATTTGCTTCCTCTGGACGATTATTTGGTTCTAATTCTGTTAAACTTCCATCTTTAATCGTAACAGTGGTTTCGTTTCTGCTCTCTTTACCTTTATCATCTTTTACTCTTAACGCTACTTTATAAATTCCTTCTCTTTCATATGCATGTATTGGATTAACTTCTGCACTTGTGCTGCCATCTCCAAATTCCCATAAATAAGAAACAATTTTTCCATCTTCATCATTTGAGCCATCACTTTTAAATTGAATTCCTTCTTTTACAAGCCCATTATAAGGTCCATTTATATTAACCGTTGGAGCTTTATTTTCTCCATCATCTTTTGCGATACCGTGGAAGACTACATCATATTCAAATTCATTTGAACTATTCACACGATAATTGACGAAGTATGCTGTAACAGTTTTGTAGCCACTCCATTCTTTTTGCGCCAGTTGTTCTAGTGCTTCATTTACTCGTTTACTCATTTCGTTCCAATCTTCAGATTCACCTTTTGTTACACTACCTGTAAATGTGCCTTCTAATGTAAATGTATTAAAGAATTGGGAGCTATGTTTTGTCATTTTTGCCTCTTTCATTGGCAACGTATCACTAATTTCTTTCTCTACTGCTGTTAACGATTTTGGTGCATGTTCAGCTAAATAATCATCTGCTACTTCCGGTACATTATATTTATCTTGATTATCAATTAGCTGTTGCATATACTCTTGATACTCTTTATTTAGTTTAGAATCTTTACTTAAATTCTCACGATAGGCATCATAATTTTTCACGTCATTTGCACGAATTAAATCTTGAATTTTATCAAATGTTTCAAATTGATGTGTATATAAATAAGATTGCAATGCGAACGAGTAATTATAGAAATCCCAAGAACCATATTTAGCAAATAATGTGCGCTCTGCTGTATAACGGCTTGCAGGATCAGATGATAATCCACTAATGATGCTCTTTCTCGGTACTACATTATTTGTACGAGTAGATCCTGCGAAAAATTCTGCATTTCCTTCTTGGAACCAAGTTAATCTCTCATTTTGATACATATCTCCTCTTCCAAATAAACCTGGCACTTCAAATCTCCCTTGAAGATAATGAGTAAACTCATGACGGAATAACTCTTCTAAACTATAAATACTTTGTTCTGGCGTACGCTCATATGTAAAGAATGTACCTGTTTCTTCTATATAAATGCCACCGTTGTTTGTTTCATATCCATACAGTTGTCTGTTTAACTGATATTCGTCTGGAGTATTATAGATTACTATCGTTAATACGTCGTCTGCATTACCTGGCTCTAATGCTTTGTCATTCCCAATTACACGATGATACTGTGCTTTTACTTCCTTTGCAGCCCAGTATAGTCTCTTAATTTTTTCTTCTGATACTTTATCTCCTGTTTTAAATACGATAGATCCATCGTCGAATGTATACGTTTTTGGTAAGTACTGTTCTTTTCCTTCTTTATGTATCGTCTCTAAATCTACCGTATTACCGCTATAATCTTTTCCGTTATAATTTGTTGTAATTTGTTCTACTGCAACAAAATACGGCTCACTTAAACGCGGATACATATGCATTGCTTGTGTAACAACCTCTAAACCTTTATTTGGATTACTATGAAACTTCCCTAAACGACTAGCAAAATAAATTCCATTATTAACGAGCCACTTATTTTCTGGTGTTACTTCATTTAAAAGAGCAATACGATTTATTTCATTAATAAATCCATCTATTTTCCCGTACCACATTGTATCTTTTGCTTCTTTACGAGTTTCAAATAAATAAGATTGCATATCATAATCAATACCTTGCATCATATCGTATACAGCTTGTCCTTTCATACGATCGTCTACATACGTATGAAGATTATCATTGTATTGTTTTAAAATATTCGATGCGTATTGAACCGTTTCCACATCACTTGAAGCATTACTAATTAATTTACCGTATGCAGATACGACTGCATCTTGCTCATATGTACCAAGCTTAAAGTTTGGATTGGCTGCAATTGCTTTTAAAGCAGGTAAACATTTATCCTGGAAGCTTCTCTCATTTAAATCACTTAATTCATTATTGTAAAATGCGAGATAAAAAGCTGAACGTAACACTTCTGTAAACGTTTGAATTCCTTTTGAATCATCTTTCGTAAACGTACTACCTCGGTGAGCTAATTCATCTATAACTGCTTGCATTTTCCCTTTGTCTTTATAAAAAGCCTTTGCATCTTCATTGAACTGAAATAAGTCTGTAATTTGATTCCATTTAATACTTCCTAGCGTTTCAACCAATTCTTGATTATTCATTTTGTTTAAATCAGCCATTGAATAGCTTTCTTTAATTTGCTTTACTTCTGAGCTCTTCATAATAGATGCTGGTCGCTGTGAAAAGTCTCCTACTTTTAAACGTTCTTGAAACGATAATGTTTCCTCTGCTTTAGAAACATGTCCAATCTCATCTACTGGTTTTTCAATCCCAACTGGTTTCGAATGCAATACATTGTATGGCACCTTTTCTTCTGCTGATACATTCGTTTGAATTGCTCCTAACGATAGCGCCATTGTACTAATACTAAGCATCACTTTATTAATCTTTGATTTCTTGTTCATATCATTGCCCCCTATTTATATATTCCCTTGAAGAATTTAACATAAAATCTAGATACAACAATATAAAATGCAATATTTCATATTATTTCTTCCTATATTTTGTACATATCGTGAACAGACTTACCTTTATCTAACCTCCAATAATTATGAATCCATAGCGATTAAACTGTCCTTTTACACAAGATAAAAATCGAATTTTTTGACAATTAACCTTTTAATTGTTATAGTTAATATAATTGTTAACTTTATTAAACAAAGGTGGGATTCTATGATAAAAAAAGAAAACAGTGTATTTTATATCTCCATCTTGCTAACAACATTATTCATTATATGGGGAATTACCCCGGCAAGTTGGATACAAGGCTATGATTTGCAAAGTGTTACATCTTCCTTAAACTCATTTATCCTCAATAAATTTGGATGGTTTTACTCTCTACTTATGACCGCAATGATTATTTTAGCCACTTATTTAGCATTTTCTAAGTACGGTTCTATTCGTCTTGGTAAAGATGGAGAAAAACCACAGTATAGTTATCCATCTTGGCTATCCATGTTGTTTGGAGCAGGAATGGGAATTGGATTGCTCTTTTATGGAATCACTGAACCGATTTCACATTTTACAGATCCATTAACAGGAAAAGCAGGTACAGAGGAAAGCGCCAAACTCGCTATGCAATATTCATTTTTCCACTGGGGACTCTTTCCGTGGTCACTATACGCGATGGTTGCTTTAACAATTGCATATTTCACATTCCGTAAACAAAAAGGTAGCACAATTGGGGCTACAGTTACTCCATTATTTAATCGATCGAAAAATTCTCCTATCGGAAAAACAGTCGATATTTTGGCTGTTTTAGCCACAGTATTCGGTATTGTGCCATCTGTTGGGATTGGTGCTCAACAAATCGCCGGAGGATTAAGCTATTTATTCCCTTCTATTCATAACACTGTACTTACACAGCTTGTACTTATCGCCATCTTCGCTGTTTTATATTTAACAAGTGCACAAACAGGCTTAGATCGTGGGATTAAATATTTGAGTAACTTAAATTTCTCTCTTGCAGGTATTTTACTCGTCTCCTTTTTACTTTTAGGACCGACTGTATTTATTATGAAATATTTCACATCTACACTCGGTTCTTATATCGGAGCTTTACCTAGTATGGGATTAAATTTAGGAGCATTTAATGAAAAATCTTCTTCTTGGATTGAAAACTGGACTATTTTCTATTGGGGATGGTGGATCTCTTGGTCTCCATTCGTCGGTACATTCATCGCTCGTATTTCTAAAGGGCGTACAATAAAAGAATTTATTATTGGAGTTGTATTAGTCCCAACTCTTATCTGTACATTTTGGTTTGCAGTATTTGGCGGTACCGCTATCCATATGGAAATGTTCCAATCGCTTGGTATAGCTGATGAAATCGCAAAAAATGGTACAGAGATTGGATTATTTGCTGTTATTTCACACCTACCGTTCTCTACATTTTTAACAATTATCGGGTTAATTTTAGTAGCCACATTTTTCGTTACTTCTGCTGACTCGGCAACATTTGTTGTTTCAATGCAAACGAGTAACGGAAGCTTATCACCGAAAAATAGTTTAAAGCTTATATGGGGATTAACAATCGCGATAATTGCTGCTATTTTATTACAAGCTGGAGGATTAAATGCACTGCAAATAGCAGCTATAATTGCCGCGCTACCATTTTCTATCGTAGTTGTTCTTATGGTCATTTCGCTCTTTAAGGAGCTTCGAAAAGAAGATGTTAATTTACAAGCAAAAGAAGTTCCGCAAAAAATAAAGAAGGTTATGTAACGATTAGCACCTCTCCTAAAGAAGAATTCGGTCCTCCGATTAGTCCTGAATCCATTATTACTGAGGGCTGCAAAATAAATTAAATAAAACCCATTCGTATGAAATATAATTTTCATACGAATGGGTTTTTACTCTATTATATAGTGTTGTAAACATGCTTTCTCCTCAAAACCTACTTTCTTGTACAACTTCATCGTACCATCATTATTCGTATTCAAACATAGTTCTATCTCTCTCATCCCTTGAAAGGAGAAAATATACTGAATTGCCCCTTGTAATAAGCGCTCTCCAACACCTTTTCTTCTACTATTTTCAGTCGTTGCAATAAATTCGATATTCGCTTCTTGAAACTCCGGATTTACTTCAACATATACATAACCTTCTAACTTATCATTCTTCATACTTACAAATAATTTATTCGTATCACTTAAACGTTCGATAATTTCAATTCCTTCATAATATGTATTAGGAAAAACATTATTGTGTAAAGCGATAAACTGCTCAAATACTTTTGGTAAAGCCTCTTCTACATTACATATAACACGTTTTCTTGGAATGTTTTTTAAAATGAGAATACTATGTCGATCTTGTTCTTTAGCATGTAAATCCTTCATTAAGCGAGCACAATTATTATTTTCCACATGATAAAAACCATAAAATTTCTCAATATGAAAAGGCATCTTTTCTATAAGTTCCTTCCACATATGTAAAGCAACTTCTTCCCAATTCTCTACAATAATAAACGGCCCCCATATTTCTGCACATTTTTTCACTTCATCCACATCAAATCCTAATACACCTATTATTTTATTATTTTCATAAGTAACAACAAAAGATTGTTCCCATCCTATATCAGAAAAATCATGGATAATTGTCTGTAATAACTCCTCTTTCTCGTCTCCACAATAACCAACATAATGAGTAGCATCTTTATTCATACTTGCAATAAATGATGCCACCTCTTCAGTTTTCAAAATAGAACTGACATGCATAACCTCTCCTCCTTCTCTAATATATTTACACCTTTTACATTTATATCCTTCTAAAAAAGACATCATCATAAGCATATTTCAAAATGAAATCGCCATGATAATGTCTTCTCAAAAACTCACATAATTATTTTACATTATAATAAGATAAAACGTTTTTATTTCTTAAATAATCTCTTTCTAAATACAAACATACTCAGTGCTGAAAGAACTAATGCTACACCCGAAAGTAAAGTTGATGTATTCGCTTGTCCACCTGTTGCTCCTAGCGATTTCTTACTTTCTTCTTCTTTATTAACAACTGGTTTATTTTCTTTCATGCTTTGATTCTCTACTACTTTTTCTTTCACAACTTGATTATTCACGTTTTGTTCTTGAACTGGTGCCGATTGATTGATTTCTTCTTTCGATTCTTCAACTTCTTTTGTTGGCTCTTTTTCTTCTTCTTTCGATCCTTCAACTCCTGTTGTTGGTTCTTTTACCTCTTCTTTCGATCCTTTAACTTCTTTTGTTGGCTCTTTTTCTTCTTCTTTCGATTCTTCAACTTCTTTTGTTGGCTCTTTTTCTTCTTCTTTCGATTCTTCAACTTCTTTTGTTGGCTCTTTTTCTTCTTCTTTCGATTCTTCAATTTCTTTTGTTGGTTCTTTCCCTTCTTCTTTTGGTTCTTCAACTTCTTCTTTTGATTCTTCAACTTCTTTTGTTGGTTCTTTTACTTCTTCTTTTGATTCTTCAGCTTCTTTTGCTGGTTCTTTTGGCTCTTCTTTTGATTCTTCAACTTCTTTTGCTGGTTCTTTTTCTTCTTCTTTTTCAACTATATTCTGGATTACTGTTCCGTTAAAACTTATACTAATTTCATCCGAATCTAAATCAAATTTATACACCTTTTCACCTGGAGTACTCCATTTTATTACTCGGTTATTAAATGTTCCACCCTCACTTGTCAGTTTAATATTCTCAATAATTTCTCCTTCTAAATCATATACAGGAACTTGAATTTCTTCATTTACTTTTGCTTCATCTAAAAAGATTTTCTGTCTGCCGGCATCAATTGAAAACCATTGGCCTAATTGTATTAACGGCCTTACATCACGAATCTCATTTCCAGCTAATTTTAAACTGAGTAGGTCTAACATTGGGCTAAGAACTGAAACATCTTTAATTTGATTATCAGCAAGATTTAACCACTGTAAACTTTTTAATGAAGATAGTGGTGTTATATCTTCAATCTGATTATGAGATACATTCACATCGTTCAACTTTTCTAAGTTTGAGATAAATTCAATATTCTTCAAACCTACTCCTTCTAAAGTAAGTTTTTCTAAGTTCATCATATATTCGAAACCTGTTATATCTTTTATATTTTCCCCTTTTTCTTTAAGTATCTCTAATTTTTTAATCTGCAATAAATCTTCTTTTGTGATAGGAGCGTTTAAATTCTCTCTACCTAAATTCTCTTTATTAATATGTTGTTGTAAAGTTTTATCAAGAATTATATTTTCCTTTTGTTCATCATTTCCTTTTATTTCATCTAACCTTTCAACAACATTTTGAATTACTGTTCCATTAAACTTAATACGATTCTCTTCTGGTTTTATATCCAACAGAAATTCGTATGTTTTTTCACCAGTAGTACTCCATTTAACAGAACCATTATTAACTACTCCATCTCCATTCTTTAATTGAACAGTATCGAGTGGCTCTCCTTGTAAATTATAGATAGGTATTTTAACTTCCTTATCTTTTTCTACATCATCTAAAAAGATTTTTTGTCTTTGAATATCAATGTACATTCTTTTCCCTAACTCTTGAACCGGTCTAACATCACGAATTTCATTTGACCCTAGCTTTAAATCGTATAAACCTGTTAAGTGGCTAAGTGGCGTTATGTCTGAGATATAGTTTTCTTCTAAATTAAGTGATTGTACGGTAGACAATCTTGATACAGGTTCGATGTTTTCTAATTCATTTTTAGAAAGATCTAACTCTACTAACTTTTTCATTGGTGTAATATGTTCAATATTAGTCAGTCCATTGTTGCTTAAAGATAAACTCTTCACATTCTTCAATTGCTCAATCCCAGCAAGATTAGCATTACTAATTTGATTATTTGCTACAGTCAAAGTCTTTAAAGTTGTTACTGTAAATAATGGTTTAATATCTTTTATATAATTACTATTTAAATCTAGCATTTTGATCTTCTTCATTTGACTCAATGGGCTTAAATCCGAGATTTTATTGTTTCTCAAGCTTAAACTTTCGATATGTTCTAACTCAGCCAAAGGTCCAATATCTTTAAGTTCACCATAAGTTATACTTAATGATTTCAATTGTCTCAAACTCGAGATAAATTGTATATTTTCTAACTTAACTTCTTCCAATGTTAAGGTTTCTAAGTTCGTCATATATTCTAAACCAGTTACGTCTTGTATTCCTTTACTTTTCGCTTCAACGACTATTAAAGATTTAACTTTTAATAAATCTTCCTTAGTTATTGGCGTATTTAGATTCTCTCTATTTAAATTATACTTATTAATATGCCTTTGTAATTGCTTATCTAATATTACATTTCCGTCTTCATCCTGTTGATCCTCTTTATTTTCCTTTTGCTTTTCTGGAACATTATTTTCTAAATTTAAAGCATTTACTTCAAACTGCACTTGATATTTATTATCATAGGCCATTGTCGGAATATAAATATGCATTTGCATATTATATCTTTTTCCTAATTCTCCTACTTCAAACTGAATCACTTTCGTTCCGTTTTTCTTTTTATCTTCTGATATTACTTTTACATCATGAAACACACCAGGAGTATGAATATCTTCTGTTTTCAAGTATTTGAAGAAATCACTATCACTTAACGTTGCCGTTACCATTTTCTTTCCATTCTCAATCGTTAACTTAGGATCCTTTATATAAACAGCTGCCATAGACTCCTCATTCGTTTTATCTTTATATGCTTTCATAACAGCATCATATGTACCATCTTCTAAAGCATAGCCCTTTTTATTAGCCTCAATTGCTACTGCCGCTAAAGCAGGCGTTGAATACGTGGCAAATGGAAGTGATAACGCCGCAGCGATAATCATCGCATTTATATGTTTTCTTTTATTTTTTTTCAACTTTACATCTCCTCCAAAATATATAAATCTAAATGTAATCATATCTCGAATAAATGATAATGATTTTCATTATCAATGTCAACTAAAAAAATAAAAAGTTAACAAAAAAATAACCCCTTTTTAAGGGGGTTATGCCATTTTTTCTCCGGTTTCTTCTTTAAAAAAGCTCTTCATCGCATGGAATACGTCTGCTTTTTGCTTTAAAATATAATATCTAAAATTCTCATCTTTAATATTTTTATAGGCTGACATGAGGGTACTATGGCGGTTGTACTGGTTCACTTCCCCATATCCAAACATATTACACTTCTTCATTAACTCTTCGACAAGCTTTACACATCTAGCATTATCTGATGTTAAATTATCACCGTCTGAAAAATGGAATGGATAAATATTATAGCGGTCTGGTGAGTATTTATTATCAATTAGCTCGAGTGCTTTTTTATATACAGAAGAACATATCGTTCCGCCACTTTCTCCTTTTGAGAAAAACTCTTCCTCTGGAACTACTTTTGCCTCCGTATGATGGGCAATAAACTCAATATCTACTGTTTCATACTTCGTTCGTAGAAATCGCGTCATCCAGAAAAAGAAGCTACGTGCCATATATTTCTCCCATATTCCCATCGATCCACTCGTATCCATCATCGCTAATACAACAGCTTTTGAATCTGGCTTTAATACTTCATTCCAAGTACGGAACTTTAAATCTTCTTGGTGAATCGGATGAAAAGAGGCTTTACCACGCATCGCATTTCGTTTATATGCGGATATCATCGTTCGTTTCTTATCGATATTTCCCCATAATCCAGTCTTTCTAATGTCATTAAATTCAACATGTTCAATCCGGTTTTCATCTATTTCTTTTCTCTTTAAATTAGGCAGCTCTAACTCTTTGAAAAATGCTTGCTCTAATTCTAAAATAGAGACTTCAGCTTCATAATAATCTTCTCCAGCCGCGTCCCCTGCTCCTTGCCCTTTTCCTGGTCCTTTTTGCTTTTGACCACCTGATCCATCTCTCGCAACGACATCACCAACTTTGCTGTCACCATTTCCTTGCCCAACGTGTTTGTTTTTATCATAATTGTACCTAATCTTATATTCATCTAAAGAACGAATCGGTATTTTTACAACATCCTTACCATTAGACATAACTATGCTTTCTTCTGTTACAAGATCGGGTAAATTATTCTTAATTGCCTCTTGTACTTTTTCTTGATGGCGTTGTTGGTCGTCATATCCTTTGCGATGGAGGGACCAGTTTTCCTGTGAAATCGTATAATTTGGTTGGTTTTCTTCACCCATTTCTTTCCCTCCTTACTGTAATTGTCTTCCCTTATGAACAGTAAGCTAGAAATTTTGTTTTATACTGTGCAAGCTAGAATGAAAGATAACTGCCCATCGAAATTCATCCCATAAACATATATAACGTTTTTCATATAATACTCCGAGCATCCTAAACAAAATTTTGCCACTCACATACTAGAAAGAAATATTCAGCCGTTGATAAGAAAGAAACACAATGCATAGTTGCACACATTTACACTTTGCAACATATTGTATTGTGTTGGCTTTTTTCGTATGAATGGTTGGTTACTCTATCATATGCATATTGTAAAAATAATTGACAATAAATTCATGAAATTGTATCTTAATTTATTACATTTGGACAAGGTATGACACTTTACACATATAAATGGATAATAAAACGCTGTCCCGCAAAATACAAGAGACAGCGTTTTGTTATCAAACTATCGGTTTAGCAGACTACCTACATAGCGTAATAATTCATTCGCAGATGAAGAATTATAGCCGTGCTCATCAATTAAGCGTGCAACAACATCATTGATTTTCTTAAGCTGATTTTCGTCTGGCGTTTTCGTTGATGTTGTAATTTTCACTATATCTTTTAAATCAGCAAATAGTTTTTTCTGAATCGCTTCGCGAAGACGCTCATGTGAATTATAATCAAAGCGTTTTCCTTTACGCGCATAAGCAGAAATGCGAATTAAAATTTCTTCACGGAATGCTTTCTTAGCATTTTCTGAAATTCCAATTTGCTCCTCAATTGAGCGCATTAGCTTTTCATCTGGACTCATTTCTTCACCTGTTAATGGATCACGTAATTTCGATTTATTGCAATATGCTTCAACGTTATCTAAGTAATTATCCATAAGTGTCTTCGCTGATTCTTCATATGAATACACGAATGCTTTTTGTACTTCTTTCTTCGCAATTTCATCATATTCTTTTCTCGCTAATGAGATGAAATTCATATAACGCTCTCGATCTTCATTACTAATTGACGGATGCTGATCCAACCCGTCTTTGAGCGATCTAAGTACATCTAATGCGTTAATAGATGGTACCTCTTTTCGAATAATTGTAGAAGAAATTCGGTTAATAACATAACGAGGGTCAATACCTCTCATACCTTCATCTTGATATTCACGTTGCAGCTCCTCTACATCAATCGCATTATAGCCTTCTACCGTTTCTCCATCATATAAACGCATCTTTTTAATTAAATCAATATCTGGACGCTTCGGATCTTTTAAACGAGTTAAAATCGTAAACATTGCTGCAACGCGAAGTGTGTGCGGTGCAATATGCACATTGGATACATCACTTTCACGAATCATTTTTTCATAAATATGTTCTTCTTCACTCACTCGTAAATTGTATGGAACTGGCATTACAATAATTCTTGAGTGCAATGCTTCATTTTTCTTGTTTGCTATGAAGGAACGATACTCCGTTTCATTCGTATGCGCTACAATTAATTCATCTGCTGAAATAAGCGCAAATCTTCCCGCTTTGAAATTCCCTTCTTGCGTAAGCGATAATAAATGCCATAAAAACTTCTCGTCGCATTTTAACATCTCTTGGAATTCCATCATCCCACGGTTTGCCTTATTCAATTCTCCATCGAAGCGATACGCTCGTGGATCTGATTCTGAACCATATTCTGCGATTGTTGAAAAGTCCAGACTACCTGTTAAATCGGCGATATCTTGTGATTTAGGATCAGACGGGCTAAATGTACCAATCCCTGTACGGCGATCTTCCGAGAAGAAAATACGCTCTACAACTACATCCTCAATTCTTGAACCATATTCTTGCTCTAGACGCATTACGTTTAATGGCGATAAATTCCCTTCAATTCTAACTCCATACTCACCAAAGAAATCATCCCGTAAATGATGCGGAATTAAATGCAGTGGATCTTCATGCATTGGGCAGCCTTTAATTGCAAAAATTGCGCCTCGATCTGTTCGTGAATATGTTTCTAATCCTCGTTTCAGCATCGTAACTAATGTTGATTTCCCGCCACTAACAGGACCCATTAATAATAAAATACGTTTTCTAACATCTAATCGTTTTGCAGATGGATGAAAATATTCCTCCACAAGACGTTCTAAAGCATCCTCTAATCCAAATAGCTGATTACTAAAGAAGTTATACTTTCTTCTACCATCTACTTCTTCGATTCCAGCATCTTTTATCATATTGTAAATGCGAGAGTGTGCTGTTTGAGCCACCCATGGTCTTTCCTTCACAAGCTCTAAATACTCCGCAAACGTACCTTCCCATTGTAACCGTTCTTCTGCTGCTCGATGCTGTTCAATCTTTTTTAGAATATCCATTATAGCTCCTCCCCCATCTCCTTGTTCAATCGGATTATTATAAAAGGTATGCTAGGATGTCCTTAAACATTCTTTAAATCAAAATGAAATATACAGTAGTGCTATAAAATTCTCTCCAAAATTCAAAGAAAATTCTGTATAATATAGGTATTAAAGTTTTTACACCTCTATTCATTTTAAATAAATTCTTTTCTTCCAAGAACCTTACATACATTTTGATTCATATTTAAGATTCGTAAACTGAAAAATAGGAGGGATATTAGTATGAAATTATTATTAATTTTAGGTGTATCACTCACATTTCTTACAGCTATTTTCACATCTGGTTACAATGATAAACCCGGTACACAAAAAAAGTGATGTGCTTCTTAGCACATCACTTTTTTTATCAATCATTTATAATACACATTTTCCACATCATATTTTGATAAAGGTCGGCTATAATAATAACCTTGCACAAACTTCACATTCTTTTCCTTCAAAAATTGTATTTGTTCCGCCTTTTCTACACCTTCTGCAATTACATTCAATTCCAAAGTATGAGCTAAATGAATAATTGCAGCTGTAATATTCGTATCACGTTCATCCACATGTATACCTTCCATAAAAGAACGATCGATTTTCAACGTATCAATTGGATACGTTTTTAAATAACTTAAAGATGAATATCCCGTCCCAAAATCATCTAAATGAATCTTTAAATTTTGTTCTTTTAATTGTAGCAATACCCTTTTCGATATGTCTTTATGCATAAGGGCTCCTTCTGTAACCTCTATCGCTAATAGATGAGCTGGTACATTGTACTTATGTAACGCCCGTGTAATCATCTCTATTAATGTAATCGAGCGAAAGTGCCTGGCTGAAATATTAACTGCAATCGGGACAACTTCATATCCTTTATTTAACCATTCACGTATTTGCCGACACACTTCATTTACTACCCATTCATCAAGCTTAATAATAAATCCTGTTCTTTCTGCTAGCGGAATAAATTGATTGGGAGAGACAAATCCCAATTCTTTATTCTCCCACCTTATTAAAGCTTCCATACTCGCTATTTTTTTCGTTTCAATATTCATTTGTGGCTGATAATACAAGCAGAATTCATTTTTTTCTATAGCACGATGCAATTGGTTTTCTATTATAAATCTTTGTTCACGCTCACAATCTAATCCACTGCAATAAAACTGATAATGCCCTTTTCCTTTTTCTTTTGCTTTTTCCAAAGCAGCATCAACTCTTTGGAATAATATTTTTTCATCCTCTCCATCTGTTGGAGCCATTACAATTCCGATTGACGCACTTAAATAGACGTCCTCTTCTTCGATTACAAAATGTTCACTAATCTTTTTTAGTATGCTTTTTGCAACTATCTCTACACGTTCTTTCGTTATATTTTCTATTAACATAACAAATTGATCATCGTGTTCTCTAAATAAGTGCATACCGTCTATTTGAAGACTGCTTAAACATTCTGTAACTTTTTGTAATACTTTATCTCCTTCTTTATGACCAAAAGTATCATTAATAAGGTGAAATTCATCTAAATCTATAAAAACAAGTGCAAACTCTGTATTATCATTTAAAAAAACATTTAACTTATTTGCACATGAAATTCTATTCATTAATCCTGTTAATTGGTCATAATAAGCTAAATATTCTGTTCGCATTTCATTCAATACTTGCCTTGTAACATCCCTCGTAACAATATATACCCCAACAATTTCGGCGTTCACAATAATCGGAATAGTTCTCAAAGAAATATAGAGCTCGTACCCTTCTTTATGAACATATTTCCTTGAAACAATTTGTTTTGCCCTTCCTTGCAGGGCTCCTTTAAATATAATTTGAAAATCTTTTTCATATTCCTTATTAATAAATTCAAAAATAAATTTATTATGTAATTCTTCATATCGATATCCAAATATTTCATACGTTGCTGGATTTGCATATGTAATTCTACCTATAGAATCCATAGATATAATGGAGTCATTATTATATTCTAATAACGACTTAAACAACATTTGTTTTTCCTCTATCTCTGCCTTTTCCTCAATCTGAGCTGTGATATCCCTCGTAATACAAATAATAAACTGACATACTCCTTCTTCGTCGAATACAGGATTAAGTGAAGATTCATAATGTAACTCACCCTTTGGTAAACTAACTACATCACAAAAGGTATGTGCTTTCGCTTCGCTCGCTACTTTTGCATATTGCACTCGCAATATTTCCGCCGTATCTTCTGATAATACTTCAGCAAACGTTTTTCCATAACATTCTTCGCCTAGCTTCGCATAATCCATACCTATCTTATTTACATAAATATATTTAAAGGTTTCCTCATCCATAACTTTCACAATAAATACTAAATCTTGAATAGCATGTAATAGTCCTCTTCTTATTAAATCCATATCTATCATACTTAAAAAGGTATTTTGATTATTATATTGTTCCTTCATATTTATCTCAACCCGTCTAATCTATTTTTATTCATATATCCCATTCTATATGAATATGTACCCTTTTTTAAATGTATGATTACATATTATTTTTATTTTTAGAAAAAAAGTCGCCATATGGCGACTTTTAATAAACAATTTCTAAATCTAATCCCGGATAATTTTGTTGACGGAATGCTTCATAAATTAAAATAGCTGCTGTATTAGATAAATTTAATGAGCGCACTTTATCAGTCATTGGAATACGTAAACAATGATCGAAATTTTCTTCGATTACATTAGCTGGTAAGCCGTTTGTTTCTCTTCCAAATACAAAATAGTAATCCTTCTCACGTTTGCTATAATCAAATGCTGTATGAGCTTTCTCGCCATACTTTGTTAAATAGAAGAATTCACCGTCTTTATTTTTCTCATAAAATTCTTCAATTGAATCATAATACGTAACTTTCACGTGCTGCCAATAATCTAATCCTGCACGCTTTAACATTTTATCATCCGTTGAAAATCCAAGCGGTCTAATCAAATGTAATTCTGTTCCAGTTGCTGCACAAGTACGAGCAATATTCCCTGTATTTGCTGGAATTTCTGGTTGATATAAAACAACATGTACTCCCACGCGATATTCACCTCTGTTTTTTGTCTACTACGTATTATACCACTTGAGCGAAAAATCTCTACCCATTAATAATATGAAAGAATTTATATTTCATTTGTGGTGTATATTTACTAGAATCTTCATAGTTCCAATAACGCCGACGGCTATTCGCTGAATGTGCATTTACAAGTGGCATACCATCTGCGTCTTTTGCTACTACAATCGTCGTATGATTCCACCTACCATCATCCTCGAAATCATAAGCGATGACATCACCAAGAATAAGGTCCTCTGGCCTTTCTACCGCTTCAGCTCGAAGCCCTGTTGTAGCACCTGACAAATACCAATAAAAAGAGTGTGCGACAGCCCAGCTCCAACTCCACTGATTCTCCCTTTGCCACCATCCTTTGCGAATATTAGGATATCCATTCATTGGTACTTCTCCAGTATGAAGACATTGAGAAATAAAATTCGTACAATTATCAGGGAAATTACGATATACAGGGTTTCGATCATCCCACCAACGCTCTGCATATTTAACCGCCTCTAAACGGTTGTACTGATAAGAACCATACTTCTCTTTTGTAACTTCCCTTTCTAACGTCTCACTCATTCCAACTGCTTCTGGCACTTCAATAGCATAATCACCTATTACCCGACTATTATTTAAACAAACTCTTCGTTTTAGTTGTTCCTCTTCGATATAAAATAATTCTTTATGCTTAATTAAATATTTAAAATGTATTTGATAATCAATTTCTTGATGATTGCTATTATTTAATTGTCTCATGAAAGAAACATCCGCAGTTGCTTTCACTATCTCTGCATTACGCTTTTGAAACAATTGTTTCTTTCTCTGTGCTATTTGTAATAAATCTTCAGCAATACCATCTACATTTGTTCGTTTCTCTGTTACATATGCTAAAAATTGTTGTACTTGCTTTTCAATATTTATTTTTACAACCATTTCGTCTCCCTCCCATATTACAATATGAAGAAGGGAGATATTATCTACTCTTTTTTCTGCGCTAACAATTCAAGTCCGCGATTCATTTCATGAAGAACCTCTTCATCTTTCTCACGTTGCATCGCTTTTTCAATAGCTTCGCCCACGCCATCTCCACCAATTTTCCCAAGTGCCCATGCTGCTGTTCCGCGAAGTACTGGTCTTGGATCGTCTTTCATAACACCAATTAAATCTGGAATTGCTGATGCCTCTTTAAAATGCGCAAGTGCCAAAATTGCATTTCGTTGCAACGGCTTTTTACCTCTCCATGAACCAGACATAATTCCATATTTCTCTTTAAAATCACGATTGCTAATTGTTAAAAGTGGTGTTAATAACGGCTTAACTAACTCAGGATCTGGTTCCATCTCAGGATGATTATGAAAATCCATTCCTTTATTTTTCGGACAAACAGTCTGACATGTATCACATCCATAAATACGATTTCCTATTTTGTCGCGGTATTCTTCCGGTAGGAATCCTTTCGTTTGTGTTAAAAATGCAATACATTTCTTCGAATCTAACTGTCCTCCTTGTATTAAAGCGCCTGTAGGACAAACATCAATACATTTTGTACAACTTCCACATTGATCTTCTATCGGCTGATCTGGTGGGAAGGGAACGTTTGTAATTATTTCTCCTAAATATACATACGAACCAAATTCAGGTGTAATAATAGCGCAATTCTTACCACTCCATCCAATACCGGCACGCTCCGAAACAGCTCGATCACTTAATTCACCCGTATCAACCATTGACTTAACTTCTATATCGGGAAGTTTTTCGATTAAATATGCTTCTAATTTTTGCAAACGATCTCGTAAAACAAGATGATAATCTTGTCCCCAAGAGGCACGACAAAAAATACCGCGGCGTTCTCCGCGCTTACTTAATGGTGCATTTTTTAATTTTGAAGGATACGCTAATGCAATCGCAATAATTGATTTTGCACCAGGTAGTAGAAGCTGTGGGTTCGTTCTCTTTTCTATATCAGACTCTTCAAATCCCGATTGATAATTTAATTGTTGTTGCTGGATTAACCTCTGCTTTAATTCCTCAAATGGTGAGGCACTAGCAAAGCCTATTTTATCTATACCAATTGTTTTACTATACGCAATGACATCTTGCTTTAATTGTTCAAAATCCATTCCTAATCGCCTCCTCAGATGAATCCATCCCTTATGTAACGACTATATTGGTTAGCAATTCACTTTTGGAATACTATTCTTTACTTCTATTTTCGCATACAATTATGTTTTTCAAACATTAAAAAACGCAATGCCTCGTTTATCTTAGAAACGAAACACTGCGTTGATCACAATTTATAGAAAAACATTTAATAAAACTTGGAGCGGGTGAAGAGAATCGAACTCTCGACCAGAGCTTGGAAGGCTCTTGTTTTACCACTAAACTACACCCGCAAATATGAAATAAATATAAGATATTAGAATAACTTATGTAAAGTAGTATAGCATGTAAAAAAAACGGAAGCAAGAATTTTATCGAAAAAAGTCGAAAAAGTGATGAGTATCTCATCACTTTTTCAATTCTTTATCAATCGCCTTCTTCATACTATCGAAATCAGGGTTTGCAAGATTTCCGTTTATATATACTGAAGGAGCACCTTGAACTTTTAATTTTTGAGCACGATCTGAATCTTTACGTACTTTTTCTTTTATTTCTTTACTGTGTAAATCTTTCTTAAATTGTTCTACATCAACTTTCGGAAGCTTCTCTTTCACAATGTTAAGAAGTAATTCTTCTGTAATCCATTCTTCCGTGTCTTTCTTTTGACTTTGATAAATCTCATCGTAGAAAATCCAGAATGAATCTTGATCTTGTTTATAAATTGCTTCACCAGCTGCTGCACCTAAATCAGAGTCTTTTCCGATAAATGGGAAGTTAATAAAGTATAACTGCACTTTACCTTTATCGATATATTCTTCTTTTAATCGTGGTAATACTGTTACATCCCAAGTACGACAAGCAGGACATTTGAAGTCTCCAAATTCAACTACCTTAACTGGGGCATCATCTTTCCCTAAAGATTGTTGTGTGGAATAAGCAAACATCTCATTCCCTTTATCTTTTTTGTCATTTATGATGCTATACGCAATTGTTCCGATTACAATCAATACTGCGATAGAAAAAACTACACCAAGAGCCATGAGTTTATTTGATTTCATATACATTCCTCTTTAAATTCATATTCTGTATACAGCATTGTACACAATACACATAATATCAACACTTATATACGTCACGCAATGAACACGCTCACATAAATTACAAAAACACAATAATTGTGACGATATTGTGTCACAATTTGTCACAATTTATTCAAAAAAAGGAAGCTCCTATGTAGGAACTTCCTTTAGCTTACTGCTTTTTCACGAGCACTCTTTAACATCGACTGCTCTGTTTTTATATCATGACGAATTACTAACTTCTCACTAACTGCTTGCACATACTCATTATGATTGATATAGCCTTCTTTCTCCATTAATCTCAAAACGACATTTCGTCTCTCTACGGCCTTATCATAATTTTGTGCAGGTGAGTAATAAGCGGGTGCCTTTACTACAGCAGCCATCATTGCACTTTCAGCCAACGTTAATTGGCTCACCTTTTTACCGAAGTAAAGGTTTGCTGCTTTTTCAATTCCCCATGCTCCTTCTCCGTAATAAATATTACTTACATACAATTTTAAAATTTCATCCTTCGTAAATGTGCGTTCAATTTTTTTCGTATAAAAAATTTCTTTCCACTTACGAGAAAATGTACGTTCATTCGTTAAAAAGGCATTTTTGGATAACTGTTGTGTAATTGTGCTTCCGCCTTGCACAACACCACCAGCTTTTATATTCTCAACAGACGCTCTGACAATCGCTATATAATCTAAACCGTTATGATGATAAAACCTTTTATCTTCTGTCGCAATAAATGCATGTGTTAATGATTCTGGCACCTCTAACTTAGCAGGTACATGTAATTTACTAATATCACTTTGCTCGATCATTACATTTCCAATGAATAATAACGTACAACTTAACAATAATAATAAAATAATGGCTTTATAAAAGAATTTAGTCATTGGATTTAATGCAACTTTTTGATGATAGTTCACCCTAGATAATACTCGTTCTTTCATCTTAAACACCTCTTTTCCACACAGCGTATAACTCTTACTTTAAGAATACCTTGTTGTAAAAAAATATCCCATCGATTTCTCTTACACGTACCTTACATCATTGTAAGGTATAAAAAAGTATTGTATCACAGTCCTTTTTTATCTACTATTCATCTGAAATATTGAATATAGATTATGCTAAACCAATAACAGAGTATACCTTAAGCCTATACTTCCCTATTAAAACATCCTATTTTCATTATATCATCTACAAAAATATATATTTGTAAGTATCTAGTAATCTAAATGTATACAATATATCATACATTACACAGAACAAACGTTCCTGAAATCAATACTAGCACTATTATTATTTTGACCTTTTTCTTAAACAGTATACAAAAAAGAGTAGTGATTTGATTGTATCTCAAACCGGCTACTCTTTTCTTTACAATCTACCTATTAAATTATATGGCTGCACTTCCCACGTTTCGTACGGAATACAATGTGTTGCTCTCATCGCATCAAGCGTTCTGGATTTCATATGAGGACGCGTTATATACTCATCTATATTCTCTTCATTTAAAGCAACAAATTTAGCCTCTTGTATTTCTTCAGGCTGAATTTGTATTTCACCGCTCACGTATGCCACTTTAAAAACAACACCTAGAATGTGCATGGAAGCATTATAATAAACTCCTGTAATACCGATAGGCTTCACCGTTAATCCTGTTTCCTCTTTTATTTCCCTACAAACAGCTTGATCGAGCGCTTCTCCTTCTTCCACCTGTCCTCCTGGCAACTCCCACGTATCCGATCGCCAATGTACTTTAGCTAATAACACTTCGTCTTTTTCATTTGTTAAATAACCTGCTACAGCAACGATATGCTTTGGTGTTTTATGTTCCATATTAAACCTCCTAGAAATAATGATTATTTCATATATCCCTATAAGCATATTCCCTGTCTAAAGCAAAATACCTTTACTAATTCATCCTCTTAATTAACTTCATGAAAAAAAGCCCCTATCCGTTAAATGAACAGGGGCTTCTATCGTATTATTCTCCTAAGTCTACGTTGTGGTAAACTTGTTGCACATCTTCTAGATCTTCTAATGCATCAACCATTTTTTCAAATTGTACTTGAGCATCTTCAGGAAGTTCTACATCACTTTGTGCAAGCATTGTTAATTCTGCAACTGTGAATTCTTCAACACCAGCATCTTTAAGTGCAGATTGTACGGAATGGAATTGATCAGGTTCAGCATACACTATAACAGAATCTTCTTCTTCTAGAATGTCACGTGCATCAACATCTGCTTCCATTAAAATTTCAAGAACTTCATCTGATGTTTTACCTTCAAGACCGATAACAGCTGTCGCATCAAACATGTAAGCTACAGAACCGTTTACACCCATGTTACCACTGTTTTTGCTAAATGCAGCTCGTACATCTGCTGCAGTACGGTTTACGTTATTTGTAAGTGTATCTACAATTACCATAGATCCGTTTGGTCCGAATCCTTCATAACGAAGCTCGTCATAATTTTCTTCTGAACCGCCTTTTGCCTTTTCAACTGCACGATCAATAATTGTTCTTGGTACGTTGTATGTTTTCGCACGTTCTAATACAACTCTAAGCGCTTGGTTTGATTCTGGATCTGGCTCGCCTTGTTTTGCTGCCACATAAATCTCACGTCCAAATTTCGCGTATATACGGCTTGTATTTGCATCTTTTGATGCTTTTTTTTCTTTAATATTATTCCATTTACGACCCATACTTTCCACTCTCTTTCCCGTTTTAAATCTACATAAAAATATTAATATGAAATATAATGTGTATTCAACACATTTTTAAAAGAAATATAAAAAGTTCATTTTTGATTCATATTACAGACATAATATAAATTACTATCATTTTGTTCTTTCGACAAGTTATATTATACATGAATTTCTACATTTATTACGAATTTTAGAAGCACATAGTATAATTTAACAAAAAAGACTCTAACAGAAATGTTAGAGTCTTTTTATATAGCCGATACATATTTCCATAATATTCCCATAACTACTTTCTATTGTTGTATAATAAAAACAGGAAAAAATTTGAAGAGAGATGGAGGGAGAATTATGACACATTCACATGAGAAAAAAGCACATGGTCTGAAAGGAATAGGAGAGAAGTTAAACCCAACTATCTATCAAGTGAGATTCATGAAATTAGATGAACCAATTCAATTTGAGTCATTTCCTGAATTAAAGGAATTAGGAGATTGGTTGAGTACTTCAACGCACATGTGGGCGTGCCACTCAACTATGTACAAGTACAACAAAGAAGAGTTTGAAAAGAGGTTTTTAGAAATTACAAACTTAACCGTTGATAATGTACTAATATCTACTGGTGCTGTCGGATTTAACTTCATGTCACCGGGGTGGAGAAATTCTCTCTAGAGTGCTCGAAGGGAATATTGTATATACAATATTTTGCTGGAATTTTATAGAATATCACAATTAAAAGGATAAAAATGAATGTTTGTTTTTATCCTTTTAATGTTTCGCAGTCTACTCACCGTACACTTTTTGTACTTATTTTGTCATATAATGAAGAGAAAATACAAAAAAACTCTATACTAATTGTATAGAGTTTTTTACCTCGTTTATGATACCGATGGTCGGGGTCGAACCGACACTCCCGAAGGAACACGATTTTGAGTCGTGCGCGTCTGCCAATTCCGCCACATCGGCACAAAAGAAAGGCGGCAACCGGATTTGAACCGGTGGTAAAGGTTTTGCAGTCCTCTGCCTTACCAGTTCGCCACCCCGGCATGTCATATTAAATTGGAGCGGAAGACGGGATTCGAACCCGCGACCCCAACCTTGGCAAGGTTGTATTCTACCACTGAACTACTTCCGCAAAATGGCTGGGCTAGCTGGATTCGAACCAGCGCATGACGGAGTCAAAGTCCGTTGCCTTACCGCTTGGCTATAGCCCATCGAATTCTTACTTAATTATATGTAAGTATCAATTAAATTATTTGTAATTTTAAAAATAAAAATGGGGCGACTGATGGGAATCGAACCCACGAATGCCGGAGCCACAATCCGGTGCGTTAACCACTTCGCCACAACCGCCATGTTGTGTAAATATATTTGGCAGGGGCAGTAGGAATCGAACCCACACTGGAGGTTTTGGAGACCTCAGTTCTACCTTTAAACTATGCCCCTATGTAAATGGTGGAGGGGGGCAGATTCGAACTGCCGAACCCGAAGGAGCGGATTTACAGTCCGCCGCGTTTAGCCACTTCGCTACCCCTCCGAAACTTACATGGTGCCGGCTAGAGGACTTGAACCCCCAACCTACTGATTACAAGTCAGTTGCTCTACCAATTGAGCTAAGCCGGCGTATATTATTAAGATAAATGGTGGCTCGGGACGGAATCGAACCGCCGACACGAGGATTTTCAGTCCTCTGCTCTACCGACTGAGCTACCGAGCCTTATTAAAATGGCGGTCCCGACCGGGGTCGAACCGGCGATCTCCTGCGTGACAGGCAGGCATGTTAACCACTACACCACGGGACCATTTGGTTGCGGGGACAGGATTTGAACCTGCGACCTTCGGGTTATGAGCCCGACGAGCTACCGTGCTGCTCCACCCCGCGATAATACTATTCATATAATTTATATGGTGGAGGATGACGGGATCGAACCGCCGACCCCCTGCTTGTAAGGCAGGTGCTCTCCCAGCTGAGCTAATCCTCCAAAAGTGGTGACCCGTACGGGATTCGAACCCGTGTTACCGCCGTGAAAGGGCGGTGTCTTAACCACTTGACCAACGGGCCAAATATTATAAATCCTATGGCGGAGAGCAAGGGATTCGAACCCTTGATACGCTTGTGACGTATACACGATTTCCAATCGTGCTCCTTCGGCCAACTCGGACAGCTCTCCAATGGCTCCGCAGGTAGGAATCGAACCTACGACCGATCGGTTAACAGCCGATAGCACTACCGCTGAGCTACTGCGGATTAATATTGCTTGGCGACGTCCTACTCTCACAGGGACAAGGTCCCAACTACCATCGGCGCTAGAGAGCTTAACTTCCGTGTTCGGTATGGGAACGGGTGTGACCTCTCTGCCATCATCACCAGACTATTAGTCTATTCCTTCAAAACTAGATAACATTTTCTTTAAAAGTTATAAGTTGTTTATGTCCTCGATCTATTAGATAACATTGCTACATATT